>CAXUGD010000332.1:0-307 GCA_964250355.1 uncultured Acetobacteraceae bacterium | reverse complement strand
GCGGAGCGCCTGCCCCACCCCCCGCGCGCCGGCGCCGCTGTCCAGGCCGGCCCAGGGCCAGGCCGCACGTGTCTGAGCGGCTGGACGCCTTCATGGCCCGTGCCAACGCCGCCTATTACGCCCGGTGCGACCCGTTCGCCGACTTCACCACCGCGCCCGAGATCGGCCAGGTGTTCGGCGAGTTGCTGGGCGCCTGGGCGGCGGTGGTCTGGCAGTCGATGGGTGCGCCCAGCCCGGTGCTGCTGGCCGCAGCCGGCCCCGGCCGCGGCACGCTGATGGCCGACGCCCTCCGCGCCGCCCGCCAAAT
>CAXUGD010000331.1:3662-3924 GCA_964250355.1 uncultured Acetobacteraceae bacterium | reverse complement strand
CTGCTGGGCCACGCCAGCCTATCCACCACCCAGCGTTACACCGCAGTAAACGAGGCGCAGCTGCTAGCGGTGTGGCGCAACACGCACCCAAGAAGCACCCGCCCCCCGTAACCCTTGTGATTTCCGTAGCCCGGACGCCAGTCCGGGTCACCCCACCCAAACGTCTCCGCGAGTCCACCCGCACCCACCCCGTGCCCCCCCCCGCCCGGGGCAAAAAAAAACACCCCCCCCACCCCCCGAAGAGCGGTGCAACCAACACCAC
>CAXUGD010000331.1:0-3652 GCA_964250355.1 uncultured Acetobacteraceae bacterium | reverse complement strand
AAAATATCGCCCGGCCGCGACCGCGCTAGTAGCTGTCCACGCTCACCGTCGCGGCCTCCACGGCGGACAGGGTGCGCAAGGCGGGGCGCAGGGTTTTGCTGTCGAAGAACGGCAGCTGGTCGGTGATGTGGGGCGAGTGGGGGCGCGACGAGTTGCCGTAATCCAACAGCACCTGCGCGTTGGCCCCCTGCGGCGTGAACTCCACCAGCTGCACCCAGCCGTCGCCGCCGATGGTGATGTACTCGCCGAACGCCGGCACGTAGAACGGGTTGGTGACGCGGATCGGGCCGAACGGGTCGTCGGCGCCGCTCTGCGGGTCGTTGGCCAGCAACGAGAAATCGAGCTGCTTGGCCCCGTCGTGGTAGCCCAGCACGCTGAAATGGGCGGCGCCCCAGGGCACGCTGATGCCGCCGCGGGAGGCAAACTCGGCCTGCACGGTGTTGGCTGCCGTCGTCAGGTAGGGGACGAGCTGGGCCGGGTTGGCCAGGCCCACGGGCGTGGTCAACGGGTGGTGCCGCTCCCACGGCGTCGCGAATTGCGGGTGCGGGCTGTAGAAATCGTCCGACCGGTCGGCCGGCAGCTTGCCGGCGGCCACGTCGGCCACCACCAAGTCCCACCACCTCTCGAACAGCACGCCGCCCACGCTGGCCGCGTCGCCAGTGCGATCCCAGGCGGACAATACGGAGGCGGCCTGGGCAGCCACCGGATCGCCGGACGCGTTGGCCGCCGCGATCAGGTCGGGCAGCACACGGTCCGCCAGCGTCATGTGCGTGGACATCTTGCCCGCCAGCACCTCATCGACGGTGAACGTCTTCTGCGAGAGCAGGAAGCTGGCGCCGTGCTGTGGCCGGAAATCCATGAACTGCGGCGCCACGTAGGCCGGGTAGTTGGCCGGGTCGAGGCTTGCGGGCTGCGGAAAGGCGCTGGTCCAGGGCGGGTTGTTGCTGTTGGCCACGAACCCGCCGGGCGGGTTCACCGCACCCGGCAGTTGCGACCAGGTGAAGGTCTGCGTCCACAGCTTCGCGGGGTCGCCGCCGTCCAGGATGCCGCTGTAGTCGCCCCAGCTGCCGCCGTCGCGCACCGGCTGTCGGCCACCGAACTTGTACATGATGTTGCCGCCGCGGTCCGCGTAGATGACGTTGAAGAACGGCATCTGCAGCATCGAGTCGGCCGCCACGAAATCGGCCATGCTAGTGGATTCGATCATGTGCCAGTACTGGGTGGAGAGCGAGGGCTGGTCCAGGCCGGCCACACGCAAAGCCAGCGCCGTGCGGCCGTCGGCGCTGGTGGCCACGATCGGGCCGTGCAGGCTCGACTGCACCGTGATCGGCCGACGCTCCACCGTGCCGTCGCCGCGGCGTACCAGGATATGGTCGGTGCGCACGCTCAACGGCAGCAGGTGGCCGGCAAAACCGTATTTCGTGCCGGTGGGGTCGAGGTGGAGCTGGTACAGGTTGCTGGCCTGGATGGTATTGTTGGTGTGGCTCCAGCCCAGGTAGTCGTTGAAGCCGATGCCGATGAACGAGCCGCCGGCGAAGGTGACCCCGGTTGCGTTCAGCGTGGGGGCGGCCGGGTCGCCCACCACCAGGTTCACCTCCAGCCACTGATAGATGCCCAGGCCGGATGCGGGCTGGTTGTTGCCCCAGGGCAGATGCGGGTTGCCCATCAGGATAGCGTTGCCGCTGGTGCTCTTCGACGGTGCCAGCGCCCAGGCGTTGGAGCCGTTGGGCACCATGTTGCGCGCGGCCGCGTTGGCCGCCTTGATGCCGCCCGCCAGCCAGGTGGAGACGAGCAGGCCCGGCGAGTAGGGATTGCCGCCGCCGATATTGTCCTGGTTGGGAATGAAGGTGAACCAGATGGTGTATTGCTCGGCCGCCGTGATGTCGGTGGGCACGACCGGCAGGATGGCGCGCAGCGCGGGCTTGATCTCGTTGGGGTGGCGCTGGGCATACTCGTTGGCACCGGCGCAGAAGGCGGCCAGCATGGCGGATTGCTCGCTGCCGCCGCGCGCCAGCCAGTCGGCCGCGCGGCCGGGGATGCCGTAGGTGCGCACGTTCGTGTCGTTGACGATGTTCTCGCCGCCAGGGCCGGGGCCGAAATACTCGGCCGCGCGGCCGCGGGCGCGGGCCACCGTGTTCAGCATCGTCTCGGCCTGCGCCTGCATCTGCGCGTAGCCCAGGCCGCGCTCC
Organism: uncultured Acetobacteraceae bacterium; assembly: GCA_964250355.1. Taxonomy (GTDB): domain Bacteria; phylum Pseudomonadota; class Alphaproteobacteria; order Acetobacterales; family Acetobacteraceae; genus BOG-908. The sequence goes on along the minus strand of CAXUGD010000331.1, from coordinate 1,463 downwards.
ACCGTCATCACGTCCGGGCCGTAGATGTGCGGCACGCCATACGTGTCCCAGCGGATCTTCGCAGACGACGGTGCTGGTGCTGCGGCGGCGCTGGCGGCGAGCAAGGCGGCGCTGGCGGCGAGCGCCGCGCGAGGCGGTATCCGGTTCGGCATGGACGTGTTCCCCAATTTTGTGGTTGGGGCTATCACACCACCGGCTTACGGGCGCGGCAACAGGCCTTTGACGATGGCGCTGAAGCGGTGCCGGCGCAGTTCGCTGCGCGCCCGGCTGTCGTTCGTCATGTAGTTCAGCTGCACGGAGTGCCGCGGGCCCACATGGGTACGGTGGCCATGGAACGTGTTGGAGCCGTTGGGGAACACCAACAACGTACCGCGGGTAGGCGGCACCTCCACGGCAAAGTCTTCCAGGTCGGTCGCCGAGCGCAGCAAGCGCAGGCAGCCGGCCTGCCCGTCGAAGCTGGGGCTAGGCGGATTTAGGTAGAGCAGCGCGGTCACGCGCTTGGCCGCCGAATCGGTGTGGATCTGGCCGTCCTTCTCGCGCGTGGCCAGGCGGACCGTGAGCATGGACGGTGCGTCGTGAAGGTCGAGGCCGAACCTCTCGGCGATGGCCCGCCGCAGCACCGGCCCTTCCAGCTCGGCCATCATCGCGCGGGCGAGCGGCCCCAGCTTCAGCGATCCGGGAGGGAACGAGCCACCACGGTCCGAGACGGGAAGCTCGGCATGGACGCGCGCCAAGGCGTGCGGCGGCAGGAAATCCGGCACCACCACGTGGGCGAACGGGTCGGTGGACACCGGCGTGGCTGCCAGGGCCGCATAGTCGAACAGGGTCCGATCACCGGCAGGTCGCTCGAGCGTATCGGCATCGGAGGGAGATGAGGCTGTCATGCGCCGTCAGATACACTCTGGCCGTGCCGCAGCAAGCACCGGGGGCGGCAGGCGCCTAGGTGCGGTCCCAACGATGCACGGTCATCAACGTGTCCGTGGAAAGAAGGTGGCCGCAGCCGGCCACCTTGCCGGTAGCTTCCGGCAGGTAGGCGGCATGTGAGAGGCCGGCCCCGCCCAAACAGCCCTGCGGGTGCTCCGCCGGGGCCGCCACGAAAGCCTTGCGCGCCGGCATATGGGAGGTGGCCGCCAGCGCAGGCCCAGCACCGCAAGCCAGGGCAAGGAAAGCGGCAACGGTTCTGGCGGCCTGCGTCATGTGTGCTCTCTCGGATACGGTCGAAATTTGTTATTCGACCAAGCTAACGCCGCAGTACTTCGCCCGGATTAACGCTCGCGTTTGATTGATCACGGTAGCGCAATTGCCTCCCGGTCCCGCCCGGATTATGGCGCGGGGCAGCATGGACCACCCAGAACCGCCTTTCGCCCACCCCGTCGCGGCGCAGGATGCCGGCCCGCTGGCCGCCTATCGCGCGCTGGTGCGCGAGGGCGCGCTGGCACCAGACGCGGCGCAGCGCCTGGCCG
>CAXUGD010000330.1:0-3928 GCA_964250355.1 uncultured Acetobacteraceae bacterium | reverse complement strand
GGGCCCCTGGGCGGCGGGTCGCCCCCGCGGGGGCGGGGGCGGCGGGGCCCGGGCCGGCCCGCGGCTCGCCGATCGTGGTCGATGGCTACGGTGCGGGCACCGGCCTTCAGGCCGCCCCCGGTGCGGCCTCGGGCAACGCGCTGTGGAAGGGCGCGCTGACTCCGGACGACCCGGCCAATCCGGGCGGCGTGGCAGCCGCGCCGTCGGGCGTGACCGTGAGGGTGAAGCAGACCGCACCCCTGGCCCAGCTGACCTGGCAGACCTTCAACGTCGGCGCCCATACCACGCTGACCTTCGACCAGAGCGCGGGCGGCACGCTGGCCAGTTCCTGGGTGGTTATCAACACCGTGCAGGATCCGCTGGCCAATGGCAGCCAGATCCTGGGTGCCATCCGTGCCCAGGGCAAGGTGTATGTGCTGAACCGCAACGGCATCGCCTTTGGCGCGGGCTCCACCGTCAATGTCGGGTCGCTGATCGCGGCCACCGCCGACATCGCCGCCACGCAGTTCTCCACCACGCAATCGGGCCTGACGAGCTTCGACCTGTACGGCGCCGTGGCCACGGCCACGAATGCGGCAACCGGCATCAAGACGTTCTACAACCCGACCTTTGTCAACGGCATCGCTGCCAGCCGCATCACCGTCGATCCCGGCGCCTCCATCGAGACGCTGGCGCCCGCCGGCACCAATGGCGGCGGCTACGTCATGCTGCTGGGGGGCAACGTCAGCAACGCCGGGCTGATCGGCACGCCCCAGGGCCAGACGATCCTCGCCGGCGGCACGGATTTCACCCTGCGGCAGGGCTATTCCGGTTCGGTCACGACGGGCAACACGACCTCGACCACGCTGGGCAGCGAGATTGCGACCACGAACACGCCGGTGGGCGGCGTGTTCACGAGCGGCAGCGTGGCCAATAGCGGCCTGATCGTGGCCGACCAGGGCGACATTACGATGGCCGGCCACGCGCTGGACCAGTCGGGCGTGCTGCTATCGACCACGACCGTGAACACCCGCGGCACCATCCACTTCCTGACCCCCGACAACGGTACCGATCCCACGTCCAGCGTGACGCTGGCGCCCGGCTCGCTGACGGAGGTGCTGCCCGAGGATGACGGCGCCACCGAACTGGACAGCGCGCGCCAGGCCAACGTCGCAAACAGCGCCATCCTGAACGCATCGGCCGGCCGCGCCGTGGGCAACGAGGTCGGCAGCGCGGCAAACCCGCAGCTGAACAACCACGACATCCTGGCCGACCAGCTGGGCGAGAGCCGGGTAGAGATCTCCACTGGCGGCGCGGTGGATGTGGGCGCCGGCGCCCTGGTGCAGGCGCCGGGCGGCCAGGTCGCCATCGGCGGCGGCAGCCAGGTGGTGCTGGAGACCGGTGCCACGCTGGACGTCTCCGGCAGCACGGACGCGGTCCTGCCCGCCAGCATCAACGACCTGCTGGTAAACGTGCAGCCCTTCCAGCTGCGCGATACGCCGGCGGCCCGCACCGGCCCGCTGAAGGGCACGAACGTCTATGTGGACGAGCGCACGCTGGTGGAGGTCGCGAGCGGCCCGTATGCCGGCAACATCTACACGCCCGGCGGGCTGATCGAGGTGGGCGGCTTCATCGGCCAGGTGCCGCACGGCATCGAGGAGCTGACGGCCATCGGCGGCCAGGTGACGCTGCAGGCCGTGCAGCACCAGTACGACTACAAGACGAGCTCCACCTTGACCGCCACGCTGGCGGGAAGCGTGGTGACGCAGCCCGGCTCCGTGGTCAACATCGAGGGCGGCTCGGTCAGCTACGCCGCCGGCCAGGTGGACCAGACCTACGTCGTGGCGGCCGACGGCACCGTCTATAACGTCAACGACGCGCCGGCCAGCCTGGTCTATGACGGCGTGTACGGCGGCTTCGTTGTCGATCACGCGCGCTGGCACATCGTGAACGTGTGGAACAACCCGCTGCTGACGCCGGCCACGATCACCGACCCCGGCTACACGGTGGGGCGCGACGCGGGCGGGCTGACCGTTAACGCCGGATCGGCTTCGCTCGCGGGCGACGTGTATGCCGGGGTGACGGACGGCGCCTACCAGACGGGCCCGCGCCCCTCCGCCGTAACCGATCCCTATTTGCTGGCACAGACCGTGGCGCCGCAGGCGGGGTCGCTCGCCATCGGCAACTACCTGGCCGGTGCGCTGCAGCCTACGGCGAACCTCAGCAACGTCGTTTTCCAGTCCACCCCTGGCGCACCGCTCTCCGCCCCGGTCCCGTCCGCATCGTCGGCGGGCACCGCCTCCGGCACGCCGGCGCCGGTGGCGGCCGGCACGCTGACGGTGGACGCCCCGGCGCTGACCGCCGACGGCTTTGCCAGCATCGCGCTCAGTACGGCCGGCAGCATCACGGTGGCGGCGCCGGTCGCGGTGGCCGATGGCGGCCCCATTTCGCTCACCGGCGGCAGCATCGCCGTCGATGCCACCCTGACCGCCCGCCGCGGCAGCATCACGCTGCCCGAACAGCTGTTCCACGTGCCGGTTGCCTTCAAGACGCTGATCGCGCTCGCCCCCGGCGCCGTGCTGGACGCGCGTGGCGTGTGGACAAACGCGCAGGCCGATTCCGTGCACGTGGCCGGGCTGGGTCATGTCAATGGCGGCACCGTCTCCGTCATCGGCTCGGACGGGCTGAACCTCGCCGCAGGCTCCACGATCGATGTCTCCTCCGGCGGGGCCATCCTGGCCGGCGGCCGAACGCTGGCCGGCACCGGCGGGTCGGTGGCCGTGGTGGCCGACGTGCTGCTGCCCTCGCAGGTGGCGGGCGTGGCGGGCGGCTCGGGCGCGGTGCGCGAGGATGCGGTCACGATCCAGTCCGACTTCGTGGGCTACGGCAGCAAGGGCGGTGGCACGCTGAGCCTGACGGCGCCGGTGTTCGAGATCGGCGAGCCGGCGGGGGCGCCGGTGCGCAACTTCCTGACCGTCAACCTCGACTCGGCGCTGTTCTCCACCGGGTTCGCGCGCTACCAGGTGAACGGCACGGCGGCGCTGGACGTGCTGCCCGGCACCAGCATCACCGTGGCCGAGCCGATCTACGTGCTGGATGCCGGGCTGGCCGTGCCGACCGGGGGCGACCCGTCCACCGCCTACAGCGTGGTGCTGCCGCAGCTCTACACGCCCACACGCGGCACCGATGCCCTGGCCGAGCGCCCGGGCGCCAGCATCGCGCTGCTGTCCTCCATCGACCCCAACCACACCGCGCGCGGCACCGGCGGCGCGCTGAGCGTGGGCGCCGGCAGCAGCATCGCCGTCGATCCCGGGCAGTCCATCACCCTGGCCGCCTACGACCAGGTGACCGTGCTGGGCACGCTGACCGCCCATGGCGGAACCATCTCGGTGGCCAACACGCGTTACGATCCCTACCAGTCCAACCCCGGCGCGGTCGGCAGCCTCCTCGCCTCGGAGTTCCTCCCGGGCACGTCCGTCTGGATCGGCGACGGAAGCCTGATCGACGCTTCGGGGCAGGCCGTGGTGCAGACCGATGCGAACGGCCTGCGCTTCGGCCAGGCCGGGGCGGGCGGCACCATCGCGCTCGGCGGCTACACCGTGACCGACCCGGCGCTGTCCACCTGGGCGCAGGTGATCGTGCGGCCCGGCGCGACGCTGGACGTTGACGGGTCGCAGGCCGAGGTGGACGTGATCCCCGACCTGCTAACCGGCGCGCTGTTGCCGCAGGCGCACCCCGTAGTCTTGGCCGGGGCTGCCGGGGCCATCTCGGCCAGGTCGTTCACCGGCGTGGCACTGGACGGCACGCTGCTGGCACACGCGGGGGCGGCCGGCGTGGCCGGCGGCGCGCTGACCGTGCAGATCGACCCCATCCAGCTGACGGCCTACAACAACATACCGGCGGCGGTGTTCCAGCCGCGCGAGGTGGTGGTGACACAGGACAGCGTGGC
>CAXUGD010000329.1:0-3940 GCA_964250355.1 uncultured Acetobacteraceae bacterium | reverse complement strand
GCGCAGGTAGAGGCGGCCGAGATCGACACGCTGGCGGTGGCCGCCATCGGGCTGAACGCCGCCGCCAACGGCCTGGCGGTGGAAGCGCTGGCGGGCGACCTGGTGGGCACGGCGTGCCGCTGGGACCTGATCCTGTGCGGCGACGTGTGCTACGAGGCGCCCATGGCGCGCCACATCCTGCCCTGGCTGCGCGGCATGGCGGCGGCGGGCGCCGCCGTGTGGATTGCCGATCCCGGCCGCGCCTACCTGCCGACCGACGGCCTGCACGAGATCGCGCGCTACGTGGTGCCGACCACGCTGGAGCTGGAGGACCGGCCGATGCGCGAAACCCGGCTGTACCGCCTGGGCCTGTGCGTGTGATCCGCGGCTGCCGCAAAGCGCGTTGCCATCGCGTGCAGCCGCGCTAGGCTGGCCCGATGATCCACTTTGCCGACCACCTGCTGCGCGAATACGGCACCGGCGTGATCACCTTGGCCGTCGCGCTGGAATGCGCCGGCCTGCTGCTGCCCGGCGAGACGATCTTCTTCGGTGCCGCCATCTACGCATCGACCACCGGCCGCATCGGCATCGTGCCCGTGATCGCCGCGGCCATTGCCGGCGCCATCATCGGCAACCTTGTGGGCTTCGCCGTCGGGCGGGTGATCGGCGCGCCGATGCTGGCGCGGCATGGCTGGCGGGTGGGGCTTTCGGCCCGGCGGCTGGCGCTGGGGCGTTACCTGTTCCGCCAGCACGGCGGCAAGGTGGTGTTCTTCTGCCGGTTCGTGAGCGTGCTGCGCAGCTTCAACGCCCTGCTGGCCGGCGCCAGCGCCATGCCCTGGCGGCACTTCGTTGCCTGGACGGTCGTGGGCGGCGTCGCCTGGCCCTGCCTGCACGGGCTGTTCGGCTACGCGCTGGGCGATGCGGCCCGCCGGCTGTCCGGCCCGTTCCAGCTGGTGCTGGGGCTGGTGACGGTGGGCGTGGTGTTTCTGGTGCTACGCTTCGTCAAGCAGAACGAGTCCCGGCTGGAAGCGATGGCCATGCGATCGGAGCACTATGAACAGAACCATGCTTGACCGGCGCCTGCCGGCGGTGCTGGCCGCCGTACTGCTGCTGGCCGCCGCGGCCCCGGCCGACACCACCGTGGCGCTGACCACCCAGCCCGGCAGCGCGCTGGAGACGACGGCCATGCAGCTGGTCGCCTCCGACCTCAAGCAGTCGCGCAAGGAGGGCGACCCGCCGGTGATGCTGGTGGGCTCGGCGCACCTGTCCACCAACCCGAAGGCGCCGGCGGCGCTGTTCGTGCAGGTGCAGTCGGCCTCGTTCTGCGGTTCGGCCGGCTGCTCCACCTCCGTCTATGTCAAGCATGGCGAGGGCTGGACCAAGGTGATGGACTCGATCAGCGGGCCGATCAAGCTGTCGCGTCGCAGCCACCATGGCATGCACGACCTGCTGGTGCACGGGCACGACCGCTGGGTGTGGAACGGCACCACCTACGCCGACACCCTGCCCACGCCCGATGTCGATCTGCGGCACTCGGTGAAGAAGGAGGCGGGCGGCAAGGCGGTGCCGGCGGAGCCCTCCGGCGATAAGTGATTGCTGTTAACCCAGTTTGTGCTAGCGTTTCCGAAAACAGGGAGCGGCCTTCATGGACGACATGGCCTTCAACCCGGCGGCGCCGTTGGTGACGGACGCGTACGCCCTGCCGATCGAGGCGTTGAATCCCGGCCAGCCCGCGCTGTTCCAGCAGGATGCGATGTGGCCGTTCTTTGAGCGGCTGCGGCGTGAGGCGCCGGTGCACTACACGCGCGAGAGCGAGTTTGGGCCTTACTGGTCGATCACCAAATACAAGGGGATCATGCAGGTGGAGGCCAATCACGAGGCCTTCTCGTCGGACGCCTATCGCGGCGGCATCGCCATACGCGACCCCGAGGCCGACTTTGTGATGCCCATGTTCATCGCCATGGACCCGCCGCGTCACGACCTGCAGCGCGCGGCGGTGAACCCGGTAATCTCCCCCACCAACCTGGCCCGCTTCGAGATTCTGATACGCGAGCGCGCCGGCCAGATACTGGACCGCCTGCCGGTGGGCGAGGTGTTCGACTGGGTGGAGACGGTCGCCATCGAGCTGACCACGCAGATGCTGGCCACCCTGTTCGACTTTCCGCAGGAGGAGCGTCGCAAGCTGACCCGCTGGTCCGACGTGGCGACCGCCATCCCCGGCACCGGCATCGTGGAGACGGAGCAGCTGCGCCAGGCCGAGCTGCTCGAGTGCCTGCTGCAGTTCACCGCCCTGTGGAACCAGCGGGTGAACGCGCCGCCCACCGGCGACCTGATCTCGCTGATGGCCCATTCGCCGGCCACCCGCGACCAGACGCCCATGGAGTTCCTGGGCAACCTCGTGCTGCTGATCGTGGGCGGCAACGACACCACGCGCAATTCGATCTCCGGCGGCGTGCTGGCGCTGAACAGGTTTCCCGACCAGTACACCAAGCTGCTGGGCAACCCCGGCCTAGTGCCGAACATGGTGCCCGAGATCATCCGCTGGCAGACGCCGCTGGCCCATATGCGGCGCACCGCCACGCGCGACATCGAGTTCGGCGGCCAGCAGATACGCGCCGGCGACCGGGTGGTGATGTGGTACGTCAGCGGCAACCGCGACGAGGAGGCCATCGAGCGCCCGGACGCGTTCGACATCGAGCGTGCGCGGCCGCGCAAGCACCTCAGCTTCGGCTTCGGCCTGCACCGTTGCCTGGGCGAGCGGCTGGCCGAGCTGCAGCTGCGCGTGATGTGGGAGGAAATCCTGGCCCGCTTCGGCCGCATCGAGGTAGTGGAGGAGCCGCGGCGCGTGTATTCGTCCTTCGTAAAAGGCTATGAGCGCATGCCGGTGCGCATCACCGAACGGCGCTAGCGGCCCTGGGGCGTGGGACGCCGGGCGGCATCGGTTATGGTGTAGTACTCTCCTGCCGGAACGGCGACATCTCCATCAGCGCGGCCATCTCCGCCTCCATCGCCGGGCGTTCCCGGGCCAGGTGCTCGCCGATCGCGCGGCGCAGGCCCGGGTTGGCGATCCAGTGCGCGGAGTAGGTGGGTCGCGGTAGGTAGCCGCGCTGTATCTTGTGCTCGCCCTGGGCGCCGGCTTCGACGGTGCGCAGGCCGTGCTCGATCGCGTAGTCGATCGCACGGTAGTAGCAAAGCTCGAAATGCAGGAACGGGAAGTCGCCGATGCAGCCCCAGTTGCGGCCGTACAGCGTGTCCGCCCCGGCCAGGTTCAGCGCGCCGGCTACCAGCTTGCCGCCCGCCTCGGCCAGCATCAGCACCACGCGGTCGCCCAGGCGCTCGGACAGCAGCGGGAAGAATTTCTGCGTGAGGTAGGCGCTGCCCCATTTGCGGTCCACGGTGGATTCGTAGAAGCGGTAGAACGCCTTCCAGTGCGCCCGTTCGATCTGCGCGCCGCGTAACGTTTGGAACACGAGGCCGGCGGCATTGGCGTCGCGCCGTTCCCGCTTCAGCGACTTGCGCTTGCGGGCGTTCAGCGCGCCCAGGAAATCGTCGAAGGTCGCGTAGCCGTCGTTGTGCCAGTGATACTGCACGCCCAGCCGCTGCAGCCAGCCCGCATCGCCCAGCACCTCCCATTCCGGGCGCGTGCAGAAGGTGACGTGAACCGAACTCAGTTGAAGCTCCCGGCACGCCTGGCTGAGGGCGGATGCCAGCGTTGCCGCGCCCAGCTCGGTACCGGGGCGAATCAGCAGGCGCGGGCCGGTGACCGGGCTGAAGGGCGAGGCGACCTGCAGCTTGGGGTAGTAGTTGCCGCCCGCCTGCTCGAAAGCGCGCGCCCAGCCGTGGTCGAACACGTATTCGCCGTAGCTGTGGCCCTTGGCATACATCGGCGCGCAGGCGACCAGGCGTCCGGCCCGCGCACCCGTCCCACTCCGGCCCGTCGATCTCGTGGATGGAGCCGTGC
>CAXUGD010000328.1:0-3946 GCA_964250355.1 uncultured Acetobacteraceae bacterium | reverse complement strand
GGCCTGGCGCCAGCCCGCGCAGCCCGGCCGCCGCCGGGCGCCGCACGACCAGTTCGGCGCCGGAGCCGATCAGCAGGCGCAGGCGGTAGGCCTCCCCCAGGAACTGCGCCTCGATCAGCCGCGCGTCGATCGCCGCCTCGCCCATCTCGGAGGCTGGCACGGGGGCGATGGCGATGCGGTCGGCCCGCAGGATCACCACGCAGGGGTCGCCGGGCTGCAGGGTTTTGCCCAGCAGGGCCTCGACCAGCGGACCGCAGGTCAGGCGCACCAGGGCGATATCGTCATCGACGGCCTCCACCTGTCCCGCCAGCCGGTTCTGCTCGCCCAACTGGCCGGCGACATAGGCGTTGCGCGGACGGTCGAACACCTCCTGCGGGGTGCCGTGCTGCACCAGGGCGCCGGCGCGCAGCACGGCCACCCGGTCCGCCACCGCCAGCGCGTCCAGCCCATGCCGCGTCGCCAGAAGGGTGGTGGTCCCCAGCAGTTGGTGCACGCGGCGCAGGCCGGCCAGCAGAGCGCTGCGGGACGCGGGATCCTGGGCGGAGAACGGCTCGTCCAGCAGCAGCAGGCGCGGGCCGAACACCGCTGCGCGCGCCAGCATGGCACGCTGACACAGGGCCGGGCCGGCCTGGTGGGGCATCAGGCCGGCCCAGGGGCCGAGTGCCAGCAAGTCCAGCATCTCGGACACCAGCCTGGTCCGCGCGGGCTGGGGCACGCCGCGCAGGCGCAGCGGGAATGCCACGTTGTCCGCCAGGGTCAGATGCGGGAACAGCATGTCGGGCTGCTGCACCAGGCCGAAGCCGCGGCGATGCGGCGGCAGGCGGGCGATGTCCTGTCCGTCGAGCATGATGGCGCCGCGCGCCCGCTCGAAGCCGGCCAGGGTGCGCAACAGGACGGATTTGCTGCTGCCGGCGGGTCCTACGACCGCCGTCAGCAGGCCCGGGCCGGCTGACAGGCTCAGCCCGTCCAGCACGGCGGTGCGGCCGCGCTTGCGGGTCAGGCCCGACACGGTCAGGCCCATCGGGGCCGCCGCTAAACCCATACTGCGCGATCCTGCATGGCAACTGGCGCCCCTCGGGTGGCGTTTGACCGGCCGATGATGCCCTGCTCTAGGGTGTCCGCGCCGAACATCGACCCAAGGAGTGCCCGACCATGGCCGTGTCTGACAACGCCCGCGACGAGATTCGCAGCCTGCGCGAGCAGGTGAACCAGCTGATGCAGGAGCGTGTGAACCCCGCCTTCTCCGACGCCAGCCAGCGCGCGAGCGACGTTGCCAGCCGCGCCCGCGCTTACACGGAGGATGGGGCCGAAATGGTATCGGAGCGCGTGCGCGACCAGCCGCTGATCGCGATCGGTGTCGCGGCCGCCGTGGGCTTCCTGTTCGGCCGCATCACCAAGTAGGGCCGGCACATGCGCACCGTCCGCCTCGCCCGGCTGGCCTTCCAGTCGGAAATCCTGCTGCTTCGCCGCCAACTGACGGCGATAGGGCGGCGTGCGGCTTTCGGTGCGGTGGCGGCGGTGTTTACCGTCGCCGTGCTCGTCCTGGTGCACGTGCTGATCGTCGATGCGCTGGAGCAGTGGGCGGGCTTGTCGCCGCTGCTGTCCGTTTTCATCGTCACCGTCCTCGACCTCATTCCGGCGGCGGTGTTCGGCATGTTTGCGCTGGGCAAGATCGCCGACCCGGTTGCCGAGGAGGCGCGCCGCGTGCGCGACCTGAGCATCGAGCAGGCGCGGCAGAGCCTGACGATGGCGGCCCTGGTGGCGCCGGCGACGCGCGTGGTGGCGCAGACGGGGCTGGTGCGGATCGTGTTCAACCTGCTGACGTCGGTTCTTCGGCGATCGCGCCGATAGGAAATCGCCGCATGGCGATGCGTTCGGTTTCACATCAAGGTGCGCTCGGCTCTAGCTGGATGGGACGTGCACGTCGATGAAAGACCTTGCGCAGGAACGTTCTTGCCGGCCGTTCTACCAAGACGTGGGCCGCGGCGGAACAGAGGACGACGACCGCCGCGATGACGGCCAGCGCAGCCTCGTGGGCGTAAAGGGGTCCCAAGCGTCGTAACTGCGGCTGGATGAGCCGCAACAGGTCGAGCGCAGGCCAGTGCAACAGGTAGATTGCGTAGGACCACTCGCCCAGGCGATAGGGAATGACCGACGACAGGAGACGCGCGAGCGGCGTTGCTCTCGCGCAAACCTGCAGGATCAAGACGGGGAAAAGCGCCACCACCAGCACGTCGCCTTCCGACAGCAGCCAAGCCGATGCGAGCGCGGCGACGAGCAGCACGTCTCCGCTTGTCCACCGTCTTGCGCCAAGACTGGCGGCGACACGGTAGGTGAGCAGGCCTATGGAAAACTCGGCCAGGCAGCGCGCCAGCGGCCATAACGTCTCGCCTGAGCTGATGTTGAGCGTGTCGCCGCTGAAAGGCTGATGCCGCCACGCAAGCGGCATGGCGGCGAGCCAGAGCACGGTTGCGGCGCACAGGACGAGAACCGTGAGGGCCACCCGGGCCGATCGATGCAGCGTGACCAGCGCAAGGAGAGGGAAAAGCAGGTAAGCGCCGAGTTCGGTGCTGATGGACCAGCTCGGTGGGTCGAGGTACTCCGCAAATCCCGGCCCGAGCCAGCCCGCGCCGAGGTTTTCGAGCATGGGCATGTTGGCGATGAACGCGCGAACCGGAAACGAGGCGCTCGTAGTGACATGTAGCTCGGTGAGCACGAATACAGTCATGCAGACGAGCGCGTATAACGGGCACACGCGGGCAATGCGCGCTTCCAGGAAGGCGGCGTAGCGCGGCCACGACATGTCGGTGCTGAACGCGGCCCCGTAGGTTCGGGCCATGACGAAGCCCGATAGAACAAAAAAGAGATCCACCATCAAATAGCCCGGGCCTATCGACGGCGGCTCGGCGCGTGCAATGTGCGGCACGACCTCGAAATGGTAGGCCATCACGACCAGGGCGGCCACGCCGCGCAGGCCGGTCAAGGGACGGATCTCGCCCTCTCTCATTATATTGGCGTGCGTTCCGAGCGTGGGGGTAGGCAGGCTGCGGCCAGCTGGGCCATCGCCCGTGCGCGGTGGCTGTCGGCGTGCTTCCGTTCGGGCGGCATCTCGCCATAGGTCTGCTGGCCGCCGAGCGGCACGAACATGGGATCGTAGCCGAAGCCCAGCGTGCCCCTGGGCGGCCAGGCAAGCATGCCGTCCACCCGGCCCATGAAGCTGGCCGAGTTGCCGTCTGGCCAGGCGAGGCTCAGCACGCAGACGAACCAGGCCCGTTCGTCCGCAGAGCTGGCGCTTTCGCGCCGCACGCGCGCCATGGCCGCGGCGAAATCCTTGCCCGGACCCGCCCAGCGTGCCGAGAGCACGCCCGGCGCACCGCCCAGGGCGGCCACGCAAAACCCTGAATCGTCGGCCAGCGCGGGCAGCCCCGTAGCCCGGGCGGCCCCCACCGCTTTCAGCCTGGCGTTGCCGGCGAAGTCGGGCTCCGTCTCGTCCGGCTCCGGCAGGCCGAGCTCGCCCGCCGACACCATCTCGATGCCGTGGGGGGCCAGCAGCGCCGCGATCTCGCGCAGCTTGCCGCCGTTATGGCTGGCCAGCACCACGCGGCCGGAGCGGGGCAGGCGGTTCATGGCGGCTGCCGGTCAGGCCAGGGCGGCGCGTTGCGCCTCGAACAGGCGGGCTGTTCCCAGCTTGGCCAGGCGCAGCAGCTCCAGGAACTGCACCTCCGCAAAGGGGGCCTGTTCGGCGGTGCCCTGGATCTCCACGATGCCGGTTTCGGTCAGCACGAAATTCGCGTCGGCCTCGGCGCTGCTGTCCTCCCCGTAATCGAGGTCGAGCATGGCCTTGCCGCCGACCAGGCCGCAGGAGACGGCCGCCCCCAGGCCCAGCCGCGGCCCCGCCGCGCTGCCGCGGGTGGGGGCCCGGCGGCGGGAGGCGGGGGTCAGGGCC
>CAXUGD010000327.1:0-3947 GCA_964250355.1 uncultured Acetobacteraceae bacterium | reverse complement strand
GATCACCTGCGCGCCGTTGGCGAAGTCGCCGAACTGCGCCTCCCACAGCACCAGCGTCCAGGGATCGGCCAGCGAGTAGCCGTATTCGAAGCCAAGCACGCCCGCTTCGGACAGCAGCGAGTTGAACACTTCGATCCGCGCCTGCTTCGGACGGATGTTGTTCAGCGGCACGTATTCGTTCTGGTTGTTCTGATCGATCAGAACCGCGTGGCGCTGGCTGAACGTGCCGCGCTGGGTGTCCTCGCCGGACAGGCGGACGTGGTGGCCCTCCAGCAGCAGCGTGCCAAAAGCCAGCGCCTCCGCCGTCGCCCAATCGACCCCTTCGCCCGTCTCGATCATGGCGCGCTTGGCCTCGAGCTGGCGCGCGATCTTCGGGTTCAGGTCGAAATTGCCGGGCACGGTGGCTAGCGCCTGGCCCACCGCAGCCAGGTCTGCGGCGCTGGCGGCGGTGGCCTCCTCCGCCTCGTCCTGCGCCTCGTCGGTCTTCAGGCCGCGCCAGTTGCCCTCCAGCCAGTCCGCCTTGTTCACGCGGTAGGATTGGGCGGCCTGGTGCGCCTGGTCGTAGCGCTCGAACAGCCTGTCCCACATGGCCTGCGCATCGGTCTCGCTGGCCACGCCCTCGCGCGCCAGGCGCTCGGCATACAGCGCGCGCGTGGTCTTCATGCCGCGTATGGCGCGGTACATGATCGGCTGAGTGAAGGCCGGCTCGTCCGTCTCGTTATGGCCGTGGCGGCGGTAGCAAACGATGTCCAGCACGAAATCGGTGGCGAATTGCTGGCGGAACTCGGCCGCCATGCGGGATGCGAACACCACCGCCTCCGGCTCGTCGCCGTTCACGTGGATGATCGGCACTTGGATGGATTTGGCGACGTCCGTGCAGTACAGCCCGGAATAGGCATGCGCCGGCAGGGTGGTGAAGCCGATCTGGTTGTTCACCACCACGTGGATGGTGCCGCCGGTGCGGTAGCCGAACAGCTGGCTCATGGCCAGCGTCTCGTAAACCAGCCCCTGGCCCGCGAATGCCGCGTCGCCATGCAGCAGGATGCCCATCACGCTGCGGCGGGTGGTGATGTCGCCCGCCATGTCCTGGCGCGCGCGCACCTTGCCCACCACCACCGGATCGACCGCCTCGAGATGCGAGGGGTTCGGCTGCAGCGACAGGTGCACCATGCGGCCGCCGATCTCGATGTCGGTGGAGGTGCCCAGGTGGTACTTGACGTCGCCCGAACCCTGCACGTCGTCGGGCTTGAAGCTGGCGCCCGCAAACTCGCTGAACAATGCCGAGAGCGGCTTCTTCACGATGTTGACCAGCGTGTTCAGCCGGCCGCGATGCGGCATGCCGATCACGACCTCCTTGGTGCCCTGCGCCACCACTGTCTCGATCATGGCGTGCAGCGCGGGTATGGTCACCTCGCCGCCCTCCAGCCCGAAACGCTTCGTGCCCACGTAGCGCTTCTGGCAGAACGCCTCGAACCCTTCGGCATCGGTGAGCTGGCTCAGGATGGTGCGCTTGGCCTCGGCATCGAAGGCGCCGACCCAGGACGCGCCCTCGATCCGCCGCTGGATCCAGGCCTTCTGCTCGGGGTCCTGAATGTGCATGAACTCCACGCCGATCGGCCCGCAATAGCTGCGCCGCAAGATGTCCATGATCTCGCGCAGGGTCGCCGTCTCGCGGCCCAGCACGCGGTCGATGAAGATCGGCCGGTCCCAATCCGCCTCGGTGAAGCCGTAGCTGCGCGGGTCGAGCTCCGGATGGCTCTTGGGCACCTGCAGGCCCAGCGGGTCCAGCCGCGCTTCCAGGTGGCCGCGCACGCGGTAAACCCGGATCATCATCAGCGCGCGTATGCTGTCGAGCGTGGCGGCGCGCACCGCCGTCTCGCCGGCAACACGACGCTCGGGCAGGGCCGCCGGCGCCTCGGCATCCACCAGGCTGGAGGGTCGCGGCGCCCAGGACGCGCCCAGCGCATCGGTCAGCACCGAGCGCGCCTCGTCGTTCAACGAGGCGAACAGCTCGCCAAAGCTGGGATCGACCGAACCCGGAGCCTCGACCCAGCGGGCGTAGAGATCGCCGATAAAGGCGGCGTTGGCGCCGTTCAGCGCCGTTGCAAACATGTCCACGCCGGGCATCGGCCGACTTCTCCGCTATTCGATTGGGCCTGTTTCTACGCCCGGTATGGCGAAAATAGGTTTATGCGACGGTGTCGTCCCAATGAAATTGCCTGCAATGTGTGGCGAGCATGGCTAGGCCTTCAGCGCCGCTACCATTGTGCTGCCAAGAGCCGAGGGGCTTTCTGCCACGTGGATGCCGGCCAGCCGCATCGCCTCGAACTTGGCCGCCGCCGTGTCGCGCCCGCCGCTGATCACCGCACCCGCATGGCCCATGCGGCGGCCCGGCGGCGCCGTGCTGCCCGCGATGAAGCCCACCACCGGCTTCTTGGATGCCTCGCGCGCCAGGAACTCGGCGGCGTAGATCTCGCTGGCGCCGCCGATCTCGCCGATCATGATAATGCTCTCGGTCTCGGGGTCGGCCAGGAACATCTCGAGCACCTCGATGAAGTCCAGCCCCTTCACCGGGTCGCCGCCGATGCCCACGCAGGTGCTCTGGCCCAGGCCCGCCGCCGTGGTCTGCGCCACCGCCTCGTAGGTCAGCGTGCCCGAGCGGCTGACGATGCCCACCTTGCCGCGGCGGTGGATGTGGCCGGGCATGATGCCGATCTTGCACGCGTCCGGCGTGATCACGCCGGGGCAGTTGGGGCCCACCAGCACGGATCGGCTGCCGCATAGCGCGCGCTTCACCCGCACCATGTCCAGCACCGGGATGCCCTCGGTGATGGTGACGATCAACTCCATGCCGGCGTCGATGGCTTCCAGTATGGCGTCGGCGGCGAAGGGCGGCGGCACGTAGATCGCCGTGGCCACGGCACCGGTGGCGTGGCGCGCCTCGGCCACCGTGTCGAACACCGGCAAGCCCAAGTGCCGGCTGCCGCCCTTGCCCGGCGTGACCCCGCCCAGCACGCGGGTGCCGTAGGCGATCGCCTGCTCGGAGTGGAACGTGCCCTGGGCGCCCGTGAAGCCCTGGGTGATGACGGCGGTGTGGCGATCGACCAGTATGGCCATCTCAGCTGGCGTCCTTCACGGCGCGCACGATCTTCTGGGCGGCGTCGGCCAGGTTGTCGGCCGCGATGATCGGCAGGCCGGATTTGGCCATGATCTCCTTGCCCAGCGCCACGTTGGTGCCCTCCAGCCGCACCACCAGCGGCACGTTCAGGCTGACTTCCCGCGCCGCCGCGATCACCCCTTCGGCGATCACGTCGCAGCGCATGATGCCGCCGAAGATGTTGACCAGGATGCCCTCCACGTTCGGGTCGGACAGGATGATCTTGAAGGCGGCCGTCACCTTCTCCCGCGTGGCGCCGCCGCCCACGTCCAGGAAGTTGGCGGGCGAGCTGCCGTACAGCTTGATGATGTCCATGGTCGCCATCGCCAAGCCCGCGCCGTTCACCATGCAGCCGATCACGCCGTCCAGTGCCACGTAGTTCAGGTCGAAGCGGGCGGCCTCCAGCTCCTTGGGATCTTCCTCCGCCTCGTCGCGCAGCGCGGCCAGCTCGCCGTGGCGATACAGCGCGTTATCGTCGAAGCTGACCTTCGCATCCAGCGCCACCACCTCGCCCGCGCCGGTCACCACCAGGGGGTTGATCTCCACAATCGCGCAGTCGAGCGACACGAAGGCCTTGTACATGGCATCGACGAACCGGCCGAACGCGCCGACCTGCTTGCCGGTCAGCCCCAGGCCAAAGGCCAGCTTGCGCGCATGGTAGGGGAACAGGCCCGCAGCCGGATCGACGGCAACGCGCAGGATCTTCTCCGGCGCATGGGCGGCGACCTCCTCGATCTCCACCCCGCCCTCCGTGCTGGCGATGACCACCGGCGCGCCCGTGGCGCGGTCC
>CAXUGD010000326.1:0-3948 GCA_964250355.1 uncultured Acetobacteraceae bacterium | reverse complement strand
GTTCGGCACCCGCGTGGAGGCGTACGCCGTCGACGTGCGCGACGAACAGGCCGTCGCCCTCGGGGTGCAGGCGGTGCTGCACGCGTTCGGCCGGATCGACATCGTGGTCGCCAACGCCGGCATCGCCAGCCAGGCGCCGTTTCCCGACATGGCGGGCGACGCCTACCGCGCGCTGTTGGACGTGAACCTGCACGGCGCGGTGTTCACCTTGCGTGAGGCGTCCCGCCACATGGTCGAACGCGCCCGCGCCGGCGACCCGGGCGGCTCGCTGATTCTGTGCGGCAGCGGCGCCATCTTCCAGGGCGTCCCGACCATGGCGCATTACGCCATCGCCAAGGGCGGGCTGAACGCACTGTCCAAGACGCTGGCCGCCGAGCTCGGACCTTACGGCATACGCAGCAACGTCATCGCGCCCGGCTTCATCCACACGGAGATGACGCTGGCCGACCCGGAGCTCGGCGGCGCCATCACGCGCGCCGTCGAAGCCAAAACGCCGCTGGGTCGCGCGGGCACGCCGGAGGATTTGGAAGGGGCCGTCGTCTACCTGGCGAGCGACGCGGCGCGGTACCACACCGGCGATACGCTGGTGATCGACGGCGGCAAGATGTCCGCCAACTAACCGCCACGCCTGTCAGACAAGCACATGGCGTTTCCACAGCAGGCACCTAAAATAATAAAAGTCTTTTGCTTCTTTTCTCAGAAAAGAAGGCCTTCTTTCTTGAAAGAAAGAAGCAAAGAACTCTTGTTCTAAATCGCCCATCCTCCGATAGGATCGCTGTCTCGCCGCAGCCGGTTAGCACTTCGCCTCCCGCGGCGGATGGTCGCGCCGGGCCGGAGCTTGCCATGTTCGCGCGCAGCAACGCGGTCCACCACCAGGTCGCCTACGTGACGAACGCGCTGGACCGGGCGGTGGATATGTTCCGCCGGGACTACGACGCGCCGGGCTTCCTCGTGTTCGACAACGTCGATACCGGCGTCGGCGCGGCGGACGGCCCCAGGCTGCGCATCGCGCTGTCGCAGGTGGGCGGGTCGGAGATCGAGCTGATCGAGCCGGTCGGCGACACCGCGCCGATGTTCGCCGAGCTGCTGTCGGGCGGTCCCGAACTGCAGGTGAGGTTCCACCACGTGGCGATCCGCGTCGAAGGACCGATCGAGAACTGGGAGGCGCACGCGGCCTCGATCGACCCGTCGGCGCACCCGGTCGTCTTCCGCGGCCAGCTCGGCGACACGTTGCGCTTCTTCTACACCGACGAGCGGTCCCGGCTCGGCCACTACGTCGAGCACGTCTGGATGGCGCCCGCCATGCTGGCGCAGCTGCGCTCGGCCATCCCACGCTTCCCGCCCGACGCGTCCGCGCCCGACACGTCGGCTTCGAGCGCGCTGGCGTGACCGAAGCGCTGTCCCGGCTCAACTTCCGCGACCTCGGCGGCCTGCCCGCGTCGGACGGACGGCACGTCCGCTACGGCGTGCTGTACCGTTCCGAAGGGCCGGCGAGCTTTGACTTCGAGCACCGGCAAGAACTGTCGCTGCTGGACTTCAGGCTGGTCTGCGACCTGCGGGCCGAGGTCGAACGCCAGGCCGCGCCGAACGACTGGTGCGGCACGGCCAGGCTGCTCGAGCTCGACATCACCAACGACCTGCGCGCGCAGGGCGATGCCGATTGGGCCGCGCTGCGCGACGATGCCGGCGGGGCCGCCGCCCTCTCGGCGATGAAGGCGAACTACGCGGCGATCCCCGGCGCGCTGCATCCGTATATGGGCACGCTGGTCGGCGCGCTGCTGGACGGCGGCACGCCCGCGCTGCTGCACTGTACCGCCGGCAAGGACAGGACCGGCGTCCTGGTCGCGCTGCTGCTGACGGTGCTGGGCGTGGAGCGCGAGGCAGTGCTGGCCGACTACCTCCGCTCGGACGTGTTCGGCCGTAACCTCCGGCTGGGCGGTTCGATCGCGGACGCGTTCCAGAAGACCTACGGCTTCGTGCCGAGCGAGGCGACGATTTCGGCGATGATCGGCGTGTTTCCAGACTTGCTCGAATCTGCCCTGGACGCGGT
Source organism: uncultured Acetobacteraceae bacterium (assembly GCA_964250355.1). Taxonomy (GTDB): domain Bacteria; phylum Pseudomonadota; class Alphaproteobacteria; order Acetobacterales; family Acetobacteraceae; genus BOG-908. The sequence goes on along the minus strand of CAXUGD010000326.1, from coordinate 1,898 downwards.
AGCCCTCAGGTGGGGGTCGGTGGACGTCTATTTCGACCGCGCCGGCGTGGACGGTGCCGCGCGGCAGCGTCTGCGCGCGGCGCTGCTGGTGGCCGACGGCTTCGAGGATCGCGCCGTCGCGGCAATAACCGAATGAGGATGCAACGATGAAAGCTGGTGTGATCGGCATGGGCGCCATCGGCAGCGGCGTGGCGCTGTGCCTGGTGCGCGCGGGCCTGCTCGGCGCGGTCTACGACATACGACCCGAGGCGGCCGAGGGACTGGAAGGCGTGCCGCCGGTCGCGGCCTCGCCGGCCGCGCTCGCTAGCCAGTGCGACGTGGTGCTGATCGCCGTCGTCAGCGCGCAGCAGACGATCGACGTGCTGACCGGCAAGCAAGGCGTGCTCGCCTCCGCCCGCCCTGGGCTTGACGTCGTGCTGGTGGCGACCGTCTCGATCAAGGACCTCGACGCCATACGGAAGCTGACCGATGCCGCCGGGGTGGGGCTGGTCGATTGCGGGGTCACCGGCGGCCAGACGGTGCGGCAGAACGGCCTGGTGTGCCTGGTAGGCGCGACTCAGGACGCCCTGGCGCGCGTCAAGCCCGTGTTGGACGGCTTCGCCAAGTCGGTCGCCCACATGGGCGGACCGGGTGCCGGCATGGCCGCCAAGATCGCCCGCAACGTTGTGGTGTTCGGCTGCCTGCGCGCCGGCTACGAAGGGGCCGCGCTGGCACGTGCCGCCGGGGTGGACGTGCACCAACTGGCGCGGGTGATCGAGGACAGCTCCGAAGGCGTCGGCGGACCGATGATGCTGATGGGCCGGCCCGCCGACCCGCTGACCGATCCCGACGAAGCCCGCATGCGCGAATACGTCCTGCACCTGATGAACAAGGATCTCGACGCGGCCCTCGACCTCGGACGCGACGTCCAGGTGGCGCTGCCGCTGGTCGAGCTCACGCGCAGGACGGACAGGGTGACGACGGGACTCGAGCTGGCCTGAACGCCCACCGCAACGAGGAGGATGGACATGAGCGAAGGCCCGGCAGACGAGCGCTGGCAGCAGGGACTGGCCAGCGTGGACAAGGTTTATGGCGGGGGCGCGTCGGCCATGATGCAGGGCATGGAGGGCGAGCCCTTCGTCAGCGAGATCGTTCGCCACCTGTTCGGCGAGGTCTGGTCGCGCCCCGGGCTGTCGATGCGCGACAAGCGGCTGCTGGTCCTGGGTGCCACGACGATGCTCGGCCGTTCCGACCTGATCGCCATCCAGTTGGCAGGCGCCATCGTCAACGGGGAGTTCACCGACGAACAGTTGCGGGAATTGCCGCTGCTGATGCTGTTCTACACCGGCGCCGGCAACACCACGGCGCTGCAGCAGGGGATTGCGGCGGCGAAAGCCAAGGCGAAGGACATGAAGGTTGGCTGACAAGCAAGGCAAGCGGTTCTTTTTTAAGAACCTGACGGCCGTCATTGCGAGGCCGCTTGGCCGAAGCAATCCACCGCAGGTCAGACGAAACCGTCGTAAAGATCGTGCCAATGCGGGTTTGCGGCTTCTATCAGGGCGATCATTCGCAGTCTCGAGCCGCCCTTGATCTGCTTTTCGCGCGTGATGGCGGCCGACATGTCGGCGTGCATCTCATACGACATCAGCATCCGGCACCGGTAGCGTGACGCGAACCCTGGCAACGCTCCTTCCCGGTGCTGGTGAACACGGCGCAGCAGCTTGGATGTGACGCCCACGTACAGCGTCCCGTGACGGTCGCTGGCCATGATGTAGGTTGCCGGCTGCTTCTCGTACCTCATGCCAGGCCTGGTGTCTGACCCACGGTGGATTGCTTCGGCCAAGCGGCCTCGCAATGACGACGTGTAATACCAACCCGCCTAAAGACTGACACACGCCCACTCGCGGGTGCCGATTGAG
>CAXUGD010000325.1:0-3957 GCA_964250355.1 uncultured Acetobacteraceae bacterium | reverse complement strand
GGCCAGCCTCGCCGTGGGTGGCGCGGTCGGCATCAAGCCCACCACACTGTTCCTGCTGCCCGCTCTGGTGGCGGGAACACTGGCCGGCTGGCCGCTCCGTGCGTTGCCGGCCGTCATCGGCGGGGCGGTGCTGGGCGGCGCGCTGTCGGACGGCGCGTGGGCGTGGATGCTGTGGCGCACCTATGCCAGCCCGGTGTTCCCGTTCATGAACACCATCTTCCACTCGCCCTCGGCCGCCCTGGTCGATGTCACCGACCCGCGATTCCGCTGGCGGGGGGTGGGCCACGCGGCCTGGCTGCCCTGGGCACTGGCCCGCGGCACGGACAGCACCGGCGAGCAGGTCATCCGCGACCTCCGCTTCATCGTCGCCCTGCCGCTCGCCATCGGCGTGCTTGCCATCAGGGCAAGGCGGCGCGCGACGCCCGATCCACTGGCAGTGCTGTCGGCCTGGCTGCTGGCGGGAACCGCGTTCTGGATGCTGCTCAGCCCCATACAGCGCTATGCCGTGTCGCTGGAGATGGCGGCCGCGGTGCCCATCGTGCTGGTGGCGGGGCGGTTGGCGGCGGGCCGGCTCCGCCCCGTCCTACTGGGCGGGGTCGTGCTTCTGCTGGCGGGCAGCACGCAGCCTGCCGACGTGTTCCATCGCCCCTGGTCCACGCCCTTCGTGGCGCGCGTGCCGAAAGCCGTGCCGCCCGGCGCCATCTATGGGCTGCTGGCCTCGCCGCTGGCCTACTGGGTAGTGGCGGAGCCCAGGCCGGCGCTGGCCTTCAACCTGTTTCCCACCCTGATGGAGACGGGCGGGGTGCTGCAGCGCCGGCTGGACGCCATGCTGGCCCAGGCGGGCGGCCGGCTCTGGCTGGTCAACCGCGACAGCGACATCGATCCCATGGTGCGCGCCGAGATGGGCATACACGGCGTGGCCTTGGCGCCGCCCTGCCTGCGCACCGCCAGCGCCTACTGGATCGACACGGTGTTCTGCCGCGGCAGCGTAGTGGGCGGGCGTGCCTTTGGCGCATCCGACCTGAGCCTGGACGACCCCGTCCGCTTCGGCGCTTCCGGGAACGGGGTGATCTACCAGGTCGAGGGGTGGAACGAGACGGAGGCCGACGGGGTCTGGGCCGCCGACACGCTCGTGACGATCGCCTTTCACCCGGCGGCTTCCGGCCCGGGTCCGCTGGCACTGACCCTGACGCTGTCGGGCGTGCCCGGCGCACCGCAGCACCGGATCACGGCGGTGGGCGGCGGCGGCGCGGCGCAGACCTGGCTGCCTGGCGACGGGCCGAAGCCGTTTACGCTCTGCCTCGGGCCCGCGCGGCTTGGGGGCGGCGTGGCGCTGGTTCGCCTCGCGACCGACGATACGCGCTCGCTCAGCGAATTGGGCGTGAGCGCCGAGCCGCGCCACCTGGCGTTCCGGCTATATGGCATGGTGCTGCAACGGGCACCGGCCGGCGCGTGCGGTTGACGGAACGCGCGGCCAGCCTGCGTGTTCGGACGGCGTAATCACCGCCGGAGCACGCGCATGTCCGACGCCGCAGGCCCCAAACCCAGCGTCGCCTACTGGCATCTATGGACCGACGAGCAGGGCGTAAGCCACCAGACGCAATGCGCGCTGACGGATTACACGCTGAAGGGCGTGGGCGACGCAGCGCCGCAATGGAACAACAGGCAGCCCCGCAGCGAAGCCACCCCCGTGTTCACCGTGCAGCCGGTAGGCTGGGTGGGCGAGTGGCACGAAAACCCGGCGCCGCAATGGATCGTGGTGCTGTCCGGCCGCTGGTGGATCGAATCCATGGACGGCACGCGGGTCGAGCAGGGTGCCGGCGAGTTCTCGTTCGGCGAGGACCAGGGTTGCACGGCGCAGGACGGCAAGCGCGGCCACCGCTCGGGCACGGTGGGCGACGTGCCGGCGGTGCTGATGACGGTGCAGCTGCACGTGCCGCCCGTGCGCTCGCCCTGCCACCTGAGATAGATGCGCCGATGGACGGTTTCGACATCATCGACCCGCGCTTCCGCGCCTTCGTGCTGCCCAACGCGCCGCTGGTGAAGCTGGGCGAAGGCTATGGCTGGCTGGAGGGTCCGGTGTGGCTCGCCGACCACGATTGCCTGCTGGTCAGCGACATCCCCGGCGACCGCATCCTGCGCTGGACGGAGGGTGGCGGCGTCTCGGTGTTCCGCAGCCCGTCCGGCTTCGCCAACGGCCACACGCGCGACCGGCAGGGCCGCCTCCTCGGCTGTTCCCACCAGCACCGCTGCGTCACCCGCACCGAGCTGGACGGCAGCACCACCGTGCTGGCCTCGACGTACCGGGGCCGTCCGCTGAACTCGCCCAACGACGTGGTGTGCCGCAGGGATGGCAGCATCTGGTTCACCGACCCCATCTACGGTATCAGCACCGATTACGAGGGCGGCAAGCAGACGCCCGAACTGCCGCCAGCGCTATACCGGCTGGACGCCGACGGCACGCTGAGCGTGGCCGCGGACGATTTCGTGGGCCCCAACGGCCTCGCCTTCTCGCCCGACGAACGGTTGCTCTACGTATCGGACTCCGGCCACCAGTTCGACGACGCGGCCCCGCGCCACATCCGCGTGTTCGACGTGTCGGACGCCGGCCGCCTGTCGGATGGCCGCATCTTCCACGCAGTCAGCCCCGGCTTTGCCGACGGCTTCCGCGTGGACGAGGACGGCAACGTCTGGACCAGTGCGGCGGACGGCGTGCACTGCATCGCGCCCGACGGCACCAAGCTCGGGGTGATTCGCGTGCCGTCCACCGTATCGAACCTGACATTCGGCGGCCGCAACCGCTCGCGCCTGTTCATCTGCGCCTCGCACACGCTGTACGCGATCTATACGAACCAGCGCGGGGTAACGCTGTAGGCATTATGTAAATAGCCTGTTGACATCGTAGTCAACTAGCTGTTTACAGTCCGGTGATGATACGGAGCTTCCGTAGCCGCGCATTGAAGGCCTTCTGGTGCAAGGGGGATATAACGAAGATTGTCCCCGCTCTGGCTGACCGACTGCAACGGCGGCTGGAGGTTTTGGACGGCGCCCGCTTACCAACTGCCATGAACTTGCCCGGCTTTAATTTCCACCGGCTACGCGGCGCTGTTCTTCGCTATACTGTCCATGTCAACGGGCCGTGGTGTGTAACGTTCGGCTGGGACGGCGAGGATGTGATAAACGTCGATTTGGAGGACTACCACTAATGACCGAATATCCCCAGCGTGATCCCTCTCGGCAGCCTATGCATCCCGGCGCGCTATTGCGCGAGGATGTGTTGCCTGCCCTGCGTATCGGCGTGACGGAAGCTGCCGAAAAGCTGGGGATCACTCGGCAAGCCCTGCATGGCATCCTGGCGGAGCGCACCTCGATCACGCCTGAAATGGCAGTGCGGCTTGGCAAGTTCTGTGGCAACGGAGCGGATTTGTGGTTACGGCTACAGATGACGCGCGATTTATGGGTCGCGCAACGGACCATGGCGGCCGTTGTGGACGGCATTCCGACGATGCAGGCGGCTTAGCTCAATTCCGCATCCGCACGCCCAGCACGAAGCCGAACAGCCCCAGCAGGACCGTGCCCAGCACCGTCTGCACGCTGGACAGCAGCACGCCGAACTGGCTGGCGGGCTTCAGGCCCACCTCCGACGTGCCCACCGTCGTCATGGAATCCAGGCTGAACAGCAGGTAGTCCACCGGGGCGAAATCGCGTCCGCCCTGCATGCCTGCGACCGGTGCGTCGCGCAGCGTGAGGCAGCCGGTCAGCCAGTAGAGCGCCGCGAAGCCGATCAGCACGAGCACGAAGGCGCGGGACACGCGGCCTACGCTTTCGCCGTAGTCGCATAGCCATTCGGCCGCCCGGTCGCTGAGCCAGCCCAGGCCGGGGCGGACCGCGCCGCGCCAGTCGCGCCGGGCCAGCGCGGCCCGCGCGAGCTGGCCGTGCAGGCGCTTGCCCATGCGG
>CAXUGD010000324.1:0-3994 GCA_964250355.1 uncultured Acetobacteraceae bacterium | reverse complement strand
GCCCGTGGTACGGCCGGCGGTGGCCGCGCCGCGGCGTGTGGTTGACCGCACCGCCATCGTGCTGGCGCGCCTGGGCGCCGGGCGCTGCGGCGTGCCTGGTGTGTCGTCGCTACTCATCGTGCTTGCTCCTCGTGATCATGCGGAATGCCGTGCCTGGTCGATGATTCGATGTGCGGGACAGGTTCGGCCGCGCCGGTTGGCGGCACGATGCAGAACCTACGGCAGCAAGGCTGCAATGGAACATCGCTGCCACCGTGGCTTCCGGCATAGCGATCGTGCAGCGGAGACGCTTCAACGAACGTCACTCCCAGGTTTGCGCGTGCATGCGGACGTATCATGTGTTTGCGAATCGCAGACAGGCGCTTCATCCGCTATCGGCCGCATTCCGCAGTCATGTCAATGCACGCCGACGACACTATTAAGTTTCTCGGCAGATTTCGATGAAGAATTTCACCACCGTCGGCCAATCACCGATGAAACGTTGCGGTTCCGACGGCGAGGGCAAGCCGCAGCACCGCAAAAATCCGGTGCGGGTGCCGCCGTCCGGACTGCCTCAGACCGCCAGGTTGTCGAGCAGCCGTACGATGCCGAGCTTTGCCGCGGCGATCAGCCGTGTTCCCGGTGCGGTGCTGTCGGCCGGCTGCATCGTTTCACCGTGCACCAAAGCCAGGTATTCCACGCCGAACCCCGCTGCCCCCAGCCTGTCCTGTGCGCGGGCCAGCGCTGCCGCAACGTCGGCACCGGCGTTCAGGTCGGCTCGGGCAGACAGGAGCGTCGCGTAAAGTTCGGGTGCCGCTGCGCGCTCGGACGCTTGCAGGAAGCGGTTGCGCGACGACAGCGCCAAGCCGTCGGGCTCCCGCATGGTGGCGATGCCGACCACGCGAACGCCGAGTGCCAGGTCGGCCGCCATGCGGCGGATGACCTGCAACTGCTGCCAATCCTTCTCGCCGAAACAGGCGCTATCCGGCCTGACCTGGCCGAATAATTTTGCAACCACGGTTGCCACGCCGCGAAAATGCCCGGGCCGCTCGCGGCCTTCCCAGCCCTCGGCCGGACCACCCACGGTCACCAGCGTGGCATCGCCGGCACCGTACATCGCGTGGGGGTCGGGCAGCCAGACCGCGTCGCATCCCGCTTGCGCCAGCAACGCCAGGTCGCCCGCCTCGTCGCGCGGATAGCGCGCGAGGTCGCCCGGCTGGTTGAACTGCAGCGGGTTCACGAAGATGGAAACGACCGTGCCGCCCAAAGTCTTCGCGTGCGCCAGCAGCGAGAGGTGGCCGCTGTGCAGCGCACCCATGGTGGGAACCAGGGCAAGCCGGCCGTGCTGCGCCCTGACCGCGGACGTGGCCGCGTGCAACTCTTGGTGTGTGCGTGCAATGAGCATGATGCGTATCCGAGCCGGAGCGGTGGCGTGTGCTGCGGCCGCCCATCATGCGAGGTTGTTTGGCGTGGGCGTCCGGCCGGTGCAAGCAGCGCCGGCGCGGAAAACAGGCCGCCCTGCTTGCCTTGCGTGGCGACACGGGCCAGCTTCGGCGCAGGGGTGGCGACATAGGCTGGAGCGTAGGAAACCATGGCTTCATCTCCCGTCCGGTGGCAGCCGGCCAGGCGCGCGGTGGGTGCTGCCACGCCGCCCATGCTGACAGCGCTGTGGCGTGGGCTGGCGGCGCGCTGCCCGGCCTGCGGCAACGGACGCTTGTTCGCCGGTTGGCTGCGCGTAACTCCGGTGTGTGGCGCCTGTAATGCACCGCTGGGGTTGATACGCGCCGACGATGCGCCGCCCTACTTCACCGTGTTCATCGTGGCGCACCTGGCCATCGGCGCGCTGGTGGCGACCGACCGCCTCGTTCTGCTGCCGGTATCGACCGAGCTGATGATCTTCGTGCCGGGCACGCTGGCGCTGACCGCCTTGCTGATGCGCCCGGTGAAGGGCACCACGGTCGGGCTGATGCTGAAGCTCGGTTTCATGCACCCGGCCGATGAGGGCGGCGTTGGCTGAGCAGGCCGCGCGCACCAACGCTCGCTCGCTCTCGTCTGTTATCCTGGACGGCGAGAAACGCGGCCAGCTTTCGCGCCTGCAGCAAGCCGATCTGGACCAGGCGGTGAGAGACCTGGCGGTGGAAAACCTGTTCGCGCCGCGCGGCTGCACGGGGCCTTTCGTGCTGCATCTGTCCATCGTCGAAGGCCGGCTTGCCTTTGACGTGCGCGACGCGGCGGATGCGCCGGTGATGGCGCTGGGACTGGCGCTGGGCCCGTTCCGGCGGCTGATCAAGGATTATCAGCTTTTGGTGGAAAGCTACGCGCATGCCGTGCAGGACGGGCGCGAGGCGAGCATCCAGGCGATCGACATGGGGCGCCGCGGTCTGCACAACGAGGGCGCCGAGCTGATGGTGGCGCGCCTGCAGGGCCGCGTTGACATCGATTTCGAGACTGCGCGGCGCCTGTTCACCCTGGTGTGCGTGCTGCACCAGCGTATTTAGAGCACGATAGCTTCTGGTAGCCGAAGCTTTCGTGCTCTCCGTCTTTGTTTTGGCGAGCATGTTGGTCGCGGTTGAAGTCAACCTGGTGCGATCATGCTCTAGCCGATGGGGATTACCGGACGATGAAGATTGACGGCACGCCGTATCGCAGCGTGTGGATCGACGAGCACGACCGCTGGTCGGTGCGTATCATCGACCAGACCAGGCTGCCCTGGTCGCTCGACATCGTGAGGCTGACGGCGGTGCGCGAGGCGGCGCATGCCATACGCACGATGCAGGTGCGCGGCGCGCCGCTGATCGGTGCGGTGGCGGCCTACGGCCTGGCGCGCGGCCTGCGCGCGGATGCCTCCACCGACGCGATGGAGCGCGACGCGGCCATGCTGGCGGCCACGCGGCCCACGGCGGTGAACCTGCGCTGGGCGCTGGACCGCATGCTGACGGTGCTGCGCAACACCCGCCAGGCCGACCGCGTGCAGGCGGCCTACAAACAGGCGCAGGCCATTGCCGATGAGGACGTGGCGCAGAACGAGCAGATCGGCCTGCACGGATTGCCGCTGATCCAGCAGGCCGCGGCCGCAAAGCCCGGGCCGGTGAACGTGCTGACGCATTGCAACGCCGGGTGGCTCGCCACCGTGGATTGGGGTACGGCCATGGCGCCGGTGTACAAGGCCCACGATGCCGGCATCGACGTGCATGTGTGGGTGGACGAGACGCGGCCGCGCAACCAGGGTGCGGCGCTGACCGCGTTCGAGCTGGGCAAGCATGGCGTGCGCCACACGGTGATCTCCGACAACGCCGGCGGCCACCTGATGCAGCATGGGCAGGTCGATATAGTGATCGTGGGCGCCGACCGGGTGACGCGCACGGGCGACGCGGCCAACAAGATCGGCACCTACCTCAAGGCGCTGGCCGCTCACGACAATGGCGTGCCGTTCCACGTGGCCCTGCCGTCCTCCACCATCGACTGGACCATTGCCGACGGCGTCCGCGACATCCCGATCGAGGAGCGGGCGCAGTCCGAAGTGACGACGGTGACCGGCCGTGCCATGGACGGGTCGGTCGCGACCGTCCGGGTGACACCCACCGGCAGCCCGGCCGCCAACCCGGCCTTTGATGTGACGCCGCACCGGCTGGTGAGCGGGCTGATTACCGAGCGGGGCCGCTGCGCCGCCACCGAGGATGGGCTGGCCGCGCTGTTTGCCGAATACGCGCCGGTCACACGGCGCTTGCCGGCTTGACGGCGATGAAGGTCTCGTAGGCGCCGGTGAACAGTGCCACGAAGTCGGCCGGCAGGGTGAAGCCCGCGGGGTCGTCTTCGATTACCTGGCCCAACTGGGAGCGGTGGCAGGCGATGGCGCGCCGCTTTGCCGGAAGCTGGCCGCTTACGTCCAGCCGGAAGCCGGTCGGCAGGGGTGTGGGCAGCAGCCGGCGAGGCGGCAGCCTCCAGCCCCAGACGGGATACTCGTAGAGCGCGGCGCCGAGCAGGCCGGCGGCGTGCCGTGCGAGCAGGCTGGCAG
>CAXUGD010000323.1:1261-3998 GCA_964250355.1 uncultured Acetobacteraceae bacterium | reverse complement strand
ACTACACGCGCAGCGGCACGGGGGCGGGCGGCTTCGGCAGCTTCACCAGCCTGGGCAGCACCGGGCTTACCGGCGGCAGCACCGGCAGCGGCACGTCCACCGGCAGCGGCGCCAGCACCGGCACCATCAGCACCGGCAGCCTGGCCAGCCTGCTGGGCGGCGGCCACCATTACACGGATTCGCGCAGCTATTCGGCGGAGCTTTCCGCCTCCTACGAGGTCGATTTCTGGGGCAAGAACCTCGATGCGCTGCGCGCCGCCCAGGCCACGGCACTGGCCAGCCGGTTCGATGCGCAGACGGTATGGCTGACCACCTCCAGCTCCATCGCCAGCACCTACTTCCAGGCGCTGGGCTACCGCGACCGGCTGGCGATTGCGCAAAACAACCTCAAGACCGCGTCCGACGTGCTCGCCGCCTTCCGCGGCCGGCTCGGCGTGGGCACGGCCACGCTGCTCGACGTCAGCCAGCAGGAGGCGCTGGTGGCCGGCTTCCGCGCCCAGATACCGTCCCTGCAAAGCCAATACCGGCAGCAGGTGCTGGCGCTCGGCATCCTGGTGGGGGAGCCGCCGGAACAGGTCGTGCTGGACCCGGCACCGCTCACCCGTCTGCGCCTGCCGCCCGTCGATGCGGGGCTTCCCGCCGCCCTGCTGCGGCGCCGGCCGGACGTGGCCAATGCCGAGGAACAGCTGGTGGCGCAGAACCAGACGGTGCGGCAGGACGTGGCCAACTTCTACCCGTCGCTGCAGCTCACCGCGTCCGGCGGCCTGTCCAGCACGGCGTTGTCGATGATCACCGGCCCGGGCACGGTGGTGGCCAGCCTGGCCAGTTCGCTGGCCCAGACCATCTTCGACAACGGCCTGAAGGGCGGCACGCTGGGCGAGGCGCGCGGCCGCTACCGCGAGTTGGCGGCCGACTACGTAAAGGCCGTGCTGCAGGCCCTGACCGACACGGAAACGGCGCTGACCCAGACCGGCTTCACCGCGGAACAGGAGCGGCTGGAGGCGGAGGCGGTGCGCACCGCCCAGCGCTCGGCCGACATCGCCCATGCCCAGCTCGAGGTGGGCACCGTGGACATCGTGACCGTGCTGAACACGCAAACCACGCTGTTCGGCGACCAGGATACGCTGGCCCAGGTGCGCGTCGCGCGATTCCTCGCCGTGGTGTCCCTATATAAGGCGCTCGGCGGCGGCTGGAGCCGCCCGATGACGGAGCACCCTCCCGCATGAAGCGCTTCATCGCCGTCCTGGCCTTCGTGCTGGCCGCCATCGGCGCGCTCGTCTTCCTGCGCTCTGGCGGCCACACGGCCAAGACCGACACCGCCGAGGCCGCGATCCCGGTCGGCACGGCGGCGGCCAGCCTGGCCGACGTGCCGCTGACGGTGGACGGCATTGGCACGGTGCAGGCGCTCAACACCGTCAACATCAAACCCATGGTCGATGGCCCGCTGACGGAGATCCGCTTCCGCGAGGGCCAGGACGTACGAGCCGGCGACGTGCTGGCCCGCATCGACGCGCGCACCTACCAGGCCGCATACGACCAGGCGGTGGCCAAGAAGGCGCAGGACGAGGCGACCCTGGGCAACGCACAGCGCGACCTGGCCCGCTACGACAAGCTCGCGCGCAACCAGTACGGCACCGCCCAGCAGGCCGACACGCAGCGCGCCACCGTGGCGCAGACCGAGGCGCTGGTGCGCCAGGACCAGGCGCAGATCGACACCGCGCGGACGAACCTGGGCTACACGACGGTCACCGCCCCCGTCGATGGCCGCACCGGCATCCGCCAGGTGGATCTGGGCAACCTGGTGCACAGCACGGACGTGACACCGCTGACGGTGGTGACCACGCTGCGGCCGATCGCGGTGGTGTTCACGTTGCCGCAGCAAACCCTGCCGCAGGTGGCCGCCGCCATGCAGGCCAGCCGGCAGACGGGCGGCCCCCAGGTGCTGGCGCTGCCGCAGGATGCCGGGCCGGGGGATGGCGACGGGGATGCGGGCGACCCCCCCGTGCTGGACCGCGGCCACGTGACGGTGCTGGACAACCAGGTCGATCAGAACACCGGGACCATCAAGCTCAAGGCGACCTTCCCCAACCCGGCCCTGCGGCTGTGGCCCGGCGCCTTTGTCAACGTCAGGCTGGCGCTGCGCGTGGACCGCGGCGGCGTTGCCGTTCCCACCGGCGCCGTGCAGCGCGGGCCGCAGGGCGCTTTCGTGTTCACGCTGGGGGCGGACAACACGGCACGGCGCCATCCCATCACGGTGGCACGGCAGGACGAGGTCCGGGCCGTGGTGTCGAGCGGCTTGGCGGCTGGCGACGTGGTGGTGACCGACGGGGCATCGCGGCTGACGGAGGGCAGCCACGTGCGCCGGCTGGCCGAACCCCGGGGGGTCGCCGACACGGCGCCGCCGCGCGGTTAGGCCTCCGGTGAGGTCTCCGTCGCCGAACCGGAAATTATTGGTCGTTGTTAACACAAAACGGTAGCCAGCCCGGGCAGCTTATGGTATCTCTTACATCACGAAATCGTGAGCTACCACGAAACGTGAGCAGAACCTGAGGTGGGCAGACATGGCTGAGAACTTTGCGATCGGTTTGCCCGAACTGGCCGGCTTCGGCGTGCTCGGCGCTACGGCCGGCTCGGCACTGTCGAGCTGGCTGGTCTCGGGCGCCGGCGCCCCCCCCCGCGGCCTCGCCCGCGCCCGGGGCTTGGCCCGTATTTTGGCGCGTGCCGCAACGATTTCGGG
>CAXUGD010000323.1:0-1251 GCA_964250355.1 uncultured Acetobacteraceae bacterium | reverse complement strand
CTTATTTGCGCGCTTCCGCAATCGATTGCGGCCGTCGGCCGCTGGCTGGCCCGCCTGCCTCCCCTGACGCTCCCGTCTTTGGGCGGCCCGCCGCTGGCCAAGGGCGACAACCCGGCCTGACCGGCCGCGCTACGCAGCGTAGGTGCTGGCCAGCCTTGCCGCGGCCTCGCGCATGTCCGCCTCGGGGCCGCAATAGCTGAACCGGACGAAGTGCCGGCCCCGCACCCGGTCGAAATCGATGCCGGGGCTGATCGCCACCCCCGTCTCGGCCAGCAGGCGCGCGCAGAACGCGGCGCTGTCGTCGGTCCGGTCCGACACGTCGGCGTAGATGTAGAAGGCGCCCTCGGCCGGTGAAAGCCGGCCGAACCCCGCGCGCGGCAGGGCCGCCAGCAGGTGGTCGCGGTTGCGCCGGTAGGTGGCGACGTTGCACGCCAGCTCGGCATGGCAGTCGAACGCGGCCTCTGCCGCCACCTGGCTCACATGGGGCGCGCTGATGAACAGGTTCTGCGCCAGGCACTCGACCGGGCGCACCAGGTCGTCCGGCAGCACCATCCACCCCACGCGCCAGCCGGTCATGGAGAAGTATTTCGAAAAGCTGTTGACCACGACCGCGCCGGGCAGTGCCACTGCCGTGCTGGGCACCTCGCCATAAGTCAGGCCGTGATAGATCTCGTCGGAGATCAGGCGCGTACCGTGCCGGCCGCACCACGCGCCCAGGGCCGCGAACGCGTCGGCATGCAGCATGGACCCTACCGGGTTGCACGGGCTGGCGACGATCAGCCCCTGGGGCGGCGGGTCCAGCCGATCCAGCATGGCAGGCGTAGGCTGAAACCCCGTCTGCGCATCGGCCTGCAACACCACCGGCTCGATCCCGAGCGCGGCCAGTATGTTGACGTAGGGAGGGTAGAAAGGTGCGGCCAGCGCCACCCGGTCGCCCCGGTCGAAGGCCGCCAGGAAGGCCAAGGGAAACGCGCCCGAAGCCCCCGTCGTGACCGCGATGCGGTGCCGGGGAACGGCCACCCCGTACCAGTCCCGGTAATGGTCGGCAATCCGCTCGCGCAGGGAGGGCAGCCCGAAAGCCTCGGTGTAGCCCAGCGCACGCCCCGACCGCAGCGCAGCCTCCACCGCGGCCACGGCGCCGGACGGTGCGCCGGTGCCGGGCTGGCCCACCTCCATGTGGATCACAGGCGGCGCTCCGGCCGGCAGGGCAGCCTGCTGCGCGTTCGCCGCGGCAATCACGTCCATCACGTG
>CAXUGD010000322.1:0-4029 GCA_964250355.1 uncultured Acetobacteraceae bacterium | reverse complement strand
GCCCACATGGCGGGCAACGGCCAGGCGATCCTGATCGATCGCGCCACCGGCTACGACAGGCTGTTTGGCCCGGGCGAGATGGGCTTCTTCTCCGGCTTCGACGAGTTGGCCGCCCTGCTGCGGCGCATCGTGGCCGAGCCCGCCTGGCGCCAGGCGGTGGCGCAGGCGGGCCGGGCCCGTTACCATACGTTATTCAACGAAACTTTGATTGCAGGCTACGTGCTGGGTGTGGCGTTCGATACCCACGATCCCGCCGCCTATGCCTGGCCCACGCTTATCGACTGAGGAAGACTGGATTGCCGCATTCCTGGCCAGGCCTGCTGCCGGCGCGATCGGCGCCGTACTGGCACACGGCCCTGCTGGTGTTCGTCGCCAGCGCCTTTCTGCTGCCCACTCAGCCGGCCTTTGCGCTGGTGTTCTACGTGCTGCTGGCCGTCCTGGCGTTCCAGCACCTCCGGGGTGCCGCAGGCCGCGTCCCGGGTCGCGTCTCGGGCCGCGATGCGGGCGTGCTACTGGCCTGCCTGCTGATTGCCTGGTCGGGGCTGACCCTGTTCTGGGGCCACGATGACGGGCACCGCACCTTCAAGTTCGCGGTCGATACCGTCTGCACCTTCGGCTTCGTGCTGATGATGCTGCAAGCCTGGGCAGGCACGCCCGCGGCACGCCGCCAGTTGGCCACCGTGCTGATCTGGGCCGGCACCGCCAACGCCGTCCTGGCCACCGTGCTGAGCCTGTTTGAACCCTACGACCCCCGCATGCATGGCTGGGGCGTCACCTCGCACCCCATCCTGGGCGCCTCCGTCATGACGACGGCCTACCTGGCCGCACTCAGCCGGGCTTTGGACGAGACCCGATTCCGCTCGGCCCACCTCGTCGCCGCCCTCGTCATGCTGGTGTTCATCGTGCTGACCGGAAGCCGCGGGCCGATGCTGGCTGCCGGCATCACCACGCTGTTCGTGTTTGCCGGCGGGCCATGGCGCTGGCGCGCCTTCGGTGGCACGGCCGTCCTGGCCGGGGCGTGGCTCCTGCTGCCGGCCAGGATCAAGAATCACCAGGAATATGTGCTGGCGGCACGCGGCGCCTCGCACCGTTTCGAGATCTGGGACCGCGCGCTGCAGATGGCGGGCGCACACCCGCTGTTCGGCAACGGCCTGGCCGCCAATCTCGACCTGCCCGGCATGACCTTTCCGCACGACCTGTACCTGTCCGTGCTGTTCTACAGCGGCGCCGTCGGCCTGGCGCTGTTTGCGGCACTGGCCGGGGTTGTCACGCTTCGCCTGTGGAACAGCCGGAAGTGCCGCCAGCCCGACTGGCTGTGGATGGCGGCGCTGTGGATCAACGCGCTGCTGTCCGGGCTGACCGATCTGGGCCAGATCGTGAAGGGTCCCGGCCCGATCTGGTTCATCGTCTGGCTGCCGGTCGGCCTGATCCTGGCCACGTCGTCACGCCAGCTTGCGGCACTGCCCCGCGCCGGCCGACAGTCCGGCAGCCTCCGGCGGGCCGGGGTCATCCCACCCGCAACAGCCTAGCGCCCTCGGCCGTTAGCCAGGCGGAGGCGCGGCTGCGGTGCGGCGAAAGCCTCTCCGCCAGCGCCCAGAAGCCGGGACCGTGGTTCATGTGGCGCAGATGCGCCACCTCGTGCGCCACCACGTAATCCTGCACGTAGGGCGGCGCCATCAGCAGCCGCCAGCAGAACATCAGCACGCCGTCCGACGAGCAGCTGCCCCAGCGGCTGCGCGTGTCCCTCACCGTCACCCGGCGCAACGCAAGCCCGGCCGTTCCCGCCTTTTCCGCGGCCTGCAGCGCAAAACGCCGGCGGGCTTCGGCACGCAGGAAGTCGCCCACGCGGCGCGGCAGGAAATCCGCGTCGCCCGACACATAGATCGCCCCGTCCGCCAGCCAGGCACCGCCCAGGCCGGCCGGCTGATGCCGGATCGCGTGGGCCACCCCGTCTATCGTGACGCTGGCGCCGTCGGCGAAAGGGGCGCTGGCTGGCAGCGCCGCCAGCCGGTCCGAAACCCAGACCGCGTTCTTCCTGACCAGCGCCAGCCCGGCGGACCGGCCGGCGCGCATCGGCAGCGTGACCACCACGGCGCCCTGCCGGGCGTCGATGCGCAGCGTGATGCGCCGCGCCTGCGCGTGGCGGCGCCAGCATATGGTGGCAGGCCCGCCCGGCAGGACAAGCGACTCGGGCGGCAGGTCCTTCACGGGCCGAGAATGGGCAAGGTGGCGTCAGCTTGCCAGCATGTCGGCCAGACCCAGAAGGTCGGGGGCCGTCACGTCCCATCCGCCGGGATCGGACGGGGCCTGGCCCGCCGGGCCGTGCTCCAGCGGCCGAGGGATGAAGCAGGTGCGCAACCCGCATCCGGCAGCCGCGGCCAGGTCGCTCGGATGTGCCGCCACCAGGCACAGCGCGCCGGGTTGCAGGCCCAGCACGTCGGCGGTGCGCAGGTAGGCCTGCGGATCGGGCTTGTAGGCCTGGGCCACCTCGGCGCCCAGGATCGCGTCCCACGGCAGGCCGGCGCGCTTGGCCATGTCGAGCATCAGCCGGATGTTGCCGTTGGACAGCGGGGCCAGGATGAAGCGCCGACGCAGCCTGATCATGCCGGGCACGGCATCGGGCCAGGGGTCCAGCCGGTGCCAGGCCGTGTTCAGCGCGTCGATCTCATGGTGGGGCACGCGCGCGGGGTCGATGCCGAACCGGGGCAGGATGGCCAGCAGGTTCTCGCGGTGCAGCACGTCCAGCCGGACGAACGGACGGCTGGCGTTGCGCACCGCCGCCATCGAGGGCTCGTAGCTGCGGCGCCACGCATCGGCGAAGGCCGGCGCGGCATCGGCGCCCGCACCGTGCCGCTGCAGAAAGGGGGCTGCCTCACGGATCACGCCGCTGCGCCAATCCACCACCGTGCCGAACACGTCGAACACCAGCGCGCACACCTGATCCAGCATCGCCGTTATCCTCCGATCGCGGCCGACACGCGGCTTTCGTTGCTGCGGCACCGTGCCCGCTGCGGGGCGCGCGACGCGGATGCCGAAGGCATTGTGTCACTCAAGCTAGGGTCGGCTCCTGGGCCGGTGATTTGACGTTAGAGGCAAATACCCTAACCTGCACCGGAGGGAAAATGGCCGCCTGGAAGCGGCCCGGAACGTCCGCCGCCCGGCGGCATGAAAGGGGCGAAAGATGGACCAGCACGGTTCGGCCACCGGGGAGGCGCCCGCAACGCATCCTTGGGAGGTGCACTACCCGGCCCATGTGCGCTGGCGGCAGATTTTCGAGCGCGGCACCTTGCCCGGCCTGCTGGAGCGTGCCGCCGGCCAGTGGGGCGACCGACCGGCCATCGAGTACCGCGACCGCCAGATCGGCTTCCGCAAGCTGGCCGACATGGTCAACCACCTGGCTGCCGGCTTCATCGCCGCGGGCTACGGCAAGGGCACCACCATCGCCCTGTTCCTGCCCAACACGCCCTGGCACAGCGTGTGTTTCTTTGCCGCGCTGAAGGCCGGCGCGCGGCTTGTCCACCTGAGCCCGCTGGATGCGCCGCGCGAGCTGATGTTCAAGCTGGGCGATAGCGGTGCGGACCTTCTGGTCACCACCAACCTGGCCGGCCTGGCCGCAGGCGCCGCCAAGCTGGCCGAGGCGGGCGCAGTGGCCCGGCTGGCGGTGGGCGAAGACGAACATTGGGGCGGCACGGCAGGCGACCCCGTCACTTATGGCGGGCGGGTGACCAAGCTGGACGACCTGTTCGCCCCCGAACTGCCGGCCAGCTGGCCCGAAATCCGGCCGGAAGACCTGGCCCTGCTGCAATATACCGGCGGCACCACCGGCATGCCCAAGGGGGCGATGCTGACGCACGACAACATGATGGCGGCGACGCAGAGCTACCTGGGCTGGCGCGACGAGGACGGCCCCAAGCAGGGCGCCGAGCGGGTGATCGGCGTGCTGCCCATGTTCCACGTCTATGCGCTGGGCGTGGTGCTGCTGCTGAACATCGCGGACGGCAACGAGATCCTGCTGCGGCCGCGCTTCGA
>CAXUGD010000321.1:0-4029 GCA_964250355.1 uncultured Acetobacteraceae bacterium | reverse complement strand
GTCATACGAGATCTGTACCGTCCATAGGTCCCCGTTCGACAGACAACCAGTCTCCCCTGCGGCGGTGCAGTTCTGTATGCCGTATGGGAAACCATAGCTGCCGCGGTGGCGCCGAAGCACGGCACCATCTCTTGCCACTGTCACCGTGTTGTTGCCGGGGTCGCCTGCGTCCTGGAAGGTGTCGAAGGTGACCGCTATGCTATGGCCGACATGGTGATAGCCGAGGTATTCGCCACCGTTGTTGACGGCAACGTGGTTGGGCGACTTGGCGAGGATGAAGGCGAAGCCGTCGCCTCCCGGGCTGGTTATGCGGAATTGGAAGGTCGCCGTAAACGCACCGTTCTGGGATAATTTGACCCGCTTCTTCACTACTGCCCCGCCGAGCTGGCTGCCAAGCGCCGGGACCAACCGAAGCACGTCGCCGTCAGCTGTCGTGGCCTGGGCGGCTGAACCGATCAGTTCCAGCGCGCTGACGTTCGAGAAATCCGGAAAGTCGATCGTCGTGGCAAAGCTGGGGGTTGCTGAACAAACCGACAGGCAGAATGCGGATGTCCTAAGTGAAATCGCCATGCGTTTCCCATTCTTCGTTATATGGCAGCGGACGCGAGGGCTTGAGCTATGCGCTTGCCCGGCATAGACCTGTTTCCGCTTCCCTGGAGCTGTACTGTGCAGGGCGTGGTTGGTGCAGTCAATCCGCCAAGTTTGCGCCAGCCGTCACCCGACAAAGGATCATGCTCGTGGAATTCGACCGGGAGGTCCGTCAGGTCCTCGACCTCATGCAGCAAAGCGGTAGCAAGCCGCTCGACGAAATGCAGATGCCGGAGGCGCGGGAGGCCTACCGCCAGATGGGCGACGCATTCGGCGGTCCGCTGGTGGACATGAGCGCGGTGACGTCGCACGCCGCAACCGGATCGGCAGGCGCCGTGCCTCTCCGCCTTTACCGCCCGGGCAACCTTGGGGAAGGACCAGCCCCGGCGCTCATATACATGCACGGTGGCGGCTGGATCATCGGGGACTTGCAGTCTCATGACAAGGTCTGCCGGAGACTGGCGGATCGCGCGCAATGCCTGGTCGTTGCAGTCGATTATCGCCTGGCGCCCGAGCATCCGGCGCCGGCCGGCCCCGACGATGTGATTGCCAGTGTCGGATGGATCGCAGGCCACGCATCGATGCTGGGCATCGATCCGTCTCGCCTGGCTGTTGGCGGAGACAGCGCCGGCGGCAGCCTGGCCGCTGTAGCGGCGATCGCGGCGCGCGACTCTGGTATCCCGCTGCGGTGCCAGATCCTGATCTATCCCTCTACCGATACGCGACGGACGTCAGACGATTACCCATCGAGGATGCGCAATGCGGAGGTGCCGCCGCTGACCCACGCGCTGCTGCATTTCATGATAGATCATTACGTCTCGAACGAGACAGCCTCGCTGGATTGGCGTGCCTCGCCGATCTTAGCGAAGGATCTGGCCGGCTTGCCGCCGACCCTCCTCATCACCGCAAGCCATGATCCGCTCTATGACGAAGGCGTCCTGTATGCCCGGCGACTGACAGAAGCCGGCGTCGAGGTCACCCATCGCAACTTCGCCGGCATGATCCATGGATTTATTCAAATGGCCGGCCTCCTATCGGCGGCGGACGAGGCCATGGACACGATCGCGTTGATCCTCCGACAACGGCTTCTTCCCGAGACAACCCGGTTTACCGCGCGGTAGGGCAAGCCTGTTCGCTGCGGTGAAGATCGGCACGGACAGCACGCGCCGAAAACGGCATACGGAGCGGAACGCCTGATCGTTGCCGAAGGCGTCGATCCGCGCCTGATGCCCGCGGCTCAAGCCGCGAGCACGTCGGGCAGCGGTGCCGGCGCTTGGCCGATCAGCGCCTCCAGGGTTGGGTCGGTCGCCGCAAACTCGCCGGCGCGGGCCGCACGGAATAAGCCGAGCGAGAGTGCAACGGCGGCCGGAGGCAGCCCGGCGGCGGCCAGGTGCGCCTCATGGTCGCCATCGGAGACGATTTTGCGCGTGATCGCGCGGCCATGCAATCCGGACAGGATTTCCGCAGCATCCGCAAGGTCGAGAGCCTGCCCGCTGGTGAGCGGCGGAGTCGGCCCGTCAAACCGGCCTTCCTCGACCATGATCTGCGCCGCCGCCGCGGCAAGGTCGCCGTGCGCTGTCCAGGAGACTTTGCCATCGGCAGGCAAGTCGATGACACCGGTCGCCCCCGTGTCCCTGGTGAGCCAGGCGACCGCCGAGGCGTAGAAGCCGTTGCGAAGCGCTGTCCATGCGATGCCCGCGTCCCGCAGCATCGCTTCTGTGGCCGCGTGATCGTGCATCGGCGGAAACGCGGAACCGGCGCCAGCACCCATGTGGCTCGTATAGACGATGCGGCGGGCGCCGGCAGCCTTTGCGGCGTCGATCGCGGTCCGGTGCTGGGCCAGCGTGTCGCCGCCAAACGCCCGGGCGTTGGAGGAGACGATCAGCACCTGCGTCGCGCCCTCGAACGCGGCGGCCAGGCTGTCCGGTTTCGTGAAATCGCCATGGCGCACCCGCACGCCCTTTGCGGCGAGCTCGGCCGCCTTGCCCGGATCGCGGGTGGTGGCTCCAACCTGGCCCGCCGGCACCCGCGTCATCAGCTGCTCGACGATCTGCCGGCTCAGCTTGCCGGTTGCGCCCGTGACGATGAGCATTGCCAACCCCCGATGTTACCACTGAAAACACTGTGGCAATATCGCTGATTACAACCGGGCGCGACCGTTGCTGTCAACCGCCAAGAAGCGTTGCTAACATGGCGGCATGGCTGACGCAGGTCCGGACAACACCCGCGCGCGGATCATCGCTGCGGCGGCCAAGCTGCTGGTGTCGGGCGGCATCGAGGCAACGACGACGCGCGCTGTGGCCGCCGCAGCTTCGGTGCAGGCGCCAACGATCTTTCGGTTGTTCCGCGACAAACATGGACTGCTCGACGCAGTGGCCGAGCAGGCGATGGCCGCCTTCGTTGCCGGCAAGGCCGCGCGCAGGCCCGACCCCGATCCCGTGACGGATCTGCGACAGGGCTGGGACGACTACGTGGCCTTTGGCCTCGCAAACCCGGCCATCTTCAGGTTGATGAGTGACGGTGGGCCGGGGGCATCGTCTCCGGCCACGCAAGCGGGGCTTGCCGTACTGCGCGTGCGCGTGCGTCGCGTAGCCCAAGCGGGCCGGCTCCGCGTCACCGAGGAGCACGCGGTGGACCTGATTCACGCCTGTGGCGCGGGCACGGTACTAACGCTGTTCGGCAAGCATGCGGCGGAGCGGGGGAGCATCGCCGCTGCCGCAAGAGAAGCGGTCATGGCGGCGATACTTGACGAGACGCGGGTGAAGGCTGCCGGCGTATTGGCCATGGCATCCGGCCTGCGCGCCAGCCTCGACGAGGTCACCGCGCTCACCCCTGGCGAACGCCACTTCTTGGGCGAGCTACTCGCGCGTATCGCAGGCAACCCGGTATTGTAATGGAGGCCGGACACCGCCTGTCAGGCAGCCTCGACTCGACACCAACGGCAGCACGTACGTAGGACGGCCGAAGCTCAGTGGCCGCCAACTCCGGCCGCTCGCCCTTTGGGCTTTGGCGCGATAAGCGGTCACCGGCCCCTCGAAACGGCCGTGCTTGGAGACCGAGACGTGCGGGTAGGCTACGAAATCCTTTGGCGAGAGGCGCCTCTTCGCGAGGGGGTGGTCGGGGCGTGCAACGCCGACATAGGTATCGAATGGATGCAGCGTTAGGGAAGCGGCCAAGTCCCGTGGCGGGACAAGCAGGACCGGCACGCGGTGTTCTGCTTCGGGGCCGGTGTGCGGTCCTGCCGAGCCCTGGTGGACGGCCGGCGCGCGCGACGCTGGACGGTGCGAGCAACCTGGCGTTCGTCGCTGCGTGCTGCACCGTGTAGGCCGTCTCTGAAGTCCCGGCCAGATGGGCAGATGGAGCCTCTGCTGCATCCATTCGAGCAGCGCCGCCAGGGGGGGGGGCCCCCCCCCCGGGGCGCCGGACGGGTACAAGGGGGGG
>CAXUGD010000320.1:0-4035 GCA_964250355.1 uncultured Acetobacteraceae bacterium | reverse complement strand
CCGCAGGCGCGCGGGATGTCGGCGGCGCGCAGGCGTCCGCCGTCCACCACGATTTCCGCCTGCACGTGGGCCACGGCCATCAGCCCGGCCAGCACGTCACCCACGCGGCGCGGCGTGCCGCTGGCGATGTTGAACACGGCGCCCGCCGGCAGTGCCGCGGCCTGCGCCACGCACAGCGCGTAGGCGCGGCACACGTCACGCACGTCCAGGAAGTCGCGCCACGGGTCCAGCGCGCCCACCTGCAGTACGGGCGGTTGCAGCCCGGCCGCAACGCGGGCCACCTGACGCGCGAAGGCGGCGACGACGAACGCCTCGGACTGGCCGGGTCCGGTGTGGTTGAACGGCCGCATCCGGACCACTCGCAGCCCCTGGCCCGTCATGGCGCCCAGCGCCAGGTCGGCCGCGGCCTTGGTCGCGGCATAGGTGTTCATCGGCGCCAGCGCGGCCGGCTCGGTCACCGGCAGGCCCGCCTGGAAGTTGCGGCCGTAGGCGTCGGCGGTGGAGGCATGGACCAGCGTGCAGGCGGGCGCCGCCTCCAGCAGCGCGCGCGCCAGACGCAGCGTGCCGTGCAGGTTCACCTGCCAGGCCGCATCCGGGTCGGCCTGGGCAGCCGGTATCGCGGCAATGGCGGCCAAATGGACGCAAACATCCGGCGGGTTCGCGGCGACGGCGGCGTGTATGGCGGCCGCATCGCGCATGTCGAACGCGGCCGGCTCGATTTGCGCCTCGGGCGAGGCGCCCCGCAGCACCGGCAGCAGATGCCTGCCCACGAAGCCGGTGGCGCCCGTGACCAGGATGCGCATGGCGGCCGATCCTATCGCTGGCTGGCGATCAGGCGGCCATGCGTGCGCGATGCCGCGCCAGGTCCGCCTCCACCATCTCGGCGACCATGGTTTCCAGCGTGGTTTCCGGCTGCCAGCCCAGGCTCTGGCGCGCCTTGGCCGCGTCGCCCAGCAGCAGGTTCACCTCGGCCGGCCGCACCAGGTCCTGGCGGAGCGTCACGTGCTGCTCGAACTGCAACCCCACATGGCCGAACGCCAGGCGGCAGAAATCGCGCACCGTTACCGTGCGGCCGGTGGCGATCACGTAGTCGTCCGGCTTGTGCTGCTGCAGCATCGTCCACATCGCGGCCACGTAGTCGCGCGCGTGGCCCCAATCGCGGCTGGCGTCCAAATTGCCGAGTTCCAGCGTGCGGGCCAGGCCCAGGTGGATTCGCGCCACCCCGTCGGTGATCTTGCGGGTAACGAACTCGATGCCGCGCAGCGGGCTTTCGTGGTTGAACAGGATGCCGCTGGAGGCGTGCATGCCGAAGCTCTCGCGGTAGTTCACCGTCATGGAGTGCGCATACAGCTTGGCGCAGGCATAGGGGCTGCGCGGGTAGAACGGCGTGTGCTCGGATTGCACCGGGTCGCGCGCGTGGCCGAACATCTCGGACGACGACGCCTGGTAGAAGCGCGTTTGCGGGCGGACCAGGCGTATCGCCTCAAGCACGTTTACCGCGCCGATGCCGGTGATGGTGCCGGTCAGGATCGGCTGCTGCCACGAGGCGGCGACGAAGCTCTGTGCCGCCAGGTTGTAGACTTCGTCCGGCTCGGCGGTCTGGATCACCCGGATCAAGCTCGACAGGTCCAGCAGGTTGGCATCGACCAGTTCCACGCGGTCGATCACGCCGATCCAGCGCAGCCGCTCGGCGATCACGTCCGACGAGGCAGATCGGCGGACCAGGCCGATCACGCGGTAGCCGCGGTCGAGCAGGAACTTCGACAGGTAGGCGCCGTCCTGGCCGGTGACGCCGGTGATCAAGGCTGTGGGCAACCGTTCGTCCCTTCAAAGCCGCCCGGACCAAGGGCGTTCCGGTCGCCACCCTCTAGAGACAGACCCGGAGGGCGGCAAGATCGCGCCCGCCCGCCAGGCCCGGCCCCGGTCAGGGCTTCCGGCCGAAGACGCTTCGGCATGGCGGGGTGAACGCCCCCTCGCCGACGGCCAGGACGTGCCGATGCTCTTGTCGTGACGGCGGTTCAGGCGGCGGCCGGGTAGTCCACGTATCCTTCCGGTCCCTGGCTGTACCAGTGCGCCGGCACATCGGGCGTGAGCGGCAGGTGCTCGGCAAAGCGCCGCGGCAGGTCCGGGTTCGCGATAAAGGTGCGGCCAAAAGCGATGGCGTCGGCTAAGCCGCTGTCCAGCATCGCCTGGCCGCTGGCCTCCCCGTAATCGGAGTTCAGCACCAGCGTGCCCGCGAACGCGCGGCGGATCGCGGGGGCCACCGGGGGCCGGTCGGCGCGGCCGAACGTGCCGTCCAGGCCCGGCTCGCGCAACTCCAGGAATGCGATGCCGATCGCGGAGAGCGCGCGCGCCGCCGCGGTAAACAGCGTCTCGGGGTCGCTGTCGTTGGCGCCCTGCGTCTCGCCGTTGGGCGACAGGCGCACGGCCGTGCGGTCCGCCCCGGCCACGCCCGCCACCGCCTCCGTCACCTCACGCAGCAGGCGGATGCGGTTCTCTGCCGGGCCGCCATAGGCGTCGGTGCGGAAGTTGGCGTTGTCGCGCAGGAACTGGTCGATGAGGTAGCCATTGGCCGCGTGTATCTGCACCCCGTCGAACCCGGCCTCCAGCGCGTTGCGGGCGGCCCGGCAGTAATCGGCGACCAGAGCGGGGATCTCGTCGGCCGCCAGGGGACGTGCCTGGGCATAGGGCTGCTTGCCGTCATAGGTGTGCGCCCGGCCAGGCCCCGTAGTGGCCGAGGACGACACCGGCGGCTGCCCGCCCAGGAAGCTCGGATGCACCAGCCGGCCCATGTGCCAGAGCTGGGCGACGATGCGCCCGCCGGCCTTGTGCACGCCCTCCGTCACCGGCTTCCAGGCTTCCACCTGCGCCGCGTTCCACAGGCCCGGCGCATAGGGCCAGCCCATCCCCTGCTGACTGATGCCGGTCGCCTCCGAGATGATGAGGCCCGCGCTGGCACGCTGGGCGTAGTATTCGGCCATCAGCGGGGTCGGCACGTGGTCGCGCGTGGCCCGGCCGCGGGTCAGCGGCGCCATCAGGATGCGGTTGGGCGCCTGGATCGCGCCGAGGCGTACGGGGTCGAGAAGCGAGGGCATCGGCGGTTCGGTCCTTGTGCGGGGCGCCCCTGCATCGCGTCCGCCGCCGCATCCCGTCAAGCGCCGGCGGGCTGAGGTCCCGCCGGCTGGGCGCTCACCGCCCCTCGAGGTAGTGCACGATGTCGGCAAAGCCGGCCATGGAGACGGGCAGCAGCAGCGCGCTGAGCGACAGGGCGATGATGAGCAGGGTGACCGCGTTGTCGCTCGCCGTGCTGCGCCGCGGCGGGCCGGGCGGCACCGGGAAGTCGCTTCCGTCGAACGGCATGCCTGTTTCTCCCTCCCTCGGGCGTCCCAGTGAACCACAGGCGCGCGCATGCCGCTACGCACCCGTCCTTCACAGTTCGGCGCCTGCCGGCCGCGATCGCACCAGGCAGAACGCGCTGAGGGCCGCCAGCAGGCACAGGCCGCTGCCCACCCCGGCTGCGGCGTGGAAGCTGCCGACCAGCCCCGCTCCGCGGGCGGCCAGCACGGAGCCCAGCAGCGCGGTCGCGACCAGGCCGCCGCCGCGCGCGGCCGCGCTGTTGAAACCCGAAGCCGCCCCGGTGTGGCGGCGATCCACCGCCCCCCGCACGGCGGGCGTCCGCGGCGCCCCCGCCCCGCTCAGCCCGGCGGCGATCACCAGGATGGCAGGCAACACCTGCGTCCAGTACGGAGCCCGCCCATCGATCCGCAGCAGCAGCGCAAACCCGCCCGCCACCACCACCGGCCCGGCCGTCAGCGGCAGGCGGGGGCCGATCCGGCCCGCCAGGGCGCCCATTGCCGGCGAACTGACCGCCAAGATCAGCGGCAGCGGCAGGAGTGCCGCCCCGGCCCCGGTGCCCGAGTAACCGGCCTGCTCCACCAGCACGAAGGGCAGCAGCACGAACAACCCGCCGAGCGCGCCGTAGAGCAGCAACGTCAGCAGCGTCAGCCCGGTGAAGGTGGCCGAGCCGAACAGGGC
>CAXUGD010000319.1:0-4064 GCA_964250355.1 uncultured Acetobacteraceae bacterium | reverse complement strand
CGCCGACGCGGTCCAAGAAGCTCATGGCCGCCCTGTTGCCGGACAGCAGCAGGTGGTTGCCGTTGTCGATCCGGCAGCCGAGCTCGCGGTCGAAGTAGGAGCGGCCCCGCCCGCCACAGGCCGGCCCCGATTCATAAACGGTGACCGCACGGCCGGCCTCGGCCAGCGCCAAGGCCGCCGCCAGCCCGGCCAGCCCGCCGCCCACCACGTGAACGCGCCCTGCAGGCACTCCGGGGCCGCTCAAGCACGCCCCCGCGGCCGGCCGAGGGTGAAGCGCAGCAGGATGGCCAGCTTCGTCCAGGCAGGCACCGACACCCGTTCGCCCGGGCGTGCCCAGCCCCGCCGTTCCAGCCGCGCCAGGACCGCGCCGTAGGTCGCCGCCATCAGCCGTGCCGGCTTCATGGCGCGCCGGTCGCACCGCTCCATGGCGGCATAGGCGTCGGCGAAGTGGCCGCGCGCCGATTGCACGGTACGCTCGCAGACCGCCGCCAGGCGCGGGTCGGCCAGGGCTGCGGCCGGCTCCGGCGCAACGCCGGCCGCCGTCAGCCACTCGCGGGGCAGATAGAGCCGGCCGCGCCCGGCATCCTCACCCAGGTCGCGCAGGATGTTGGTCAGCTGCAGCGCGCGGCCCAGGTGGTGGGCCACCTCGTCGGCCGCGGGCGAGGCGTCGCCGAACGCCCGTACCGACAGCCGGCCGACGGCAGAGGCCACGCGATCGCAATAGGCGTCCAGCACGTCGAGCGGCGGGGCGACGATGACCGTCTCGGCATCCATCTGCATGCCGTCGATCACCGCCCGGAAGTCCGCTTCGCGCAGCGCAAACCGTTCGGCCGCCAGCAACAGCACGCGCGTGACGGCGTGGTCGGCCCGGCCTAGCCCCAGCGCCTCGATACGCGCCCGCCACCCATCCAGACCGCGCCGCTTCTCCTCGATCGGCGCCGGCTCGTCGGCGATGTCATCGACCAGGCGGCAGAAGGCGTAGATCGCATACATCGCCGCCCGCCGGTCGGGCGGCAGGATGCGCATGCCGCGGTAGAACGACGTGCCGGCGGCGCGCACGATGCGCTCCACCGCCGCCAGGTCGGCGGGCGCGGCGCCCAGGGCCGTGCTCATGGCAGGTGGCGCCCCGCCGCCGCCACGCTCAGCACCACGTCGAGCGGCCGCAGTTTTACCCGTGCGGCAAGGGGGTCTCCCCGGCGCAGCCGCCGGGCCAGCCGGCGCGACAGCCCCAGGATCACCGCCGTCTCCAGCCGCAACCGCCGGTCCCGCACCCGGCGGGGCAGGGAGGCGGCCTGGGCGTTCAGCCGGTCGCATTCGTCCAGCAGGCGCAGTTTTACCGACCGCAAACCGGGCGTTTCGGCCGACTTGGCGATGTCGGCCACGTCGGACCCCGCCTCGGCCAGCCAGTCCTGCGGCAGGTAGCAGCGGTCCAGCGCCGAAAGGTCCTTCGCCATGTCCTGCAGGTGGTTGAGCACCTGCAGGACGGCGCATAGCGCGTCCGACGGCGCCAGCGTGCCGGCATCCTCGCCGTGCAGCGCCAGCACGTGGCGCCCGACCGGCATGGCCGAGAACCGGCAGTAGTCCAGCAACTCGTCCCAGCTACCGTAGCGCCGCTTGCGCGCGTCCTGCCGGAACGCACGCAGCAGGTCGGTGCTGTGGACCGGATCGACGCGCGTCTCGGCCAGGCTATGGCGCAGCGCCAGCGCCGAGGGCGAGCCGCCGTCGCGCGCGCCCGTCAGCACCGCCTCCATGGCGTCCAACCGGGCGATCTTGTCGTCGGCTGCAAGCACCGGGCTGTCGCCGATGTCGTCGGCATTGCGGGCGAAGTCGTAGAAGGCGTGCACGTGCCGGCGCAGGTCCGGCCGGATCAGCACCGATCCCACCGGAAAATTCTCCTGCGTCCGGCCCTTGCCCGACCAGCTCTCCACGTCGGCCGACGCGCCGCTCACCCGTGATACGCCCGCTGCTTCCAGACCACGCCCCGCCCCCGATAATGGTCGAACGCCGAACCCAGCGTGGCCGCCGTGTAGAACACCGCCGCCGCCGGCAGGCCCGCCGCCCACCCCGCGTTCAACCCGAACCGCCGGAGCGTCGGGACGTAGGCGCCGGTCATCGCCGCCCAACCCAGCACGCCCAACAGTTGCGCCGTCCCACGCCCGAACAGCGCGCAAAGCGGCGGCACCAGCCACACCAGCACCATGCCGGCCACCGTGCCGGCCAGCAGCCAAGGCGAGTGGCCCAGCTGCACATAGGCGCAGCGCGCCACCATCCGCCAGACGTCGCCGGCCGTCTCGTACGGCCGGATGCTGGTTGCCATCCGGCTATGGCCCAGCCAGATTCGGCCGATGCGCTTCACCCGGCGCGCTAGAGTTACATCGTCGATCAGCGCGCCGCGCATGGCCGGCAGCCCGCCCACACGGGCCTGGGCCTCGGCCCGGATCAGCACGGGGCCGCCGGCGGCGGCCGCCACCGGGTTGCCCGGGTCGTTCACCCAGCTGAACGGATACAGCAGGGCGAAGAAGAACACGAAGGGCGGCACCAGCGCGCGCTCGGCCGCGGTCGCGCAGTGCAGCGCCACCATCTCCGAGACCATGTCCAGCCGGCCTCCCTCCAGCTTGGCCACCAGGCTGGCAAGGTGACCGGGCGCATGCTCGATGTCGGCGTCGGTCAGCAGCAGCAGCGGGGCCGGCCCCGCCCCCGCCATCCCCAGCTGCAGCGCCCCCCGCAAGCCCCGCCGGTTGCGGCGCGCCGCGCAGCACGGTCAGCCTTGGGTCGCGTATCAGGTCCGCCAGGCCGCCCGTTCCGTCCGTGCTGCCGTCATCGACCAGCACCACGCGCAGCGCGCCCGCGTACTCCTGTGCGAGCAGGCTGCGCAGGCAGCGCGTGATGCTTTCCGCCTCGTTGCGCGCCGGGACCACGATTGTGACCGGCGGCATCGGGCCGGGTGGGGCGGGCGGCAGGAAGGGACCCGCCTGCCAGAACCGCCCGTGCCCCAACAGCAGATAGACCCACACGCCCAGCGACAGGGATGCGAGCCAGATCATGCCGGGTGCACCGCTACTGCGCCCTGAACCAGGCGACCGCGTCTTCCACGGCCAGCGCCGCCGGGCGGGGCGCATAGCCCAACGCCGCGCGGGCTTTCGCGCTGGAGAAGAACATCTTTTTTCGCGCCATCGCCAGTGTCTCGCGCGTCACCAGCGGATCGACGCCGAAGCGGGCCAGCACCTCGCAGGCCAGCGCCAGCGGGACAAGCGGCGCGATCGGCAGCTTGATCCGCGGCGGGCGGCGCCCGGCCACGCGGGCCACCAGCGCGAACAGCGCGCCCAGTGAGAAATCCTCGCCGCCCAGGACGTATTTCTCGCCCACCACGCCGCGCTCCAGCGCCAGCGCGTGGCCCTCCGCCACGTCATCCACGTGCACGATGTTCAGCCCGGTCTCCACATAGGCCGGCAGCCGTCCAAATGCGGCGTCCCGGATCATTTTTCCCGTGGGCGTCGGCTTGACGTCGCGCGGCCCGACCGGCGTGGACGGGTTCACGATCACCACCGGCAACGCGTGATCGCGCACCAGGTCCAGCACCGCCTGCTCGGCCAGGTATTTCGATGTCTTGTAGGTGCCCACGATCTTGTCCGGATGCACGGGCGTGGTCTCGTCGGCCACCGAGCCGTCGCCCACCAGCCCCAGTGCGGCGACGCTGCTGCAATAGACCATGCGTTCCACGCCGCGCGACTGGGCCGCCAGCAGCAGCGCGCGCGTGCCCGCCACGTTGGCCCGCATCATCGCGTCCGGATCGGGCACCCACAGCCGGTAGTCGGCCGCCACGTGCACCAGGTACTGGCAGCCATCGGCCGCCCGGGCCAGCGAGGCCGCGTCGAGGAGGTCGCCCTCCGCCAGCTCGGCCGCCAGCCCCGCGATGTTGCGGCGGTCCCCGCCCGGCCGCACCAGCAGCCGCAGCCGGTGCCCGCGCGCGGCCAGCACGCGGGCCACGGAGGAGCCGACGAAGCCGGTGGCACCGGTGACCAGGGTCGGCGCTTTTGACATGCGGCAAAGTTCGCATCGGCGCG
>CAXUGD010000318.1:0-4072 GCA_964250355.1 uncultured Acetobacteraceae bacterium | reverse complement strand
CGCGTGATCTGGACCTACGGCGAGGCGGACATCGCCGTCAGCGTGGCGCCGCCCTCCATGGCGCGCGCGCGCTGACCGCGCCGGAGACGGTGTTTTTCAGCCACGACACGCAACTCGGCCCCGACACCGTGGTGGGTCCGCACGTGGTGTTCGGCCCCGGCGTGCGGGTGGACGGCCCGGCCGAGATCCGCGCGTTCAGCCACCTGGAGGGTTGCCACGTCCAGGCAGGGGCGATGGTGGGCCCGTACGCGCGGCTGCGGCCCGGTACGGTGGTGGGGCAGGGCGCGCATGTCGGCAATTTTGTGGAGTTGAAGGCGGCCACGCTCGGCGCGGGCGCCAAGGCGAACCACCTGAGCTACCTGGGCGACACGGCCATCGGCGCCGGCACCAACATCGGCGCCGGAACGATCACCTGCAATTACGACGGCTTCAAGAAGCACCGGACGACGGTCGGCGAGCGCGTGTTCGTGGGTTCGGATTCGGTTCTGGTAGCGCCGGTCACGGTGCATGACGGCGCGTTCGTAGCCGCCGGCAGCGTAATCACCGCCGATGTAGAAGCCGACGCGATGGCCTTCGCCCGCGCCCGCCAAACCAACGCCCCCGGCCGCGCCGCCACTTTCCGCACTAAAGCAAAGCAGACATGACAGCCAAAGAACAAAAGTTTTTTGTTTCTTTTTTTCAAAAAAGAAAGCGCTTCCTTCAATGTGCGGCATAGTAGCCGTAATCGGCAAGGCAGAAGCCGCCCCCCTGCTGATGGAGGGCCTGCGGCGCCTGGAATACCGCGGCTACGACAGCGCCGGCGTCGCCACCCTGGTCAACGGCCACATCGAACGCCGCCGCGCCCAAGGCAAGCTGGCCAACCTGGCGGCCGCGCTGGACGGGTGGCCGCTCTCGGGCACCACAGGCATCGGCCACACGCGCTGGGCCACGCACGGCGCGCCCACGGAAAGCAACGCGCATCCGCACGGCACGGCCCGCGTCTCCGTTGTGCATAACGGCATTATCGAGAACCACGCCGAGCTGCGCGCCGAGCTGGAGGAGTACGGGCAGGTTTTCGAAACGGAAACCGACACCGAAACGGTGGCCCAGCTGGTCGATCACCTGCTCGCCCAGGGCCATGCCCCCGCCGAGGCCGCCCGCGCCGCGTTCGCAAGGCTGGAAGGCGCTTACGCGCTGGCCATCCTGTTCGCCGGCCACCCCGAGCTGATCATCGGCGCCCAGCACGGCGCGCCCCTGGCGGTGGGCTACGGCGAGGGCGAGATGTACCTGGGGTCCGACGCGCTGGCCCTGGCGCCGATGACCAGCCGCATCGCCTACCTGCAGGACGGCGACTGGACGGTGGTGACCCGCGAGGCGGCCACGATGTTCGACGCCGGCGGCGCCCCCGTGCAGCGGGAGGTGAAACGCACCGCGCTGTCAGGGGCGGCGATCGGGAAGGGTGCGTTCCGCCATTTCATGGAGAAGGAGCTGCACGAGCACCCCGCCGTCATCGGCGACAGCCTGCACCGCACCGTCGATCCCGGCACGCGCGCGGTGGTGCTGCCCGATCTGGGCTTCGATCCCGCTTGCGTGCCGCGCCTGACGATGACGGGGTGCGGCTCGGCCTATTACGCGGGCCTCGTCGGCCGGAACTGGATCGAAGGCCTGGCCCGCATCCCCGTCGATGCGGACGTGGCCAGCGAGTTCCGCTACCGCGAGCCCCCGATGACGCCGGGCGGCGCCGGCCTGCTGATCAGCCAGTCGGGCGAGACGGCCGACACGCTAGCGGCGTTGCGCACCCTGCGCGCCGGCGGCCAGACGATCCTGAGCGTGCTGAACGTCGCCGAAAGCACCATGGCGCGCGAGAGCGACGCGGTGCTGGACACGGTGGCCGGCCCCGAGATCGGTGTCGCCAGCACCAAGGCCTTCACCGCCCAGCTCGCCGTGCTCGCCTGCCTGGCCATCGTTCTGGCCCGCGCGCGGGGCACCATCGATTCGGCACAGGAGGGCGAGCTGACCGACGCGCTACTGCGCGTGCCCGGCCACGCCGCCGAAATCCTGGCGCATGGCGACGCCGCCGTGCAGCGTATCGCCGGGATCGTGGCCGAAGCGCGCGACGTGCTCTATCTCGGCCGCGGCAGCTGCTACCCCGTGGCTATGGAGGGCGCGCTGAAGCTGAAGGAGATCAGCTACATCCACGCCGAGGGCTACGCCGCCGGCGAGATGAAGCACGGCCCGATCGCGCTGATCGACCGCTCGGTGCCCATCATCGGCATCGCCCCCAGCGGCCCGCTGTTCGAGAAGACGGCCAGCAACCTGCAGGAAGCCCACGCCCGCGGCGGCCAGATTATCCTAATTAGCGACGCCGCCGGCACCGCCCGCCTGCGCCACATCGCGGTGGACACGCTGACCCTGCCCGACATCCACCCGTTTGCGGCACCGCTGCTCTACACCATCCCCGTCCAACTGCTCGCCTACCACGTGGCCGTCCTGCGCGGCACCGACGTGGACCAGCCCCGCAACCTGGCCAAGTCCGTAACCGTGGAGTGAGGGAGCGCGGGCCCGCCCGGCTCCCCCGCCCTGCGGCAACGGCCCCTACTGGAAGGGGTAGTAGCGGAAGCTCAGCAGCACGGTGTTTTCGTCGGTTTGCGGGGTGCGGCCGACGCCCTGGAAGATGGAGCGATGCGTGTAGGCGTATTGCGCGCCCACCTGCATGGTGCCGTACGGCCCCTTGAGGAATTTCCAGTAACCGCCGACGGTGCCCTGCACCACACCGGAGGTGTTGGCCACGCAGGTCGAGGCGGGAGACAGCTCGATCTCGCAACCGGTGTTGTTGTAGAGCGGGTTGCCGTAGCCGTAGGCGGTGATCTTGCCGGCCACGTTGGTGTCGTAGGACCGCGAACTGACCTGTTCGGTGCCGAGATAGCCGTAAACGTCGAAGGCGGGGCTCGGATGGCCGATAAGCCCGACCAGCGCGTTCCATTCCGGCAGCGGCTCCGGCCGGCCGCGGGAGTCGATGGTCGCGTCCGGGAACTGCGAGGTGCCGTAGCGGCCGATGCCTTCGCCAGCCAGGCCGCTGACCTGGACGTCGAACATCTTGGGGACCACGTGGAAGATCGCGCCGCCGCCGAACGCGCCGGTGATCCGGGTGTTGCTCTGGCCGCTGCCCAACTGGCTCAGCCTGTCGTGGAACACGCGCCCCAGGGCCACCGCCTCGAGGTGGACGAAGTCGTAATCGGCGACGGCCTTGACCACCGCATCGGGCACGATGTCGTCGCTGAAATTGCCGGTGCCGGCCACGTTCGTCGTGGTGCAGGTCGAGGTGGACGTGGAGGTGGATGTGGCCTTGCCCGCGACGACGGCCGTCTTGGTCGTGGTTGTGGTCGTGACCGCCGAGCACACGCTGGTCGGGCTGTTGCTGCCGGTGGCCAGGCCGCCGATGCCGGGGTTGGCGGTGTTCAGCGTGCCGAGCGTGCTCGACACGGACGTGTTGCTGTAGGAGGCCTGCGGGTTCTCGAACGAGGCGGCAAGCCAGTACTGATTGTTGGCGAACGACTTGACGAAACGGATCTGCGGCTGGCGGGTGTAGTTGAAGCCGGTCACGTAGTTCTGGTCGATGGTCAGCGGCAGGTCGGGGCGGAACGGATCGATGCCCACCTGGTTCATCGTGACCAGCGAGAACGTCTGGCCGCCCAGTATCCCGAAGCCCAGGTCCTTGCGGTCATAGGTGGCGAACGCCTCGCGCATGCGCGGCAGGAAGCCGTTCGTCTGGACCGAGTTGGACGTGGGACCCGCACCCTGGAAGTCGATGGCGACGTAGGCCTTCAGCACCGTTTCGTCGTCGGGATGTGCGGTGGCCGTGCCCGAGATACGTGTCGAGCGCGCCGTCTCGCGGAACTCCGTCTCGTGGTAGAGCGGGCTGTTGCGCAACGGTATGCCGGTGTTGAAGTTGGAGGAAAGGTCCGTCACCTCGTTTCGGGACCGGAAGATGGACGACACGTCCACGTAGCCGCCCAGCTGCACATCGACCGCGCCGACGCGGAACGTTCCCATCGGCAGCTTTGGCGGCGGCGGCTCGGCGCGGTCGATGTGC
>CAXUGD010000317.1:0-4072 GCA_964250355.1 uncultured Acetobacteraceae bacterium | reverse complement strand
GGCCTGATCGAGGCGCGGCGTTCGGCCCACACGGCGTCGTCCAGCCGCGCCTCGATCAGGCCCGCCTCCGCGTCCAGCACGATGCGGTCGCCGTCGCGCAGCAGCGCGATCGGCCCGCCCAGGGCCGCCTCCGGCCCGATATGGCCCACGCAGAAGCCCCGCGTGCCGCCGGAAAAGCGGCCGTCGGTGATCAGCGCCACGCGCTCGCCCATGCCCTGGCCGTAGATGGCGGCCGTGGTGGACAGCATCTCGCGCATCCCGGGCCCGCCGCGCGGCCCCTCGTAGCGAATCACGATCACGTCGCCTGCCTTGTAGGCCCGCGCCTGCACCGCCGCGAACGCCTCCTCCTCGCTGTCGAAGCACAGCGCCGTGCCCTCGAAGCGCTGCGCGTGCAGGCCGGCCACCTTCACGATGGCGCCGTCCGGCGCCAGGTTGCCGCGCAGCCCCACCACGCCGCCGGTGGGCGTAATGGCGCGGCTCACCGGATAGACCACGTCCTGGTCCTCCGGAAACACCACGTCGGCCAGGTTCTCCGCCAGCGAGCGGCCGGTCACCGTCAGGCAATCGCCGTGCAACAGCCCCGCATCCAGCAACGCGCGCAGGATCACCGGGATGCCGCCCACCCGGTGCACGTCCAGCGCCACGTATTTCCCGCCCGGCTTGAGGTCGGCGATGTAGGGGGTGCGCCGCATGATGGCGGCCACGTCGTCCATGGAAAAGGCGATCCCCGCCTCGTGCGCCATCGCCGGCAGATGCAGCGCCGCGTTGGTGGACCCGCCGGTGGCCCCCACCACCACCGCCGCGTTCTCCAGCGCGCGGCGGGTGACGATGTCGCGCGGGCGGATCTGCCGGCGCACCAGCGCCATCACCGCGCGGCCCGATTGGGCGGCCCAGGCGTCGCGCTCCTCATACGGCGCGGGCGAGCCGGCCGAGCCGGGCAACGCCAGCCCGATCGCCTCGCTGACCGTGGCCATGGTGTTGGCGGTGAACTGCCCGCCGCACGCCCCGGCCGAGGGGCACGCCACGCATTCCAGCGCGTGCAGGTCCGCGTCGCTCATGTTGCCTGCCGCGTGCTGGCCCACCGCCTCGAACACATCGACGACGGTGACGTCGCGCCCCTGGAACCGGCCGGGCAGGATGGAGCCGCCATACATGAACACGCTGGGCACGTTTAGCCGCAGCATGGCCATCATCATGCCGGGCAGGCTCTTGTCGCAGCCGGCCAGGCCCACCAGCGCGTCGTAGCTGTGGCCGCGCACCGTCAGCTCCACCGAATCGGCGATCACGTCGCGCGACACCAGCGACGACTTCATGCCCTGGTGCCCCATGGCGATGCCGTCGGTGACCGTGATGGTGGTGAACTCGCGCGGCGTGCCGCCCGCCTCGGCCACCCCGCGCTTGACCGACTGCGCCTGGCGCGACAGCGCGATGTTGCAGGGTGCGGCCTCGTTCCAGCAGGTGGCCACGCCCACGAAAGGCTGGGCGATCTCCGCCTCGCTGATGCCCATGGCGTGGTAGTAGCTGCGGTGCGGTGCCCGCCCCGGCCCCTCCGTCACGTGGCGCGAGGGCAGGCGGCTCTTGTCCCAGACCTGGTCGTTCATGGCGGTACTCTACTCCCCGGGGGCGCAAGCTAGCGTGGCACGCGGGCCGGGCAAGGGGCCGGGCGCCCCACGACGCTCAGGCCGCCTCCCGCTCCGGTTCCGCCCCACCGCCGAACAGGAACTCAATGTCGCCCGCGTCGAGCCCGCCCAACGCGCCCTCCTCCCGCTCGTCCCCGCTTTCGCTGAACGCGATCGCCGCAAGCTCGGCCTTGCGCGCCTGCAACTGCAATATCCGCTCCTCCACCGTGTCGGCCGCGATCAGCTTGTACACAAACACCGACTTCGTCTGGCCGATGCGGTGCGCGCGGTCGCTGGCCTGGTCTTCCACCGCCGGGTTCCACCACGGGTCGTAATGGATCACCGTGTCGGCCGAGGTCAGGTTCAGCCCGCGCCCGCCCGCCTTCAGGCTGATCAGGAACAGCGGCACCTCGCCCGCCTCGAAGCTGCGCACCGGCTCCGCACGGTCGGCCGTGTCGCCGCGCAGCTCCACGAAGGCGATCCCCGCCTCGCGCAGCCGCGGCTTGATCAGGTCGAGCATGGAGGTGAACTGGCTGAACAGCAGGATGCGGCGCCCCTCCGGGATCATCTCGCTCACCATCTCCAGCAGGTCGTCCAGCTTGCTCGAGGTCCCGATCTCGCGGGCCGAGCGCAGCTTCACCAGCCGCGGGTCGCAGCACGCCTGGCGCAGCTTCAGCAGCGCGTCCAGCACCACAATGCGGCTCTGCGCCAGGCTGCGCTCGGCCACCTGCTCGCGCACCCGCTCGTACATGGTCACCCGGATCGTCTCGTACAGCTCGCGCTGCTCCGGCCCCAGCGTGATGCGGCGCAGGATGGTGTGCTTGGGCGGCAGTTCGGTCGCCACCTCGCTCTTCTTGCGGCGCATGATGAACGGCTTGATGCGCCGGATCAGCTGCACGCGGCGCAGGTCGTCGCCGTTCTTCTCGATGGGCGTGCGGAACCGCTTGGAAAACCCGCGCCGGTCGCCCAGCAGCCCGGGCATCAAAAAGGCAAACTGCGACCACAGCTCTTCCAGGTTGTTCTCGATCGGCGTGCCGCTCAGGCAGATGCGCTGGCGCGCCTCCAGCTGGCACACCGCCTTGGTGGCTTTCGCATCCGGCGTCTTGATCGCCTGCGCCTCGTCCAGCACCACCAGGTGCCAGTCGCGCTCCTTCATCTCCAGCACGTCGCGCGTCAGCACGGTGTAGGTGGTCACCACCACGTCGAACCGGTCCAGCTGCTCGCGCTTGCGGTGGCGGTCCAGCCCGTGCAGCACGGCCACCTTCAGCCCGGGCGCGAACTTCTCCAGTTCGGAGACCCAGTTCGCGATCAGGCTGGTCGGCACCACGATCAGTGCCGGGTGCTTCATGCGGCCGCCCGCGTGCTCCACCGTGATATGCGCGATGGTTTGCGCCGTCTTGCCCAGCCCCATGTCGTCGGCCAGGAACGCGCCCAGCCTGCTCGCCATCAGGTGCTGCAGCCAATCGACGCCCCCCTGCTGGTAGGGCCGCAGGTCGCCCTTGAACGCGGCCGGCACGGCCGTCGCCGGGATTTGCGGGTCGCCGCGGAAGCGCTCGGTGTAGGCCGCGATCTTGCCCGCGTCCTGCCAGCGCGTCAGCAGCAGCTGCTCCAGCTCGATCACGGTGGCCGCCTCGGTGTTGGGCAGCACCACCACATCCTCCCGCGTGTCGGCCGCCTCGATCAGGTCGCCCATGATCGCCAGCATCCGGGCGATCCGCTCGGCCGGCAGCTTCACCACCCGCCCGTCCTCCAGCGTGGTCAGCAGGTGGCCGCCCACCACCTGCGCCGCATCCATCCCGCCGCGCGCCAGCAGGTTGGACAGCACCGGCAGCAGCGGCACCCGCACGCCGTCCACCTCCATGCCGAAATCCAGCGAGAAGTTGCCGGGCGTCTCGGCGCTCACCGCCACGTCCGTCACCCGCACGTCCCACTCGCCCACGCGCTCCACCATCCGCGGCCCGAAATCGCGGTCGATTAGGCTGCGGAAGCCCTGCGCCTCCAGCGCCGGCACGCGCTCGGCCACGAAACGATGCCAGCGCTCGCCGGCATCCGGCCCGCGGAACACGAACACGCGCCGCCCGCGCGCCGACTTGCCGTCGGTCACCCGCATCTGGATGAAGCCGTCCCCGCGCAGCGTCTCCAGCGCGGCCGCCTCCGCCTCCACGTCGCGGCGCACAAAGGTCTTGCCGCCCGGACCGACGCGGACGAACTGCCGTTCGTCGTCGCCGTCGCTCAGCGTGCCGCCGTAATCGAAATCCAGGATCAGCGCGTCCAGCAGCTGCAGGCGCCCGAAATCGTCCGGCGCGCGCATCCGCTGCAGCCGCAGCACCGGGGTGACCGTCATCTGCTCGACCACGCGGGCGCTTTCGGTGGGCGGCAGCGTCGATTCGCCGCGCACGCGCCCCAGCCGCGGCCTGACTGTGACGGGCGGCGGCGCCGGTTCGCGCCCCGGC
>CAXUGD010000316.1:0-4079 GCA_964250355.1 uncultured Acetobacteraceae bacterium | reverse complement strand
GCAGGGCCGCTTCGACCTCAACGCGGTCCTGTGCGGGGCGGAGGGGACGCTGGGGGTGGTCACCGCCGCAGCGCTCAAACTGTTCCCGGTCCTGCGCTCGCGCGCGGTGGCCATGGTCGGCCTGGCCGACCCGCAGCACGCCATCGCCCTGCCGGGCGCCGGGTTGCCCGAGCTGATCGTGGGGCACGGCACGGTGGGACGCCTGCTGGCGCGCCTGACGGTGGCGGCGGGCGGCAAACCCCTCGTCTGGGAGACAAACGCGGACCGCAGGGCGGGTGCGGCCGGCTACGACGTGGCCGATCCTGCCGATGACGGGCGGCGGGATTACGGCTGCATCGTGGACGCCAGCGGCGACGCGGCACTGCTGGACACGCTGATCGCGCGGCTGGCGCCGGGCGGCGCGGTGGTGCTGGCCGGGTTCTACGACACGCTGCGCTTTGCCTTTCCGCCCGCCTTCATGCGCGAGGCGCGCATCCTGGTGGCCGCACAGTTCACGCCCGCCGACACGGCACAGGTGCTGGCGCTGGTGGCACAGGGTGCGCTCTCGCTCGACGGGCTGATCACGCACCGGATGCCGGCCGGACGCGCGCCGGACGCCTATCGCACCGCCTTTTCCGACGCATCGTGCCTAAAAATGGTCCTCGATTGGAGAGACGCATGAACGCCTTCGTCAGCGCCACGCCTGCCGCACCGCAAGCCAGCATGGCCGACGCTTTGCGTGCGGAGGCGGCCATCGAGCCCGACGCGGTGCAGACCGCGCCCGCAAAGAAGGAGACGCAGATCATCGCGATCTACGGCAAGGGCGGGATCGGCAAGAGTTTTACGCTGGCCAACCTCAGTTACATGATGGCGCAGCAGGGCAAGCGCGTGCTGCTGATCGGCTGCGACCCCAAGAGCGACACGACGAGCCTGCTGTTCGGCGGCCGGTCGTGCCCCACCATCATCGAGACGTCGTCGAAGAAGAAGCTGGCGGGCGAGGCGGTGGCCATCGGCGACGTGTGCTTCAAGCGCGACGGCGTCTATGCGATGGAGCTGGGCGGCCCGGAGGTGGGGCGCGGCTGCGGCGGACGCGGCATTATCCACGGCTTCGAGCTGCTGGAGAAATTGGGCTTCCACGAGTGGGGCTTCGACTACGTGCTGCTCGACTTCCTGGGCGACGTGGTGTGCGGCGGGTTCGGGCTGCCGATCGCGCGCGACATGTGCCAGAAGGTGATCGTCGTCGCGTCGAACGACCTGCAATCGTTATACGTGGCCAACAACGTGTGTTCGGCGGTGGATTACTTCCGCAAGCTGGGCGGCAACGTCGGCGTCGCCGGCATGGTGATCAACAAGGACGATGGTACCGGCGAGGCGCAGGCGTTTGCCGCGTCCGTCGGCATCCCGGTGCTGAGCGCCATTCCGGCCGATGACGACATTCGGCGCAAGAGTGCGAATTACGAGATCATCGGCACGCCGGGCGGGCGATGGGCGCCGATGTTCGAGCAGCTGGCCGAACAGGTGGCGAGCGCCCCGCCGGTGCGGCCCAGCCCGCTCAGCCACGACACCCTGCTGGGACTGTTCAAGGGCGACGCGGTGGGCCGCAACGTGGTGCTGGATCCGGCGACCGAGGCCGACATGTGCCCGGCCTCGGTGAACACGAAGGCGTCGCTCGAGGTGATCTACGATGGCGCGTAAGACGGGGGACGCCTGAGCATGGATGGGTCGATCGCACCCTCGGGTGGCGGCGGGTGCCATGGCGGGCGGGAACGCCTGGACGAAGCCGCGCGGGCGGCCGGCAAGTCGGTGGTGATGGACCGGCTGACGGCGGATTATCCGCGCGGGCCGCACGACCAGCCGCAATCCATGTGCCCGGCTTTCGGCTCGTTGCGCGTGGGGCTGCGGATGCGGCGGGTGGCGACGATCCTGTCCGGCTCGGCCTGCTGCGTGTACGGGCTGACCTTCACCTCGCATTTCTACGGCGCACGCCGCACGGTGGGCTACGTGCCGTTCAACAGCGAGTCGCTGGTCCGCGGGCAGCTGTTCGAGGACATACGCAACGCGGTTTACGAGACCGCCAAGCCCGAAGACTACGACGCGGTGGTGGTGATCAACCTGTGCGTGCCGACGGCGTCGGGCGTGCCGCTGGATCTGCTGCCGAAACAGATCGACGGCGTGCGCGTCATCGGCATCGACGTGCCGGGTTTCGGCGTGCCGACGCATGCGGAAGCCAAGGACGTGCTGACGGGTGCCATGCTCCGCTACGCGCGCACCGAAGCCGAAGCCGGGCCGGTAGCGCGGCCGCGTACGGTGGCCGACCGGCCGACGGTGGCCATGCTGGGCGAATTCTTCCCCGCCGACCCGCCGGGCGTGGGCGCGCTGCTGGCGCCGATGGGCCTGGCGCTGGCGCCCACCCTGCCCTGCCGCGAGTGGCGCGACCTGTACGCCGCGCTGGACTGCACGGTGGCAGCCGCCGCACACCCCTTCTACACCGCCTCCGTGCGGGAGATGCGCGCGGCTGGGCGGCCGGTGGTGGGGTCGGCGCCGGTGGGCGTGGACGGCACGGCGGCGTGGCTGGAGGCGGTGGGTGCTGCAGCCGGACTGAACGGGTCGCAGGTGGACGCGGCAAAGTCGGCGGCGCTGCCGGCGATCCGCGCGGCGCTGGACGCCAACCCGGTCCGCGCGCGCATCACGCTGTCCGGCTACGAGGGTTCGGAGCTGCTGGTGGCGCGGCTGCTGACCGAGGCGGGCGCCGAGATCCCCTACGTGGGAACGGCGTGCCCGCGCACCGAATGGAGCGAGGCGGACCGCGCCTGGCTGGAGGCGCGCGGCACG
The DNA here is from genome assembly GCA_964250355.1 of uncultured Acetobacteraceae bacterium. Lineage (GTDB taxonomy): Bacteria > Pseudomonadota > Alphaproteobacteria > Acetobacterales > Acetobacteraceae > BOG-908. The sequence goes on along the minus strand of CAXUGD010000316.1, from coordinate 1,268 downwards.
CATGTGCAGTACCGCGCCTCGCTGGAGCAGGATCTGTGCGCCATGCAGGACGTGCGGCCCGACCTCGCGATCGGGACGACGCCGCTGGTGCAGAAGGCGAAGGAGCTGGGCATACCGGCGCTTTACTACACCAACATGGTGTCGGCGCGGCCGCTGATGGGCGCGGCCGGTGCGGGTGCGCTGGCCGCGATCGTCGCCGCACAGACGCGCGGCGCGGCGCGGTTTTCGCGCATGGTTTCGTTCTTCGAAGGCGTGGGCATGGGCGACGCCTCCGGCTACGGCTGGCGCGGCCGGCCGGTGGAGCCGCAGGGCGCGCGCGAGCGCACACGGAAATTGCGCCTGGCAAAGGCGAAGGCGCTGGAAGCGGTGGGGACCTGAGCGATGCTGGTCCAGGACCACGACAGGGCGGGCGGCTACTGGGGCGCGGTGTATGCGTTCTGCGCGGTGCGCGGGTTGCGCGTGCTGATCGACGGCCCGGTCGGCTGCGAAAACCTGCCGGTAACGGCCGTGCTGCACTACACCGACGGGCTGCCGCCGCACGAACTGCCTGTGACGGTCACGGGTCTGTCGGAGGACAACCTTTCCAGCGAGGGCACCGAGGGCGCGATGCGGCGCGCGGCCGCCGTGGGCGACCCCGACCTGCCCGCCGTGGTGGTGACGGGCAGCATCGCCGAGATGATCGGCGGCGGGGTGACCCCGGAGGGCAGCAACCTGCTGCGCTTCATTCCGCGCACGATCGACGAGGACCAGTGGCAGGCGGCGGACCGGGCGATCTATTGGCTGTGGACCGAGTTCGGTGCCAAGAAATCAAAGATCAAGGCGCGGCCGGCGCGGGACCCGGCCACCAAGCCGCGAGTCAACATCATCGGCCCGATCTACGGCACGTTCAACATGCCGTCCGACCTGGCCGAGATACGCCGTCTTGTCGAAGGCATCGGCTGCGAGGTGAACCTGACCTTTCCGCTGGGCTCGCATCTGGAGGACGTGGCGCGGCTGCCGGATGCCGACGTGAACATCTGCCTGTACCGCGAGTTCGGCCGCAAGTTGTGCGAGGCGCTGGACCGGCCGTACCTGCAGGCACCGATCGGCATCTTCGCCACCACCAATTTCCTGCGCGCGCTGGGCGAGCTTGCCGGCGTCGATCCGGAGCCGTTCATCGAGGCGGAGAAGCACACGACGATCAAGCCGATCTGGGATTTGTGGCGGAGCGTGACGCAGGACTTCTTTGCAACCGCGTCGTTCGCGATCGTGGCGACCGAGACCTACAC
>CAXUGD010000315.1:0-4095 GCA_964250355.1 uncultured Acetobacteraceae bacterium | reverse complement strand
GGGCCAGCCTGGAAGTATCGCATCCTCTCGTGGGAGGACGGGCCGGAGTAGGGCGGCCACCGGAGTGGCCGCCCCTTTCTCTGCGCTGGCGAGTATGGCCGTTTAGCGGCCGGTGAGGCCCTGGCAGGCCGTCGCGTTCTCGATGTTGGTGTTGAAGCTCTTGGAGTTGCCGAAGATGTTGTTGTCGATCGCGCTGGCGAACGTCTTGGCACCCGTCTTGCCGATGGAGACGAACCCATTATTGGCAATGGAGGTCGCATACGCGCCGCTGCTGCCGTAATGGTCCTTCTTGATGAAGGTGATCAGGGCGGTAGCGATCGCCTTGCTGGCATAGCACTGGGCGAAGTCGAACGTGGTGTAGCCCACCACCGGGTAGCCGCTGCTGACGGTCTGGATCAGCGGCACCAGCGTGGTCGGGTCCTGGAAACCTGCCTTGGTGGTCGGCGGCTTCAGGTTCGTGCCCTTTTTGGCGTGGTTCAGCGCCAGCGCGATGTTAGCCACCGACGGCAGGTAGGCGGTCGTTCCGTTCCGCACGGACGGCACGTTCAGCTGGCTCTTGCTGCCGTCGCTCAGCACGGCATTGCTGTTCGGATCGACGGTGGTGAAGTCGGGCGACAGGTAGGCGATGGCCGAGCTGACCGTGGTGCCCAGCAGGCTGCTTTCGTAGCTGGCAACGGCCTGGCTGCCGCTCTGGCCCACGAAGTTGGCGTTCGGCGCCGTGCCGCCCGGGAAGGCGTTCAGGAACGTCGTGCTCGGCACGATCGGAAACGAGAAGTTGGAGTTGGTGGCCGTGCAGACGGCGGCGAAGTGGTTCAGGAGCAGAAACGACGTGCCCGAACCGTCCGACCGGTAGATCACGGTGATCGCGCCGGGGGCTAGGGCATTGCTGGCGGAGGTCTGCGACCAGTCGGTGATCTTGCCCGAGAAGATGCCGCACAGGTCGGTGTCGGTCAGGGTCACCTGGCCGTTGGCGGTGAAGTTCGCGTTAACGATCGGGAACGCCACGCCCACGCCCATCGACGGGATCTGGATCAGGTCGCCGGCGGCGGACTGGCCGACGCTGGAGCTGTTCCACTGGGCGATCTGCGTGCTGCTGAACGTGGCGTCGGACGCGCCGTAATCGACCGAGGCCGAACCGCCCACGGTGCCGGAGCAGGCCTTGTTGTTGGCGCCCGTCACCTTGTTGGCATCGCAGCTGATGTCGTCGTTCAGGAACGCGGTCTGGCCCGAGCCGGAGCCGGCGGGCCAGTACAGCACCTGCTGGCCGGATGCCGGCGGCGGGTTGGCGAAGGTGGCGCCGCTGGCGGGCTGGCTGCTGTTGAAGGCGGCGAACTCGTTGAAATAGTCGAATTCGGCCAAGGTGGAGCCGCCACCGGTGATGGCGGTTTTGGACTCCTGGGCAAAGGCGCCCGTCGAGACGAAGGCCAGGGCAGCCGCGGATACGGCGCCCAGCAGATGGGTGCGAGACATGCGATTTCCTTTATGGAAGCGAAGACCAGCCTCTGTGGACTGGCTGGCGGCTTGCTAGCAGGGCGGCCGCGTCATCTGTGTGACGCAACCGTTAATGCTGAATGACCGATACGTGACGGTTTTGCGACGACGACATCTTCACCGTCCTGCCATCGATTCCCTGTTGCTGCTTTGCATACCAGGTCGCTAGAAGACGCTGTCGATCGATTGCGCGGCCGTGCCGCAACGCGGGTTCAGCAGGTGTGTCGGAATGAATGCTGCAACTCTCGCGTGGGTAGCGTCGCATGGCTGGAAGACCGCGCGGCTGGGCCTGGCGGCGTGCCTGCCGCTGGCCGCCCGGGCCGCCCCGGAGAAGCTGCATTTCGACCTGACCGAGATCCGTGTGGAGGGTAGCACCGTGCTGCCGCAGGATCTGGTGGAGGAAACGGTCTATCCGTTCGTGGGCCCCGACAAGACGTCGGACGATGTGGAGCACGCGCGCGCCGCGTTGGAGGCGGCCTACCAGGCGCGCGGCTTCGCCACCGTCTCCGTCACGATACCGCCGCAGCACGTCAGCCAGAGCGGCGGGGTGATCGAGCTGCAGGTGATCGAACGGCGGGTCGGGCGCCTGCGGGTGACCGGCGCGCGTTACTTCCTGCCCAGCGACGTGCGGGCCGGTGCTCCCTCGGTGAAGCCCGGCACGGTGCCCAACATGAACGACGTGCAGCGGGACCTGACGGCGCTGAACACGCTCCCAGACCGGCAGGTGACGCCCTCGTTGAAGGCCGGCCGCCGGGCCGATACGGTGGACGTCGATCTGAAGGTGGACGACACGCTGCCGCTGCACGGCTCGCTGGAGCTGAACAACCGCTACAACGCCGACACCACGCCGCTGCGCCTGAACGCCTCGCTCACCTACGGTAACCTGTTCCAGCGCGGCGACTCGGTGACCGTGAGCTACCAGGTGGCGCCCGAGAACGTTCGCGATGCGGAAGTGACCTCGGCCTCCTACCTGTTCCACATCCCCGGCAGCAAGCTCTCGCTGCTGATGAGCTACCTCCATTCCAACAGCAACGTGACGGCACTGGGCACCACCGACGTGGCCGGACGCGGCACCAGTGCGGGCTTCCGCGTGCTGATCCCGCTGGGCAGCACGTCCAGCTTCAGCCATTCGCTGTCCGTCGGCTGGGACTACAAGAAGTACTATGAGCTGGACACGTTTGCACCCACGAAACAGATTACGTCGGCGCCGGTGACGTACTACCCGGTCAGCGCGCTGTACGCTGCGGATTGGACGGGTGCGCGCTCCACCACGTCCCTGTCAGTTGGCCTCGAATTCGGCCTGCCCAATCTGGGTAGCACCCTGCAAGCCTTCGATCAGAAGGCGTACGGCGCCGTCCCCGGCTTCTCCATCGCGCGCGCAACCCTGACGCGCGAGCAGGACTTCAAAGACGACGTCCAGCTCTGGGGATCCCTGACAGGACAGCTCACCAACGATCCGCTGGTAAGCAGCGAGCAGATCGCAGCCGGTGGCGTGGATAGCGTGCGCGGCTACCTGGAAGCCGAGACGCTGGGCGATAGTGGCGCATTCCTGCAAACCGAGCTGCGCAGCCCGTCAGTCGCCAAGTACCTGGGCAAGGGGCCGGTGAAGTCCTGGCGCTTCCACCTGTTCGCCGATGAGGGTGTGGTCAGCCTGGCAAAGGCGCAGGTGAACCAGCGGTCCAGCTACGGGCTGGGCTCGGCCGGAATCGGCAGCCGCGTGAACCTTTGGGGCTACCTGAACGGCGTGCTGCAGGATGCGCAGACGTTCAACAACGGCCCGAACACCAGAGCCGGCACCAACCGCGTGCTGTTCCGCGTCTATGGGGAGTTCTGACTTGATGCCCGGCCCATTCTGGCGCCTGTTCCGCCACCGCGGTTTCTCCGTTGCCGCCGCCTGTATCGTCTTGCAACTTCTGGGGGCGTGCGCCGCGCAGGCGGCGTGGTGGAACGGCGACTGGCAGTACCGCATCAAGATCGACGCCGATACCGGGCCCCGCGGCGCCAACGTGGGCGAGGCGATCGGGCGCACGCAGGTGCTGGTACGGCTGCTGGCCAACAACTTCAAGTTCGACACCGCCAAGCAGGACGGCAGCGACCTGCGTTTCGTCGCCGCCGACGACCGCACGCCGCTGCACTACCACATCGAGAAGTTCGACGGCCTGGTCGATCAGGTAGCGCTCGTCTGGGTCGATGTGCCCGACATCGCACCCGGCGCCTCCACCAGCTTCTACATGTACTGGGGCAACGAAAAGGCGAACGACGCCTCTGACGCCCACGCCACCTACGACGCGGACCAGCTGCTCGTCTGGCATTTTGCCGAGGAGACTGGGCTGCCCAAGGACAGCACCGGCTTCGCCAACAACGCGCTCTCGCCCGGCAAGCGCGACCTGAACGCCATCATCGGCTTTGGCAGCAAGCTCGACGGCACGGCGCCGATCAAGCTTACGCCCTCGCCCACGCTGAACATCGCCGCCGGCGCGGCGCTCACCTGGCAGGTCTGGATCAAGCCCAGCCCGGCCAACGAGACCGCGGTGCTGTACGACCAGCGCGACGCCGGCGGTGTCAACGACCTGCGCGTGGCGCTGGCGGCCGGCGTGCCGCAGG
>CAXUGD010000314.1:0-4100 GCA_964250355.1 uncultured Acetobacteraceae bacterium | reverse complement strand
CTGGCAGCGCGTGCCGCCCTCGATCTCGGCCACCACGTCTTCCAGCGCGTGGTGCGTGGCGCTGCCCTGCGTGCCGTAGGTGAGCGCCTGGTCGAAGCGGCGTTTCAGGTAGGCGCGGCGCTGGGCCACATCCTCGTACAGCACGGTGGAACCGCGATGGACGGGCGGGTTGACGAAGCCGTGCACCTTCGTGCCGGCGCGGCCTGCGTGCGAAAGTCGGGTGGCCAGGCCGTGTGGGCGGTCCGTCATGCGCCCAGCTTCGGCGTTTCCGGCCGGCCTGCCCATTCGGTCCAAGAACCGTCGTACAGCGCGCCCTCCGGCAGGCCGGCCACCGCCAGGCCCAGCGTCAGGATCGCCGCCGTCACACCCGTGCCGCAGCTGGTGACCACCGGCCGGCTGCCATCGGCCCCGGCTTCGGCCAAGCGGGCGCGCAGGAGCTCGGGCGCCAGCATCGTCCCGTCGGCGGCCAGCAGCTCGGTGGCGGGCAGGCTGCGCGCGCCCGGCATGTGGCCGCTGGGCAGCCCGGGACGGGGTTCGGGCGCGGTGCCGGCGAAGCGGCCAGCAGGGCGCGCATCCAGCACCAGCTCGCGAGCCTCCGCCAGGTTGCCGAGCATGTCGCCCAGGCCGCGCAGGCGGCCCGCGTGCAGGGTGGCCCGGAACGTGCCGCCCTCGGCCGGGCGCGGCGTACCTGCTTCGACGGCGCGGCCCTCGCTGCGCCATTTCGGCAGGCCGCCATCCAGCACGGAGGCACGGTTGTGGCCGAACAGCCGCATCATCCACCAGCCGCGGGCGGCGGAAAACAGGCCTTTCCCGTCGTAGAACACCAGGTGGTCGCCCGGCGAGACACCCAGGGCCGCCACGAGGCGCTCGAACCGGCCGGCGCTGGGCACCATGTGGGGCAAGCCGGTTTCCTGGTCGGCCAGCTGCTCCAGGTCGAAGAAGCGAGCACCCGGTATGTGCGCCCGCTCGAAGAGCGCGGCCGCGTCCTTGGCCTCGGTCGGGAGGTAGAGGCTGGCATCCAGCACGCGCAGCCCGGGGGTGCCCAGCCGTGCCGCCAGCCAGTCGGTGCTGACGAGCGGTGCGGTCATTTGAGCCACCGCGCACGCAGCCAGTCTCGCTTGGCAGCGAACCACAGCAGTCCGATGGTGGCGACCGAGTTGGGATAGGCGCCGGCCAGCGCCTGTTCGATCACCTCCCCCGCCGGCAGCGCGCGCACGCGGATGTCCTCCTCCTCGCTGGCCAGGCCGCGTATGCCCAGCAAGCCGTCCGGCCCTGCGGGGGGCAGCGTCACGCGGCCGGCAAACAGCGTGCACAGCTCGTCGCAGCCGCCGGGGGTGAGCAGGAAGCGGCCGATCAGCTCCGTCTCGTGTAGCTCCAGGCCCATCTCCTCCACCGATTCGCGGCGTATCGTGGCCTCGGGCGATTCGGCGCCGTCGGTCAGCCCGGCCGCCAGCTCCAGCATCACGCCGGGCAGGCCGGCGGCAAAGGCGGGCAAGCGGAACTGCTCGATCACCACCACCCGGTCGGCCACCGGGTCGTACGGCAGCACGGCCGCTGCCGTGCCGCGCCGCAGCAGCTCCCAGCTGCGCGGGCCGGACATGGTGCCGTCGAAGCGGCGCTGCCGGAACCGCACGCGCTGCACGGGGAACCGTCCGTCCCACACGGTCTCGGCCGAGTCGACGACCACGTCCGGCGAGGACGGGAAAGCTGTCTTGTGTCGCGGGTCGTCGGTCATCGGACAACGCTTAACGCTGCCGCCCCCATCTGCAAACCGACGGCCGGCTACTGAGCGGCAATCAGCTCGCGCAGCTGCTGGGCGGCAGCCGGGCCTTTTACCGCGTCGCGCCACATGGCCTCCGCCACGCGCTGGTGGGCGGCAACCGCCTCCTCGGCCCCGGTTACCATGGCGACGCCGGCCTGCACGTGCGGGACCGTGTCGGAACGGAACGGGTTGATGGCCAGCATGGCACGGTCGCGCGAGCGCAGCAGCTGGAACTGGCCGGACGGCTCGCCGGTCGAGATCATGCCGAATTGCAGTCCCATCGGCTCGGTCTCCATCAGGCCGATGATGTTCTCCATCTCGATACGGGCGACCGTGCGCGCCCGCTCGCGCAGCGCGTCGGACCGGGCGGCACCCTGGCCCACGCCCTGACGCAGGAAGCGGGCAATGGCGCTGGGCGACAGCATGGCGATGATGCTGGGCCGGCGCTGGCGGAACATGCGCTTGCGTTCGGCCAGGATGCCCAGCACCTGCTCGGCGGTGGCGCGCGCGGCGGGGCGGTCCACGCCGGCCTCCTCGGCCGCCTCGGCAAACAGCTCGGCCTCCACGCTGTCCAGCTCGTCCGACGAGGTGAGATAGGTCAGCGGGAACGACACCTGCAGGATCTGGTCGGCCGTCTCCTCGACCTGGCGCAACCGCTCGAAAAAGCCGATCGGGCGGCTGTAATACTCCACCCCGATGCCGAGCAGGGAAAGCGGCGAGATCTTCAGCAGCTCGGCCAAGCGGTTTACTGTGTCGAGCTTGATCACCTCACCTTTCTCGTAGCGGTAAAGCGCGGCGCGCGAGACCCCCAGCCGTGCCGCGATCTCCTCCGCCCGCAACCCCGATTCGAGCCGGTAGGCCCGCAACTGCTGTCCGATCTCTGTAAACCGCATGGAGCTACCGGTATCCTTCCTGATCCATGGCCGCCACCATGTGCCCAAGCATCAGCGCCGGGCGCGACTCGATGAGCGGCGCCTGCAAATGTAGGGGGACGCAGGCAGGCCGTCATCCCACCATCGGCGACATTGAACGATTTTTGAAACACATTCCAGATTTGTTTCGAGGCCGCAGGTTGTCAGCCCGTAGGCTGGCGGCTAGAGGCGAAGCGTTCTGCAAGCCCGGAGCGGCTGCGCCGGAGGCTTCATGATCGCGGAGCGTGTTCTGATGGCGTTGCTGATTGGCGGCATCGCGCTCGGATGCGGGCTGGTCATCTACCCATTCCTCTCAGCGGTGCTGTGGGCGGCCATCCTGGTCTATTCGACCTGGCCCGTCTTTGGCTGGCTGCACCGCCGGTTGCGGCTGCCCCGCGGCCTGGCTGCGCTGACCATGGTGGTGCTGTCCGCCCTGGTGATCGTGCTGCCGCTCGTCTTGGCCGTTCCCGGCGGCGCTGCCGACGTGAAGGCGTTGCGGAACTCGCTCGAGGCATGGCTGGCCGAAGTGCCGCCGTCGCCGCACTGGCTCTATGCGGTGCCGCTTGTGGGCGGATCGCTGACGGACACGTGGAACGCCTGGGCCGCCGACCTTTCCAGCATGACTGCCTTCTTCCGCCCCTATCTCGGCATGGTGGCCGAGCGCAGCCTGTCGCTGCTGCTGGGCGTAGCCGGAGGCCTGGTCCAGTTCTTCGTGGCGCTGTTCGTCGCCTTCTTTCTGTGGTTTTCCGGCGAGACCCTGGGTGGCAGGCTGCAGGTGCTGGTTCACCGCATTGCCGGCCGCTACGGCCCCGATCTGATTGCGACAACGACGCGGGCGGTGCGCGGCACGGTGTACGGCATCTTGGGAACGGCCATTATCCAGGGCTTCCTGACGGCGTTCGGCCTGAGCCTGGCCGGCGTGCCGCGGGTGGTGTTGCTGGGCACGGTGGCGGCGTTCCTGGCCGTGCTGCCCATCGGTGCGCCGCTGGTCTGGATACCGGCCGGGCTCTGGCTGCTTGCCGAAGGCCGCACCGCGTCGGGCATCTTCCTGCTGAGCTACGGCGTGCTGGTCGTCTCCGGCGCGGACCACCTGATCCGGCCCTATTTCATCGCGCGCGGCGCCAAGATACCTTTCCTGCTAACGGTCTTGGGCGTGCTGGGCGGCGTGCTCGCCTTTGGAGCGCTCGGCATATTCCTGGGGCCCGTGCTGCTCGGTGTGGGCTGGATGCTGATCTTGGAATTTGCCCGCGTGGACGCGCCGGCCGCCGGCGTGGCCGTGCTCCCCCCTTCTTCCGTCTTGCCGTGACACGCTGAGGCATGCGGGCGATCCGTTATCAGGCAGAGCCGGCCGTTCCCGGCTGGCGTGGCTTGCGCGCCACCCCGCCGGGCCTGCCGTCGCCTTGGCTGACCCAGGACATCGGCGGCCC
>CAXUGD010000313.1:0-4103 GCA_964250355.1 uncultured Acetobacteraceae bacterium | reverse complement strand
GCGCCAGCGCCTCGGCCAGCACCTCGTGGGCACCGATCACGCGGAACCCCTCTTCGGCCAGCACCGCCACCAGGGCGGCCAGCAACCCCTCATCGCCGGCAAAAGCCGCCCGCCCGATGCGCGCCACGATGCGCATCCCCTCCGCATCGGGACGCAGGTTCAGCAGCGACGGCCGGCGCACCGGCCCCACCAGCACCAGGTCGCGGCAGCCATGCGTGCGCAACAGGTGCAGCATCTGCCCGGCCGCCCCCAGCCTGACATAGGCATGCGGGTAGCCGCCAATGACGGACGCCTCGGCAAACCCCTCGAAGCCGACGATGAACACTGGGCGGCCTGCCCGAGCGGCGGCCTCGGCGACCCTGCCGGGGAACGGCCCGCCGCCGGCCAGGATGCCCAGCGCCGGGAGGGTCAAGCCGGCCGAACCGGGAGGGTGATGGGCCGTCCAACCGAGAAACCGTCGGTTGAACGCGCGGAAAGCGGACGCGATTTTGAAACGATACGCTCCAAGAATAGAGACTTATTTCTTGCGAAAGCGGACCGAAAGCGGTAGCTTGTATTCAGCGCGCTCACGGCACGTGAAAGCAAGGAACGAAGGCGATGGACCAAGACGGCGCAGCCTCAGCCAGTGCGAACGGCCTTCTCCACTGCCTGCGGTTCCTGGCGCAGGAGGCGGCCTCGCTCAACCTGCTGCGAACGTTAACAGCCATCGAGGACGCGCTGGAGACCGCACTGTACGAAAGCGGCACCGACCTGCGGCGGGACGGCCAGGGCATGTCGCCGGTGCCGCTGCTGCACTGACCGCCCGGCGGCCGCCAGCCCCCAGGCGCGGCTCGTCCTAGCTTCCATCGTCCGCCTTGGAAGCGCTGCTCCGCACCAGGCCGCGCCGGCTGGGCGCGTCGATGAAGCCGATCAGCTCGGCGACCAGCGGGTCGTCCGCCATCGCCCGCGCGGCGGCCAGCCGGGCTGCGAAAACCTGGGTCCATGCCTCGCTCTCCACGAACAGCAGCTTGAACGCCGCGCGCAGGCGATGCAGGCCAGCGCTGTCGATGCCGCGCCGCTTCAGCCCCACCACGTTCAGCCCGGTCAGCCGCGCGCGGTTGCCCAGCACGGTGCCGAACGGGATCACGTCCGCTTCCACGCCCGAGGCGCCGCCCACCATGGCCGCGCGGCCCACGCGCACGAACTGGTGCAGCGCGGTGGCGCCGCCGATCACGGCACCGTCGCCGATCGTCACGTGCCCGCCCATCACCACGTTGTTGGCCACGATCACCCCGTCGCCCAGCGCGCAGTCATGCGCCACGTGGACCACGGCCATCAGCAGGCAGTCCGCCCCCACGCGCGTGACGCCCGACCCGGTCACCGTGCCGCGGTGCACCGTGCAGTGTTCGCGCAACTGGGTGCGCGGCCCGATCACCGTGCGCGTCGGCTCGCCACGGTATTTCAGGTCCTGCGGCGCCAAGCCGACCGTGCAGAACGGATAGACCACGGCGCCCGCGCCGATGGTGGTGTCGCCGTCCACCACCACGTGGCTCACCAGGCGCACGCCCGCCTCGATCACCGCCTGGGGTCCCACCGTGCACCACGGCCCCACGGAGGCATCGGCCGCCACCCGGGCGCCCGGGGCGATCAGCGCGGTGGGGTGGACGGACCCGCCGGCCTGCCCGGCCGGGCGTAAGACGGGCCGTGCCACGGCCCCGGCTACGGGATCCATGGCGCGTGCCGCGGTCGGGTCCTGTGCGCGTTCACCGGTATGGCCAGCCGCTAACCGCCCGGGACCTGGTCCATGATCATGGCCGCGTAGGTCGCCTCGGCCACGCTGAGGCCGTCCACGCGGGCCACGGCGGAAAACTTCCACACGCTGCCCCGCCGGCGCTCCCGCGTCACGTGGATGCGCAGCTGGTCGCCCGGCACCACGGGGCGGCGGAACTTCGCGCCCTCGATGGTCATGAAATACACCACCTTGCCGGCCGCCTCCGGCCCCAGAGATTCCACCACCAGCACGGCCGCCGTCTGCGCCATGCTCTCGATGATCAGCACGCCCGGCATCACCGGGTGGCCCGGGAAGTGGCCGGGAAAGAACGGCTCGTTGGCCGACACGTTCTTGATGCCCACGGCCGAGATGTGCGGCACCACGTCTTCCATGCGGTCGATCAGCAGCATCGGGTAGCGGTGCGGGATCGAGCGCATGATGCGCGCGATGTCCAGCGTGCCGATGCGCTGCCCAGCCCCGTCCTGCGCGTCGCCCAGCATCTCTGCCGCCGAGGACGTGCCGGAGGTCAAACCCGTAGCCTCGCCCATCTTGCCGTCCTGTGCCGTGCCGTCCATCGCCCTCAGCCTGCTCCGTCCTGCGGTGCCCGGTCCGGTGCTGCCCTGCCCTCGCCGCGGCGGGCCAGGCGGCGCAACACGGCCACGTTGCGGAAGAACTCCCGCAACGGCAAAGCCGGGCTGCCGATCACGTCGGCCCCGGCCGCCACGTCCGACATCACGCCCGCCTGCGCGCCGATCCGCGCGCCTGCACCGATCCTCAAATGCCCTGCCAGCCCGGCCTGTGCGCCGATCTGGACGAAATCCTCCAGCGTGCACGACCCGGCCAGGCCGGACTGCGCCGCCATCACACAGTTGCGGCCCATCTGCGTGTTGTGTCCGATCTGGATCAGGTTGTCGATGCGTGACCCCTGGCCGATAACCGTGTCGTGACTGGCGCCGCGATCCACCGTCGAGTTGGCGCCGACCTCGACATCGTCGTGCAGGATCGCCCGGCCCAACTGGGGCACGCTGACGAAGCCCGCCTTGGTGATGGCGAAGCCGAACCCTTCCTGGCCCACCCGCGCCCCGGCGCACACGTTCACGCGGGCCCCCAGCAGCGCGTGGCTGATGCTGGCGGCGGGGCCGACCCGGCAGGCTGCACCCATCACCACCCCCGCGCCGATCACCGCATGGGGGCCGATCTGGCAGTGCGCGCCGATCTCGGCCCGTGCACCCACCACGGCATAGGCGCCGACCTCGGCCGAGGCATCGACGGTGGCGGTGGCGTGCACAACGGCCGTCGGGTGTATGCCCGGCTCCGCATGCGGCGGGGGATGGAACAGCCCGCCGATCCTGGCCCAGGCCTCGTGCGGGTCGGCCACCACCAGGGCAGCGCTGGCCTCCGGCACGCGGCCGGCCAGCGACTCGCCGACGATCACCAGGCCGGCCCGGGTCTGCTCGGCAGCCGGTGCGTAGCGCGGGTTGTGCAGGACGGCCACCTCTTGGGGGTGCGCCGATTGCAGGGCGGCGACCCCGGTCAGGAGCCGGCCGCCCAGCGCACCGGCGCGCTCCACCGTGCCGCCGGCCGTGGCCAGCAGCGCCGGGAGGTCGAAGGGTCCGGCGCGCTCAAAGAAACGCGGGTCGCCCAGGATGGAGGCGGAAGGCTCGTGCGCTGGCATGGCACCAGCCGCGTTAATGCGTGGCCGCCGGCGTGGCCCCTGCGATCGACGGCGTGCCCCAATCCTTGGGCAGCGTCGCGGGATCGATGTTCTCGGCCGGTATCTGCACGGTGGGCATCAGCTTGTTGAGCTGGGTCAGCACCTGGTCGGTGATGTCGAACTCCGGCATGTTCAGCGCCACCTGGCTGCGATGCAGGACCACGTTCATGCCGCGGCTTTCGGCCACCTGACGGATCACGGCGACCAGCACGCTCTCGATCTGGTTCAGCGCCACCTGGCCGGCCTCGCTGATGATGCGGTTGCGGTCCTGCAGCTGCTTGCGGTCGTTTTGCACCCGTTCGCTCAGCGCGCGCTCGCGCACCCGTCCCTGGTCCGGCGTCAGCTTCGGCGCGTCGGCCTGCAACTGCTGCTCCAGCGAGCGCCAGGTCGCCTGGGCGCGGTCCACATCGGCGCGCAGCTTCTCCTTGCGGGCGCCGATGATGCGCTGGATGATCTGCGCCGCGTTGGACTGGCGCATCACGTCGGGCACGCCCAACACGCCCACCACCGCCGTGGGCGGCGCGGTGCCCTTGGGCAGGGCGGGCAAGGTGGGCACCGGCGGCTGCGGCAAGGGCGGCATCGGCACCTGCTGCTGCGACTGGTCCGGATCCTGGCCAGGCCCGGGCGGCAGCGGGGCAG
>CAXUGD010000312.1:0-4105 GCA_964250355.1 uncultured Acetobacteraceae bacterium | reverse complement strand
CGATCCGACCTGTACGGCCCCTTCCTGACCTGCCGCCGCTTCGCGCGCGCGGTCCGCACGGTGAAACGCCTGCCCTTCGTGCTGCTGTGCTTGCTGCTCGACCTGCTGCCGCTGGGCGCCTTCCTGGGCGTGGGCTACGCCGGCACGCTGTTCGCCGCGCCCCGCGTAGTAGCCGTGCTGCAGGCCGCACTGCTGGCCTATGCCACCTGCCGCGCCGCCACCGCCGTCACCCGCATGGTCTTCGCACCCGACTTCCCGGCGCTGCGGCTGGTGCATGTGGGCGACCGGGGGGCGGCCTACGCGGTCGTCTCCGTGCGCCGCATCTTCGCCGTGGCAGCCGCCGGGTTCGCCGGCTCGCAGATCGGCCTGCTGTTCGGCCTGCCCGCACCGGCCGACGACGCGTTCCTCAAGGCGGTGTTCCTGGTGGTGCACCTGATGCTGGTGGTGGTTGTGCTCCAGTGCCGCGGGTCGGTTGCGGCCCGGATCCGCAGCCACAGCCCCAAGCCGGGCCTGGGCGGACAGCTGCGCAACCGCCTGGCCTCGGTGTGGCACCTCGTCGCGATCTTCTACATCGTCGCCCTGTGGCTGGTCTGGGCAGCCGAGGTGCAGAACGGCTACGTCCGCATCTGGCACCTGTTCCTGGTGACCGCCGGCGTGCTGGTGATCGCACGGCTGGCGGCCATTGTGCTGCTGGGCGGGCTGGAGCGCGCGCTGCGCGTGGGGCCGGAGGTCAGCCAGCGCTACCCGGGGATCGAGCGCCGGGCCAACCGCTACCTGCCGCTGCTGCGCAGCCTGATCACCAGCCTGGTCGTGCTGCTGACAGGCGTGGCACTGTTCCAGGCCTGGGGGTTCAACAGCTACCTCTGGTTCCGCACCAATGCGCTGGGCGGCCGGCTGGCCTCGGCCCTCCTCACCATCCTGGTTGCCGCAGCCCTGGCGCTGGCCGTGTGGGAGGGGGTGAACGCCTCCGTCGATCGGCACCTGGCCAACCTGACCGAGCAGGCGCAACTGACCCGCGCCACACGGCTGCGGACGCTGCTGCCGATCCTGCGCACGATGCTGCTCGCCTCGCTGCTGGTCGTGTTCGGGCTGACGGCGCTGTCGGAAGTGGGCGTGAACATCGCGCCGCTGCTGGCCGGCGCCGGCATCCTGGGCGTCGCCATCGGCTTCGGCTCGCAGAAGCTGGTGCAGGACTTCATCACCGGAATCTTCCTGCTGCTGGAAAACGCGATGCAGGTGGGCGACTGGGTGACGGTGGCCGGCCTGTCCGGCGCGGTGGAGAACCTTTCGGTGCGCACGGTGCGGCTGCGGGCAGGGGACGGCTCGGTGCACATGATCCCGTTCAGCTCGGTCTCCACTGTCACCAACGTGAACCGCGGCATCGGCAACGCGGCCGTCAGCGTGACGGTGCCGCTGGACGAGGACACCGACCGGGTGAGCGACACGCTGGCCACGATTGCGGCCGAGATGCGGGGCGAGGCGCGGTTTGCCGAGTTGATGCGCAGCGACTTCCAGCTCTGGGGCGTCGATAAGGTGGATGCCGGCGTGGTGACGGTGGTGGGGCAGATCGTGTGCACGGACGGCGGCCGCTGGGCGGTGCAGCGCGAGTTCAACCGCCGCATGACCATGCGCTTCAAGGCGCAGGGGCTGCGCATCGCCACCCCGGTGCAGACGGTCTATAACCACATCGCGCACGATCCGGTGCCGGCCTCCGGGGGTGACGCAGGTGGGCCGCCGGCCAGCCAGCTGCAGCTCTCGCCGCCGCCGGCGGCCCTGGGGAACACGTCATGATGCCGCCGCCTGCCGCTCCGCTGCTGGCCGAGATCGAGGCCGAGCTCGACGCGCAGGGTTTTGCGCACGTGCCGGCCGACGCGATGCGGGCCGTGTTGCAGGCCGAAGGGCTGTCGGACTGGGACGGGTTTGCCGGGAGCTGGAACGACCTCGGCATCGACACCTACATGGCCGATGGCGGGCGCTACCGCAGGCGGCGCCACGCGGCGTTCTCTGTCGATGCGGACGGCATACGGCGCAAGCCGCACCAGCCGCACTACCAGAGCCGCGATTACAACGCGCTGAACGGCGGCCTGGCCCGCTGGTTCGAGCCGGTGACTGGGGCGGTGGCGGCCCACCCGGCCCTGCGGGCCATCCTGCGCACGTGTTTTTCGGTGTTCGACGCCTGCACCGATCCCGCGACCCGGCCCCGATCCTGGCATGTGGAGCTGCACCAGTTCCGCATCGAGGCGCGGCCCGGCGAGCAGGGTCAGCCCACGCCGGAGGGGCTGCATCGCGACGGGGTGGACTGGGTGCTGGTGCTGCTGGTGCGCCGGGAGAACGTGGCCAGCGGCGAGACCTCCATCCACGACCTGCAACGCCGGAAGCGGGGCAGCTTCACGCTGGCCACGCCGATGGAGGCGGCGCTCGTCGATGACGGGCGGGTGTTCCACGGCGTCACCGCAATCCTGCCGCTGGTTGCGGACCGGCCCGCCTATCGCGATGTGCTCGTCGCCACGTTCAGGAGGGAATGATCTTGCCCGTACTCGGCCGCCCGCTCGCCGCAGGCCTCCTCGCTGTCCTGCTGTGTGCCGCCGCACCGGCACACGACCTACCCCAGGTCAGTTCCGCCTGGGCGAGGGCCACGGTCACGGGGCAGATGGAGGGTGCCGTTTACATGACCGTGACCGCCAGTAGCGCGGACCGCCTGGTGAGCGCCGCCAGCCCGGATGCCGAGACGGTCACGCTGCACCGGTCCACCGAGTCGGGTGGTGTGGCCGGCATGGAGCCGGTGGACGGCCTGGACCTGCCCGCGGGCCAATCCGTAAGCCTGGCGCCGCACGGCCTGCACCTGATGATGACCGGGTTGAAGCACCCCTTGGCCGCCGGTAGCTACGTCACGGTCACGCTGACTTTCCGGCAGTCCGGCAGTGCCGCCTTCAACGTGCCCGTCGTGCCGGTCGGCGCCACTGGGCCGGGTGCCGCGCATGACTAGGCCGGCCATCGCTTCCCCCTGCTGCAGAATGGGCGGCTGATGAACCGGGCGCCGTTCCGACCCTGGGTTGCAGCGTTGCTTCTGTTTGCGGTTGCATCGGTCCTGGGCACCGGGCTGGTCTTCCTGAGGGGGTCGCCGGCTGCCGTGCAGGCGGAAAACCCGCAGATCGGCGGCCCGTTCGCCCTGGTGGACGGGGCGGGCCACCGGGTGACGGATCGCAGCTTCGCCGGCGATTGGCGGCTGGTCTATTTCGGCTACACCCACTGCCCCGATGCGTGCCCCACGACGCTGAGCACGCTGGGCGCCGCGCTCGACAAGCTGCCGTCGGCCGAGCGCAAGACGATACGTGTGCTGTTCGTCACCGTCGATCCGGCACGCGACACGTCTTCGGTGGTGGGGTCCTACGCGCAGGCGTTCGGCCCCGAGTTCGTGGGGCTGACCGGCAGCCAGGCCGAGCTGGCCCCGGTGGAGGCCAGCTTCCACGTCTATGCGCGCCGCCACGACCTGCCAGGCGGCGAGTACGCGATGGACCACAGCTCGATCGTCTATGTGATGCGCCCGGACGGCGGTTTCGCGGGCCTGCTGGACGACTCCCTGACGCCCGCGGAGATGGCCAAGCGCCTGACCGCCTTCGGCGCCTGAACCGTGACGGAGCGTCTGGGCGAGGCAGTGCTCTCCCAGCCTTGCCTTGCCGTTCCGCTGGCGTGGCAGCCGCCCGTCACGGCCTTCCATTGCTGGGCGGACGACCCGGACGTCGCCTGGCTCGACAGCGGCGGCCCGGTGACCGGCCGGAGCCGCTACGCTTACCTAGCGGTCGAGCCGTTCGAGGTGGCCGAGGGCTGGCCGCTCGCGATCTTGGCCGAACGGATGGCCGGCTTCCGCCAGCCATCCGGCCCCGTGCCGTTCAGCGGCGGCGCCGTGGGCTTCCTGTCCTACGAAGGCGGCGAGGCGGCCGGGTTGGGGTGCCCGCCGGCTGCACGGGCCGTGCCCGACAGCCGGTTCGGCTTCTACGACGTGGTCCTCGCGTTCGACCGGCTGGAGCGGCGGGCCTGGCTGCTGTCGTCCGGCCTGCCCGAACGGGAGCCGGCACGGCGGGCGGCAAGGGCGCGGGACAGGGCC
>CAXUGD010000311.1:0-4166 GCA_964250355.1 uncultured Acetobacteraceae bacterium | reverse complement strand
ATGCGGGCACGGCCGCTAGGCGGCCGCAGGCAGGCTGGCGATCTGGGCCAGGGCCGCATCCACTGCGCGCTGCCGCGGCTCGGGGCCGAAAGCCAGGCCCTCGGCCACCACCACCTGAAGGTCGGTGATGCCGATGAAGCCGAACACCGCGCGCAGGTACGTCTCCGCGTGCTCGAACCCCGCATGCGGCGTGCCGGGGCTGTAGGCGCCGCCCCGGGCAATGGCCAGGATCACCCGCTTGCCGCCCGCCAGCCCCTCCGCCCCGTGCTCGGTGTAGCGGAACGTCTTGCCGGCGATCAGCACCCGGTCCACCCAGGCCTTCAACTGGCTCGACACGGTGAAGTTGTACAGCGCCACGCCGACCACCACGATGTCGGCCGCCAGGAACTCCTCCAGCACACGGCCGCCCAGCGCCAGGTTCTCCTGCATCGCCTGGTCGTGCTGCACCTCCGCACTCTGGCCCGCGAGGTAAGCCCCCGTCAGGTGCGGGATGGGGTCGGCCGCCAGGTCGCGATACGTCACCTCCAGCCCCGGCGAGGCCTGCTGCAGCCGCGCCACGGCCGCAGCCGACAGCGTGCGGCTGACGGAGTTGCCGCCCAGGATGCTGGAGTCGAGATGGAGCAGTTTCATAAGGTTTCGATCCTCGGCTTGGTATAGGTCGGTAACCGAGCCTAGATGGGTGACCGGCCCGCACCCCCACAAGAAGGCACATCCATGGAACTGGCGCACATCGATGGTCCCGCCCCGCGCGCATCCGCCGCCGCCCAGGGCCTGTCCGCCACGCCGGCCTGCCGGAACATCGGCACCGTGCTGGCCCGCGTGGGCGACAAATGGAGCGTGCTGGTCGTCATGCTGCTGGGCCAGGGGCCGTGCCGCTTTAACGAGCTGAAACGCCAGGTCGGCGGCATCTCGCAGCGCATGCTCACGCTCACGCTGCGCGGCCTGGAACGCGACGGCCTGGTCACCCGCACCCAGTATCCCACCATTCCGCCGCGCGTGGACTACGCGCTGACCCCGCTCGGCCACTCGCTGCGCATCCCGGTGCAGGCGCTGGGCGATTGGGCCTTCACCCACCAGACGGAGATCGCCCAGGCCCGCGAAACCTTTGACAGGCGCGGCTGACTGGCCCCGCGCGCCCGCACCCCCTATATGCCGGGCGCGCAAGGGGCTGAACCCAACCATGTTGTTTCCAGCGGAACTCACCCGAGCAGCGGCCAGCCTGTCGGTGGCCGAACGGCTCGAAACCGTGACGGAGCTCAGCGCCCCGCAGCGCGATCAGCTGGCCCGCGCCGCCCAGGCGCTAGAGGCGGGCAAGCTGGTGATCGTGGTTGACGACACGGCCGAAGCCGGCCCGGGGCGCGGCTTCTTCCTGGGTGTCGCAGCCCTGGCCACGGCCGACACGGTGAATACGGCCATCACCTGGGGCCGCGGGCTGACCTGCTTCTCCGTCACCGCCGACCGGGCGATGGCGCTGGGCCTGGTCCTGGCCGGCGAGTACCGCGAAGGCTATCGCGGCCCGATCTTCCTGCGCTCGGTCGAGGCAGCCACCTGCGACGGCACCGGCATCTCAGCCGCCGACCGCGCGCTGACCCTGCGCGCCGCCGGCGCCCCCGACGCCGGCATCACCAGCCTCAAGAGCCCCGGCCACGTCATGCCAACCATGATTGCCTATCGCGGCCGCGAGCACCGGGCCAGCGCCGACATCGCGCTCGACCTGGTGCGCCACCTGACCGACCATGAGGTGGCTGCCTGGACCCAGATCCTGGACGACGAGGGCGCGCTGGCCTCGGCCGAGCACTGCCGCCAGCTCGCAGACCGGCTGGGCCTGACCTGCCTCAGCATCGCCGACGCGTTCGGCCCGGCGGTGCTAGGCTAAACCCACTCCCCCCTGCGCATCACCGCCTCGCTTGCCCCGCCGGTCACCCCGTCCACGTCGATCTCGCCCGAGCCGATCATCCAGTCGATATGGATCAGGCTGCTGTTGGCGCCGCGCTGCGCCAGCTCGGCGTCGTCGGCCGCCGTGCCACCCTCCAGGCAGGTGCGGTAGGCCTGGCCGATGGCCACGTGGCTGGCGGCGTTCTCGTCGAACAGCGTGTTGTAGAACAGCAGCCCACTGGCCGCGATCGGCGAGGAATGCGGCACCAGCGCCACCTCGCCCAGCCGCCGCGCACCCGCGTCGGTGTCCAGCACGCGGGTCAGCACGTCCTGCCCGCTGCTGGCGCGCGCCTCCACGATGCGGCCGGCCTCGAAGCGCACGGCGATGTCCTGGATCAGCGTGCCGCCATACGACAGCGGCTTGGTGCTGCGCACATGGCCCTCCACCCGCGCCAGATGCGGCGTGGTGAACACCTCTTCGGTGGGAATGTTGGGGTTGCAGACGATGCCGTTCTTCGCCGGTTCGGACCCGCCCATCCACAGATGCCCATCCGACAATCCCACGCGCAGGTCCGTTCCGGGCCCGCGGAAATGCAGCGCATCGTAGCGGCGCGCGTTCAGCCGCGCGGTGCGGGCGTGCAACGTGGCATTGTGCGCCGCCCAGGCTGCCACCGGGTCCGGACCATCGACGCGGGACGCGGCAAAGATCGCGTCCCACAGCAGCGCCACCGCCTCGTGCTCCGGCCGGTCGGGAAACATCTGGACGGCCCAGGCGGGGGTGGCACAGCTGACGATGTTCCAGTTGACCGCGAAGTTGGTGATCAGGTCCAGCGCCGGGCGGTAGGCGGCCGAGCGGGCGCGGTTGGCGCGCGCCACGCGGTCCGGGTCCTGGCCGGCCAGCAAAGCAGGGTTCTCGCCAGAGATGGCCAAGCGGGCCGCACCGCCGCGAAAGGCCGCCGCCATACCCTCGAACAGCCGGCCGGCCGCCGTGGCGAAGGCGGCCGGGGGCGCATGGGCGCACCGGGCCAGGGTAGCCTCGTCGGCCGAGTACAACGTGGTGACCAGGCTGGCCCCGGCGCGATAGGCGTGCTCGGTCACCCGGCGCACCAGCGGCACCGCCTGCAACGGCGCGGTCAGCACCAGTTCCTGCCCGGGCGCCAGGCCCAGGCCCACCCGCACGGCCACGTCCGCCAAGCGGTCCAGCCGCGCCTCATGGGTCAGCAGAAAGGGCGCGGTGTCCATCGGTCTTCCTCTCCGAGATGCGGCCAGGCTAGCGCGACAGGCCCCGCCCGTCCGGACCGTCGGCTGCTTCCTGTTCAACGGCTTCAACGCCGGCGGGATCGGACCGTTCAGCCTCGTCCAGCCGTTCGACACCCGCGACGTCGCCGGTTTCGGCCTGCTCGATGCCTTCGCGCGCGCGCCGCATATTCGTGTCCGCGGTTTCGCGCTCGACCGGACCTGTTCCGCTCATCGCCGGCTCCTTGATTTCGCTCGAGTGCCCGAGCAGATGTCATTGAGACCTGCGCTCGGACGTCTCCTACCCCATCATCAGCACAGGCAGCGTAACACCGATGCTCCGGCAGTGGCAGGCCCCGCGGCTAGCGAACCAGGTAGCGCAGCTCCCAAAGCCGGTAATGGGCATCGACCAGGCCCTGGGTGGTTCGGCCCCACTGCTTCAGCGCCGGCATGCCGTGCCGCGACAAGACCGCATCCGCTGCCTTCAACATGTCCTGGGCTGCGTCCAGATCGTCGAGATCGCAGGCCAGGTTGAACACCTCCAGCATCTTGCAAGCCAGTTGGTCAACGTGGGTGGGCCGCAAGTCGATCGGCTGCCCTGGAGCATCCATGAACATCTTGGCTGTCATCACCGTCGGTCACCTCCCGAAAGCGGATGCCGCATGCGTCAACTGAGTAACGCTGCGGCACACGACTGACGTAATCGTCCGAACACCCGTAAACGGATGCAGCCGGGCACGATCACGAAAACGCGATCCTGTGACAGGCCAAGGTCGATGGGGTAGGGTGGCCGTGCCGGTGACAGAGTGCCGGTTCACGGTTAACCGTCGCTGAACCACCCCCGAACGGAGTCGAACATGCGCAACACGATGCTCACCGCCCTACTGGCCAGTGCCGTCGCACTGCCTGCCCTGGCCCAAGTAGTGCCGCCAGCCGGCCCCGAAGCCGGCGCCGGCACCAACGCCGCTATCGCCCATCACGACCGCAAGGTCGCCCGCCGGGCGGCGCGGACCGGCCCCTACCACCACGCCGCGGTCGCCGCTCACGCCGCCGCG
>CAXUGD010000310.1:0-4213 GCA_964250355.1 uncultured Acetobacteraceae bacterium | reverse complement strand
GGCGCAGGCGGGCGGTTTGACACTGCCGGGCGGCGTGGCCATATCGCTGGAAGCGCTGCACCAGGCCCATGACCGGTTTTTTCCGGCCTGGATGGCGCCGTAGAGGGATCCGCCCATGGCGATGTCGGCCACCGAGATCGAGACCCTGATCCGCGCCGCCCTACCCGACGCGCAGGTGAGCGTAGAGGACCTGGCCGGCGACGGCGACCACTACGCCGCCCGCATCGTCAGCGAAGCCTTTCGCGGCCGCAGCCGGATTGCACAGCACCAGATGGTGTTCCAGGCGCTGGGCGGCCGCATGGGCGGCGTGCTCCACGCGCTGGCCCTGCAGACTTCCGTTCCCGATGAGGAGTTCCGATCATGAGCGACACAGCCACCAGCCAGACGATATCCACCCGTATCGAGCGCGAGATCGCCGAGAACCCCGTGATGCTCTACATGAAGGGCACGGCGATGTTCCCGCAATGCGGCTTTTCCGCCCGCGTGGTGCAGATCCTGACGCATCTGGGCGTGAAGTTCGGCACGGCCAACGTGCTGGAAGATGCCAATTTGCGTGAGGGGATCAAGCAGTTCTCCAACTGGCCCACCGTGCCGCAACTCTACGTCAAGGGCGAGTTCGTCGGCGGCTGCGACATCGTGACCGAAATGTTCCAGGCCGGCGAGCTGGAGACGTTGCTGGCCGAGAAGGGTGTGGCCCACACGGCGCAGGCCTAGCAGCCTCGTCACCTTGCGTCGCTGCTGCCGTTCGACTACGCGCTGCCGCACAACGCAACAAGGTCGTCATGAAGCTCCCGCTCGCACCCTGCCTGCTGCTCTCCGTGGCTGCCTACGCCCCGTTTGCGGCCGGCCAGCCGTACCGTCCGGACGAGGCAGGCCGCATACAGGCGCTCACGTCCAGCTTGCGGCAGCAATGGGCCGCACGGGCGGCACTGGGACGGTCGCCCACCGCGATCGTGGAGCCCTCCGTCAGCGCGGGCAAGATATTGACGCCCACCGTCAATGTCGGGCTGGCCCCCGGCGTGCCGGAACTGCAGATCACGGTGAAGTCGGGCACCGTCGGACTGAATTCGTTCATCGTTTCGATGACCTCGCCGTCCGGACTTCGCAGCGTATCGACCGGCTTCGTCAGCCCGCCCGGCTACCCCGCCGAGCCAAGGACGGAAACGATCAAGTTCCAGGTCACCTCACCCTTCACCAATGACGGGTTCGGCCTCTACACACAGCCGGGAGGCTGGACGCTGTCGGGTTTGACGCTGTTCGCAAAGGACGGGCAGATCGTCAACTACAACGGGACGGAGATCGCCGCCCTGTTCCCGAGCCTCACCGTAAACGTCGTGAACGACGGCACCCCCGACGTGACCGCGCCCGCAATCCTGAACGGAAGCATACTGACGCCCACCGTCAGCCTCAGCGCCGCCTCCCCCATCTTCGCGGCGCGCCTCGGGGTGAAGGACGACGTGTCGGGCGTGGCCAGCGTATCCCTGGGCATCTCGGGTCCGGCCGGGAGCAGCATCAACACCAACGCCTACGTGGCAACGAGCGCTCCCGTGCTGAAGGGCAGCGTCATCCCCTATCTGCAAATACAGGCGACCTATCCCGCGGGCACCTACACGATCACCTCGGTCGGCGCGTGCGACGTGGCGCAGAACTGCACGTATGTCACGGCATCTGCCGACATCGCGTCCATCCTCGGCACCACCACCTTCGACGTGACCGACTGAGCCGCCGTCGCGCTTCAAAGTGACGGCCGCCTGCGGTAAGCGGTCGTCACATGAGCTTCGGCCCGAAATCCGCCCGCGAGACCTACCATCACGGCAACCTGCGGGAGGCGCTCATCCAGGCCGCGCTTGGCTTGATCGCCACCGCCGGGCCGAACGGGTTTACGCTGGCCGAGGTGGCGCGCGCCGTGGGCGTCAGCGGCGCCGCACCCTACCGTCACTTCAAGGACCGCAACGCGCTGGTGGCCGAGGTTGCGCGGCAGGGCTTCAATCGCTTCGCCGAGCAGCTGTTCGCCGCCTGGGATGACGGCCGGCCGCACGCTGTGGCCGCCGCGGAGGCCTGCGCACGCGCCTACCTCCATTTTGCCCGCACTGAGCCCGCCTTCTACGCGGCTATGTTCGAGCCGGGGTTCCCGCTGGAGGACGATCCTGCCCTGCTCACCGCCTCCGAGCGCGCGTTCGGCGTGTTCCGCCTGGCCGCCGACACCGCCGTGCGCACCATGCCGGCGCAAGGCCGGCCACCGGCGCTGATGGTGGCGCTGCACTTCTGGTCCATGGCGCACGGCATCGCGTCCCTGTTCATCGGAGGGCCGAGCGGGTCTCGCCGCAAGCTGCCAATGCTGCCCGAGGATCTGCTGGAGGCCGGGCTGCTGATCTACCTGCAATCCGTCGGCACGCCGCGCACGCAATCGCCGTGACGCCACTTGACTCAGGCCCCTGCCTCATCCACCTATGTAAATGTGTTTCACATTCACTCTGGAGCCGTGTAATGCTTTTCGTTGAGAAAATGGACGAGTACGGCAAGGGCGCATGGATCGCGCTGATCGTCGCCGGCTTCTGGGTGTTCTGGCCCATCGGGCTGACCGCACTGGCTTTTGTCGTGTTCAGCGGCCGCGGCCGCACCTGGCGCATGCAGTCCCGCGGGCAATGGCACAACACCGGCCGCCGCGGCTTCGGCCAGGGCCGTCGCAGGGGCGGCAGCGGCAACGCGGCCTTCGACGAGTATCGTGCCGAGACCATCAAGCGTCTGGAAGACGAGCAGAAGGAGTTCATCGAGTATCTGGAGAAGCTGCGCCAGGCCAAGGACAAGGCCGAGTTCGACCAGTTCATGGCCGACCGCCGCGGCCGGACCGACCTGGCTGCGTAACCCACGCCAAGGCGCAGGCCGGCCTTACCCCCGCCAGCGCCCCCCCCCGAACGGACAAACCGGGTGAACGCCCGGGGCAAGCCGGGTAGCCAGACAAGCGTAGCCGCCGATGCTGCCATCGGCACCGCCGCCAGCCCAGCCCCCAGGCGGCCCAGGCACCACGATGGCAGGCCCACCGCCAGCACCGGCAGCAGCGGCAGGAAATACCGCCCCTGAATGCCGCCGATCCAGTCCATGCCCACCGGCGTCCATTGCAGGTATTGGCCGTCGCCGATGGCCAGCGCGCAAAGCAGCACGGCGCACGGCACCACCAGGCCGTCCGGCAAGCCGATCGGTTCGGTATGCGACGCCATGCAGGCCAACGTCGAGGCGGCCAGCGCCCCGAGCCAGATGCCGTACAAGCCCGCCGGCAGCCACAGGCACAGATAGTCCAGCACACCCACGAGTTGGTGCAGCAGCACCCCCGCATCGCCCGCGATAGCCTGCAACGGCAGCGTGGCTGCCCGCCAGGGCGCCGCCGCCAGCACGCCCCATTGGGCCATGAAATCGGGTCCGGCAAAGGCGGCGGGACGCGGGCCGGGCCAAAGCGGCCCCGCTTCGGCCGACGGGCGTAGCACCGGGGTGACCACCCAGGTAATCTGCACCACGAGCCAGGCCGCGGCCGGCAGCGTGGCCAGCCCAGCCAGACACACCCGCCAGGCCAGGCCGCGCCCACGCAGCGGCAGGGTCAGCAGCACGGCCAGCGGCGCGTAAGGCGGCTTGCTTGCGATGGCGAGCGCCAGCAACACGCAGGCGGCGATGCGCCAGCCGGAAAGCAGCGCCCGCGCCGTCACCGCAGGCGGACGGTGTGCTCAAAACTGCGCCTCCAGAACGGAGCATACCATGGCCACTCCCAGCGATGCTAGCATTGGCGGCAGAATGCGCCGTGCCCGGCGCTTCATATAGCCGACCGGGCCGCCCCTCAACGCACCTCCTGCACGGGCCACCGGCAGCATCAAACAGTAGCCCGACAGCACGATAAACACGTCCACCGCCACCTGTCCCCAACTCAGCCAAAATGTTGCGTAGTCTGCCCAGAAGGGCAGAAACGTGTTGATACGTCCCCCTGTCACTTCCATATATGCATGGTGGAGAACGACATACAGGGCAGCCAGTCCGCGCAGTCCGTCCAAATACCGTAGGTGCGATGCGCTTTTGTTCCGGGAAGGTGGGGCGGTAACGGTCACAAGAATGTCCTTTCACCGACGGGCAGTTTCCCATTTTACCACAGCCATTCAACGTGAGAAGCATAAGCATTTATTGCTTCAATCGCTGTTGCGGCGGGTATATCTTACGGGTTCGTCCCAGC
>CAXUGD010000309.1:0-4255 GCA_964250355.1 uncultured Acetobacteraceae bacterium | reverse complement strand
CGGCGCGGGGGTGGGCGGCCCGCGGGGGGGCGTCGCCCTCCAGCGCGGTCAGCACGTCCGCCACGTTCTGGAACGCGTTGGCCACGGTGGCGCGGTAGCTGGCGGCCGCCCCCTGGGCGGCGGCCACCGCCTCGCGCTGCTGGTGCAGCAGCGTGCCGCCCTGGAACAGGGGCGCCAGCGCCTGGGTCAGCACCTCGAAGATGCCGTTGCCGGGGGTGAAAAAGCCGCCAATCCTGGCCGGCGCCTGTCCCACGAACGCGGTGAGCGTGAATTGCGGCAACCGGTTGGCGATGGCCACGCCGATGGTGGCGGTGGCCTGGTGCAGCTGCGCCTCCGCCGCTCGTATGTCCGGCCGCTGGTCCACCAGCCGCGCCGGCAGGCTGACCGGAAGCGCGCCGGGCAGGGTCAGGTCGGTGAGCGCCAGCCTGGGCAGCGCGGCCTCGGCCGGGACTTCGCCCAGGTAGGCCGCCAGCTGGTCGCGCGCCTGCACCAGCTGCACCTGCAGCGGCACCACCAGCGCCTCCGTGTTGGCCAGTTGCGATTCCTGGGTCGCCACGTCGGTCCCGGTGGCGGCCCCCAGCTGAAACTGCGTCTGCACGGTGCGCAGCAGCCGCGCCTCGGCGTCGATCAGGCCCTGTTCGGCGTGGATCTGCGCGTCCAGCGAGGCTTCCGTTACCGCAGTGGTCACCACGTTGGCCGCCAGTATGTTGGCCGACCCCTCCAGCGTGAAGCGCTGCTGTTCGGCGCGGGCGCGGTCCGCCTCGATGCTGCGGCGGGCCTGGCCCCACACGTCGAAGGTGTAGGACACGTTCACCTGCGCGTCGTACACCGAGAAGATCTGCGAGCTGAGCGGGCCGCCGGGCGCCTCCCCGCTTTCGGCCGGGCTGATCTCCTGGCGCGTGCGACTCACCTGAGCGGAGACGCTGGGCAGCAGCGCACCTTGCTGCGCCAGCGTGGTTTCCTGCGCCTGGCGGAGTGCCGCCGCCTGCGATTCCAGCGTCGGGTTGTGGGCCAGTGCGCGCGCCACCAGCCGCGTCAGGGCGGGCGAGCGGAACAGCGCCCACCACTGGCCCGGGATGTCGGCGCCATAGGCGAAACGCTGCGTGTGGCCGGCAGGCGCGCCGGCGTCGGCCTTTGCCGTGGCCGCCGTGGGGGCGTCCTCCGTGTAGCGGCCGGTGGTGGGGGCCGGCGGCCTCACGTAATCCGGGCCGACGGCACACCCGGTCAGCAGCCCGGCGCCGAGCAGGCAGGCCGGCACGCGGCGCGGGGCCGTGCGGGTATGGCAGCAAGGAATGGGCGGCTCCCTTTGCACGGGCGCATCGTTGCGCGGTGATACCAGGCTCGTCGGATGGCTGCCAGGACCGGCCCGGCGGCACGTTCGTGGACAGGGCAGGGTGTTCGCCTATCTGCCCTGCACGGCCTATGCCAAAGATGGGCGGCGGCTAAACTCCTGTATATGCTGGCATAACCGGCCCGCTGACCCTCGGCGTGCAGGCCGGTACCGCGGCCGTGCCAGATTATGGCGGAACACGCCAGCTTGCCGGCGGGCTGCGGGCGTGGAACAGGCAGCCATGACGCAAGCGACACCTGATCTGCTTCGGCGGCGGGCCGGGGTGGCGGCGGAACGGGCCGGGCTGGCCGCCTGCTATGCGCTGCCGCTGGCACTGCTGCACGCCCGTGCGGTGGCCGAGATGCTGATTGCGGCCATCGACATCCTGTTCCTGCTGCACGTCTGGGCGGCGCGCGACCTGGCCTGGCTACGGCGCCCGTTCGCCTGGGCCGCCTGCGCCTGGTGGACGTGGCTGGTGCTGTGCTCGGCGCTGGGCACCGGCGGGCTGCTGCTCGGCACGCTGGCCATACGGCTGCCGCTGCTGAGCATCGCCATGGGAGAGTGGCTGCTGCCGGGCGGCCGCGGGGCACGCCACCGCCACCTGCTGTGGCTGGTGCTGGCCGCCGCCCTGGCGTGGATCGGGCTGGAGTGCTGGCAGCAGGCGCTGACCGGGCACAACCTGTTCGGCCAGCCGCGCTGGCCCGACGGCGCGCTGACCGGCCCGTTCAACAAGCCGCGTGCCGGGCCGGCCTTTATCCTGCTGTTCTTTCCCGTGCTGGTGCCGGTGGCCGCGCAGCCGGGTGACGCAGCCGGCCTGATGCGCGCCCGGGGCCTGTTGCTGGCGGCCTTGGGCGTGGCCACCATCCTGCTGATCGGCCAGCGCATGCCCTCCGTCCTGATGGTGCTGGGCCTGGGCATCACCGCGCTGCTGCTGCCGCGCCTGCGCGTGGCGGTGCTGGCGGTGTGCCTGTGCGGCGCCGTGCTTGTCGCCGCCCTGCCGGCAGTGTCGCCGGCCACCCATGGCAAGCTGGTGGTCCGGTTCAGCGAGCAGATGCGGCACTTCGCGGCGAGCGACTACGGCCTGATCTTCGTGCGCGCCCTGGGCGTGGTGCAGCTTCATCCCTGGACCGGCCTGGGCTTCGACGGCTTCCGGCGCGGCTGCGCCGACCCCCGGGCCATGCACGGCCAGCCGTGGCTGGGCGTGCCGGACGGCCGTGGCGGTAGCGGGGGGCGGAATGGCGGCCTGCGGGCCTGCAACCTGCACCCGCACAATTACTACCTGGAGGCGGCCGACGATGCCGGCTGGCCCGGCGCGGCCCTGTTCGCGGTGCTGGCGTTGACGGCGCTCGTCCCGCTGGGGCGCGGGTTGGGCCAGGCGACCCAGCCGCTGCGTGCCGGCCTGTTCGCGGGTGCGCTGGTGGCGCTGTGGCCCGTTGCCTCCACCTCCGCGCTGACCTCCATGCCGAATGGCGGCTGGGTGTTCCTTCTGATCGGACTGGGTTTTGCGGCGGGAACGCGGGATGCGGCACCCCGTTTGGATCGGGCGGACGGCGGGAGGGCTGCGACATGAGCGACGAGACGACGACCGATCACGGCTTCATCCGCGCCTGGGCCGAAGCGCGCGACGGCCGGCCGGGCATGCTCCAGCGGGTTTCGGCCAGCGGGGCGCCGCTGCTGCGGTTCGATTTCGGCACGCCGGAGACCGGGCTGACGGAGATCGCCTGGGACGAGTTCTTTGCCATCTTCGACGGCGACCGGCTGGCCCTGGAATACCGCGACACGCCCGGGCTGGTCAGCCGTTTCTACCGGTTCGTTCCGCGGGGGGAGGCCAGCCAGACGGGCGCCGGCCTTCCGGGAGACTGACCTTCCGCCGGCCCGCGACGCTCCCTATCTCTGCGGCATGCGTGCCACCCCCGATTTTCTCGACACCAACCGGCCCGACGTGCCCGACATCGTCGTTCCGCGGGGCGTCACCCCGTTCCACCTGCCGAACCGCCCGGTCCGCGGGCGGCTGATTCGGCTGGGCCCGCTGGCCCATGCGCTGCTGGGCCGCCACCAGAACCCGCCGGTGGTCACTGCGCTGGCCGGCGAGGCCCTGGCGCTGGCCGCCGGCCTGTCTAGCGCGCTGAAATACCGCGGCAGCTTCTCCCTGCAGGCCAAGGGCGACGGGCCGGTTTCCATGCTGCTGGCCGACTGCACGCAGGAGGGCGCGCTGCGCGGCTACGCGCGGGCCGATGCGGACAAGTTCGCAGCGCTCGTGGCCGACACGCCCCAGCCCAATGCCGGCCAGCTGCTGGGCCAGGGCTACCTCGCCTTTACCGTGGATCAGGGCGGCGAGACGGACCGCTACCAGGGCATCGTGTCGATCGAGGGCGAAAGCCTGCGCGACATGGCGCTGCACTATTTCCGCACCAGCGAGCAGCTGCAGTACGACCTGCATCTCGCGGCCGCGCTGACAGACGACGGCTGGCGTGCCGCGGCCCTGATCCTGGAGCGTGTGGCCGGCGAGGGCGGCACGCCGCCGGACATGGACGAAGCCGCCCAGGACGAGGCCTGGCGCACCGCCACCACGCTGGCCGCTACCCTGACGCAAGCCGAGCTGCTGGACGATTCGCTGCTGCCCGAACGCCTGATCTGGCGTCTGTTCGGCGCGGAGGGTGCCGCCCTGGACCGCCCGCGCGCCCTGGCCTACGGCTGCCGTTGCTCGCGGGCGAAACTATCCGGAATACTGGAGAGTTTTCCCGACGACGACCTGGACGAGATGGCCGTGGACGGGGACATCGTGATGACTTGCGAGTTCTGCAAATACGATTTCCGCTTCGCGCGCAGCGGCGTGCGCAGCCATGCCGCCCAGGAACCCGGCCAGAAGTCGGGCCAGGGATCGGGCGGGTGAGGCGGGCCTGGCTGGCCGGCGCCGTGCTGGCC
>CAXUGD010000308.1:0-4269 GCA_964250355.1 uncultured Acetobacteraceae bacterium | reverse complement strand
GGCGCCGGACGACCGGGCCTGGCCGTGGGTGGCGCGCATCCTGCCGGGGTTCCGCGCGGCCGTGCCGCCCAGCCCGCCCGATTGGTCCACCTGGCCGGCGCTGCTGGCCGACAAGGCGCCCCCGTCGGAGGCGGCCATCAACATACCGGCCTTTTCCGGCTTCGGCACGGTCAGCAGTGCGATGGTGGCGCTTGGGCGGGAAACCGTGTTTCTCGCCTCTGCCGGACCGCCGGACGCCACGGCGTTCTATCCGGTAGCCTGGCCGGTTTAGACCTTCAGAAAAGGCGTAGGCGGGACAGACGTCCCGCCTACCGATCCGGCTACTTGCCGGTGCGGACGATCGTGGTGTTGACCGTCGCGGTGCAGCCGCCGCCGACCGTGTTGGTGGCCGGAATGGCAACCGTCGTGGTACCAACGGCGGAGTTCTTGTCGGTCACCGTGCTGGTGAACGAGAACTTCACCGGCTGGGCCGGGATGGCGCCGGTGGTGGTGGTGATGGCGCACTGGGCGGTGGCAGAGAAGCCGTTCAGGCCGCCGGCGGGAATGGTGCCGAAGCCGGTGCACAGCTCGATGGTGCCGGACAACGGAACATACAGCGTGAAACCAGCCTTGCCATTGCCCGGAAAGGTGATCACGCTGTCGTTGGCCGCACCTTGGGTCAGGCCCACAGCGGCACAGTTCGGCGAACCATTGTTGCTGGCGACGGTGCCCGTGCTGGCATACTGGCCGGCGGTCAGGGCCGTCGCGGCAGTGGCCGTAGCCGACACGCCGACCATGGCAAAACCAGCAGCCGTCAGGCTGAGCAGTAGATTCTTCATTGTAAACTCCCTGTAAGCAAACACGCGATAGAAGGGCCGAGGCGAGCCTATTAAGCTCGCTGCCCTCCTGACGTTAACGTCACCTAATTGATCCGTTAGGTCAATCATAAGGCCGCTGCCTCACGGAACCGTGAAGTTTTGTACTGTCCTATTCCTGAGGTTTGAAAGCCGTATTGGGCAACACGCAAAATTTACTGTCTGATACAATCCTTGGTTTGCCTCGTTCGGCAGCCCTCAACGCAAGGTGTAGTGTCATACCGGTCGGCACCGGTCAGCCGGCTGCCGGGTCGAGCGTGTAGCACCGTGTCTCGCCGAAGCCGTGCGTGGTAAAAGCGGCCTCGTCCAGGCCCGCGGCTTCCCGCGCCGCCGCCAGGGCGAGCAGCGGGGCGTCGATCGCTTCGTCGGTCAGCTGGAAGGTGCCGAAATGCATGCCGACCGACCGGTGTGCGCCGAGCGCCCGATGCGCCTGCACCGCCTCGGCCGGGTCCATGTGAACCGGCGCCATGAACCAGCGCGGCTCGTAGGCGCCGATCGGCAGCAGGGCCACGCCCGGCGCCCCGAGCCGTGCGCGGATGGATGCCCAGTGCGGCCCCATGCCGGAGTCGCCGGCGAACAGCAGCCGCCCGCCGCCGCACTCCACCATGAAGCCGGCCCACAGCGTGCGGTCGCGGTCGAACGGCGTGCGCGCGGAGAAGTGCCGCGCCGGGGTGGCGGTGATCCGGAGCGGCCCGGCCTCGGCCTGCTGCCACCAGTCGAGTTCGACAGCCTCGATGCCCAGCCTGGCCAGTGCGGGGGCGTTGCCGAGCGTGGTGACGAAGCGGGGCGCAAAGCGTGCCTGCAGCGCGCGCAGGCTGGGCAGGTCCATGTGGTCGTAGTGGTTGTGCGACAGCAGCACGATGTCGGGCCGCGGCAGATCCTCCAGGGCCAGGCCCGGCGGCCGCACCCGCTTCGGCCCGGCCCACGGCACCGGCGAGCAGCGCTGGCTGAAGATCGGATCCGTCAGCACGACAGCGTCGGCAAAGCGCAGCAGGAAGGTCGCATGGTTGACGAAGCAGACTGCCACCGTGCCCTGCGCCACACTAGGCGGTGGCGGCGGGTAGGACGGATCGCGCATCGCGGCCGGCCAAGGGACGCGCTTCTGCTCCAGGCGCCAGCGCGCCACCTCGGCCAGGCCGCGCGTGGCCTCACCTGCGCCGGGGTTGAAGAAGCGGATGCCGTCGCAGTGGTCAGAGATCGGGTAGCGGGCCGGCGCGCTCAACCGTCGCGCCCCGGCCGGTAGCCGACCACGGACCAGAGCGGGTCGCCCCGCGCCGGTGTGAAAGCGCGTTCGGCTAGGCCCACGAAGCCGGCCGCCGTCATGTAGGCGCCCACCAGCCGTTGCTGGTCGGGTCCGTCCAGGGCTTGCCAGATCGCCACCGCCTTGGTGGGGAAACAGCGGTTGGAGAACGACACGGCGAACACGCCGCCCGGCCGCAGCACGCGGCACACCGCGCTGAACACGGCCACCGGGCGTTGCAGGTACTGCACCGAGACGCAGAGGCAGCAAGCGTCGAACGAAGCCGCCGGCAAATCCAGCGCGGGCTGCTCGTTCAGGTCCTGCACGAACCACCGCGACAAGGCCGGGTTTGCCGCCAGTTCGGCCGCGTTCATGCCGTGGCCGACCACGCTGGCATACTGCGCACCGGGCGGCAGGTGGCTGACCCAGCTGCTCATCAGGTCCAGCACGTCGCCACCCGGCGGCAGCAACGCGGCGTAGAGCCGCGTCACTGCGGCCACCGCGCCGTCGTCGATATGCTCGACGAAGCGCGGCTGGCCGTAGAAGGCCCCATCGGGCGCACGGTCCGCCTTGCTGAAGGCGGCCGGAGGCAGGCCGGGCAGTTCTGTCATGCCGACCGATATCGGCATGCGGCCCGGCGCCGCCAGTGGTTACCAGATCGGCTGGTGAAAGGCGCCGGCCGCGATCGTGCACAGCGCCAGGCTGATGCCGGACAGCATCGTCACGAAAACCAGGATCTCCAATCCGGTGGACACGGGCCCGGAGGCGGAAGGAGGCAGCGCGCTGCCCGTCAGGACTGCCCGGCTAGGCGCGCGCGTGGACACAGCCATCGGTGCTGGCTGTACGGTGGATATGTAAGACATGGTAGTTCTTTCGTAAGCATTCAGGCAGGCGTGCGGACAACTGGCAACGCCCTCATCACGTAACACGCCCGCGACAACAGATAGTTAACAGAAGCGGACATTGCCAGCCGGCGAAAATCTGACCGAATTGTTCACCGATTGCGAAGTGTTCACCAAATCGTCGTCTGCCGGCCTGTTCTGTTCGCAAGCGAAGGCAATCGCGAAACATAAGTGACCGATGTGATCGGTTTGCCACCAGGCCTGCATTTATCGCGCGTCAGCAAGCCCCCTGTTGCAGTGCACAAACCCTTGTACGGCGGGCGCGCGTGCGGCGGAGGCTACTCCTTGTAGCGGTAGCCGATCCCATACAGCGTCTCGAAGGCGTTGAACTCGCCGTCGCTCTGCCTGAACTTCTTGCGCACGCGCTTGATGTGGCTGTCGATCGTGCGGTCGTCCACGTAGGTGTTCTCGCCATAGGCCGCGTCGATCAGCTGGTCGCGGCTCTTCACCATGCCCGGCCGCGCCGCCAGCGCCTTCACCAGCAGGAACTCGGTCACCGTCAGCTGGATATCGACGCCCTTCCACATGCACTGGTGCTTGGTCTCGTCCAGCACCAGGTCGCCACGGGTCAGGATGCCGCCGGCGGGCTGGCCCGACCCCTCGGCCCGGCTGCTCTCGTTACGGCGCAGCAGGGCGCGTATGCGCTCGATCAGCAGGCGCTGGCTGAACGGCTTGGTGATGTAGTCGTCCGCCCCCAACCGCAGCCCCATCAGCTCGTCCACCTCCTCGTCCTTGCTGGTCAGGAAGATCACCGGCATCTGGGTGCGCTGGCGCAGGCGCTGCAGCAGCTCCATCCCGTCCATCCGCGGCATCTTGATGTCCAGCACCGCCAGATCGACGGGCTTGGCGTTGATCGCCTGCAACGCGCTCTCGCCGTCGGTGTAGGTGCGCACGGCGTAGCCTTCCTGCTCCAGCGTCATCGAGACCGAGGTCAGGATGTTGCGGTCGTCATCGACCAGGGCGATCGTGTGTTTCATCGTTGCTTGCTTCCGGGTGCTGGACGCGGCTGGCCCGCCGTTCAGGGAGTGTGGCGCAACGGCGGGACGGAGGGAACGCGGCTTGAACGAGGGGGGTGAGCCGATGGCCTTTGCCGCACGCCGCCTGTGGCGCGCCGCCCGCGCAGCCACGCTCGCCACCCAGGATGGCGGCCAGCCTTTCGCCTCGCTCGTCACCCCGGCCGTGGCACCCGACGGCAGCGCGCTGCTGCTGCTCTCGTCACTCTCGGCCCCTACGCGCCACCTCGTGGCCGAACCGCGCTGCGCGCTGATGGTCG
>CAXUGD010000307.1:0-4301 GCA_964250355.1 uncultured Acetobacteraceae bacterium | reverse complement strand
TTCGGGCCGTTTGGGAATCCCCGTGAGTCAACCTCATCCAGGGTTGGTATAAGAGTGGCAAACTCAAAGCGCTTCTCATAACCGCTGATCAAGCTGACCAGTTCGCGCAGTTCGATACGATCAACGTAATGCAATTCGTATCCGAGGGGCGTCAGGTTTAGTCGCTTATTAAGGTAAGCGATAACCTTTTCCATCGCCGCAGCTACGTCTTTATCATCCCCCTTTGAAAGGAGATTTTTAGGCGCGTGCTGATTCTTGTTTTGCCGAAGCTGATCGCTTTTTGCCATGCTGCACGAAGTAATGCCCGTTAAGGTCAGGAAGATTGAAAATCAGTACTTCGCTATGGAAGAGGATTTGTGGAAACACGTTTTTCGGCAGAGAAACAATACTGGTGATGTCGGGGTAGTCTCCGCTGATAAACTTTTTCCAACGCTTGCTCTCATCCGTCTGATTAAGTCGGAACCCGTATGGCGTAAACAAAGCTATCGGCACAGTTGTGCCAAAAAGCTCCAGTGCCTTTTGAAACCAAACCTCGGGAAGCAGGGGACGCCCGCCATAATGGGCCTTGATATATTCTTTCGTCTTCGAGTCGATATTAAATGGCGGGTTCATAATCACAAGCGCGGGGCTATTGGCTATCTCCTTGCGAGAAACCTCAAGGTAGTTTTTAACGACCGTGCCGGGGAAACCCTGTTGCTCAATGTCGATGCCTAGCGTTTGATACCCGTGCTTCTTCCAGGGCTTTAGAAGAGAGCCGGCGCCAACGCAGGGGTCCACGACCAAACTGCCCTTGCCGATCTGACTGGAAAGGATCGAAAATAAGAAGTCGCTTACGTAGTCTGGTGTACAGACCGTCGCTTTCTTCTCGTTCGTGTAAAAATTGTTGCGATCAACCCGGTACATAGACGGCCCTTTCGTCCGGGTAACCGCGATCGGAGCGCGTCCCGATTCGCTTGTCGAGGCACTTTGAGTCTCTGCGACTCCCCCGTCAAGCGCGGATTGCCGGCAGGCCTAGGCTTGCTGCCCTTCGTAATCCTCTAGGACCTTCACCATGTCAGTAAGCTCCCAGAGGCCGGTGCTGACGCCCGCAGCCATGGCCGGCGTGCAACGCAGTGTTTGGTGAATGCGAACAAAATTATAGTGCATTGTGTGGATGGCAACCGAATGTGCATGGTTCTCGTGCTTCTTTGAGAAGGCGTTGGTTAGGCGCGTGAAGCGGCGGCTTCCCATGCGAAGAGTCAGGTTAGCCCGCTCCGCGTAGCTAGTGCTGACGTGCTTCTTATCTGGACAGCCTTCTACTCGCTTTTGTGTGGCGCCCGTGCATACCCCTGGGCTGTAGCGGCCGGCGCCGGGCGCGTCACCGTAGTGCTTCACCAGCATGGCATAGTCGATATCGGCTCCGAACGCCTGCTCTACGGCTTCTAGATAGGGCTTGTGTCCATCGCTGGTGAGCTGCACCCGGTTCGCAAGGCGCAAGGCCAAGTCGCCGATGAAGTGATGCGCTGCGTCGGCATCGCGGCTGCCGACATAGAATGACGGTATCAGCTTAGCGTCGGCATCAATCGCCATCCATGTCCAGGCATCGCCAGCACCTTCCGGGGCAGCCTTGGCACCCGCTACGTTCTTGGCCTTCGCATAGACGGATGCCCAAATCTCATCGACCTGAACGCGCTTGCAGGTCAGGTTCCGCATGATGCGGTCCTGATACTCTGAGAAGGCTTCTCCCGCATCCTCCAGCAGCTTCACGATGGTATTCTTGCTGGCGCCCGTCGTGCGGCTGATTGCTCGCATCGACATGCCTTTGACCATCAGGCTTAGAATTTGAGCGCGGGCTTCGCGAGAGAGCTTGTTCATGAACATTGGTACATGACCCATTGTGCTTGGCGTCAAGCACGAAAAGCCTGTCACATGAGGATTCCATGTGAAATCGTCATGTGCTAGGGTGATGATGGACCGGGCGGGACTCGAACCCGCATTCTCCCGATTAGCAGTCGGGTGCTGTACGGCTTCCTAGGGCCTCCAGTGCAGCTTCCGGTCCTGAGTGCCGACCAACCGCCCGTCACGGTCTCTCCCTTGTCAGGAACGTGACGGGCTACTCCCCTACGCCGGTCGGCGTGAAACGTAGGGGGCTAGTCAGGTCTCAGCACGAAAGGTCTCCTGCGGCGAATCCGCCACGCGCCGTTGTCGCGTACTCGTGCCCATGTGCGCAAGCCTCATTGCCAATTTAACCTCCATGTGCGAAAAGCCTCTCACATGGACGGGCGCAACGGACACGGAAACCCAGCAATGACTCCACTGGAGAAAGCAAAGGCAGATTTGGCCAAAACGCGCAGCGAGCGCAGCCGCGCCGAAATGCTGGTTAAACAACTGGAAATTAGGCAGTCCAAAATCGAGGCTTATATAGAGATGGCGGCGCTCTATGAATCGGATGAGATTGCGGCAGAAGCGGCCCGCGCCCGCAATGGGATTGCGGCGTCAGCGGTCCGAGCGACTGTCGATATGCTGACTGAGCATAAAGCGCGCATACACACCCGCGACATTCTGAAAGCGCTACAGGACAAGGGCATTACGATAGGCGGCAACAATCCCGCCGGAAACCTGTCGGGGTTTCTGTCACGCTCTGACGAGCTAGATAATAGCAGGTCTGAAGGATGGGGATTGGCAAGCTGGGGAGCGGTGCCAGAACCGGACTCAGAGTCAGCCGAGACAGCACGAGAAGAAAGTACGCCGGCACCGATTCGACGGGGCCGCGCCCAGGTTACGGGTTCAATAGACGGCCCGGCATGGGAGCCTGTTAGCGGTGGCGATCTAGACGACGAGATACCTCTTTAGCTTTGGCCCCATCTAGTTGCCGCCGCCTTCTTAGCTATCTCCGCCCTGCGTTCTGCCGTCATTGCGGCTGCACGACTGGCGCCGCCCTTTTTGCCCATAGCTGACGCCGCCGCATCCTTCCCATCATCCACGCCATCCGGCACGGCCCCTGTGGCTATGTCCACCATGAGCTTGCCGAGCTGGATCGGGTCACGAGGGCGGGGGGTGCGCTTAAGGCTCATCATCAGTCTCCGGCGCATCATCCAACGCGTCGTCGGAGTCCTGCTCGCCATCGTCCGTGCGACCGTCTCGCCAATCCTCTTCGCCGGGTAAGAACCCTGGTTCGCCACCTATATCTCCTAGCTTCGGATCACGGGGAGCCTCTGGCACAATGTTAATAGGCGGGTCGTCGGGCAAGCGGCACCTCAAAATTACACCGTTAGACAATGCCATCTGGGCAACCATCCGTCCAAGGTAAACCACTAGGATTTTATTCTGGGCGGCTCAAACTGACCCACTACCCGGACACTGCCGTCCTTGACTAAGGCGGCCGCCACACCCCGGCGCGTGCTGGTGGTGGGCGGTGCCGGGGTGTTCGGCGCCAGGCTGGTCGCGGGCCTGATCGGCGAAACCGCCTTTGACGTGATCGCCGCCGGCCGCGACGCACGCCGGCTCGCCGCGCTCGGCGTCCGGCTTGCCGCACCGGCCAGGCTCGAACTCCTGGTGATGGATGCGCGCCTTGCCACCGCCGGCAGCCTTGCCGCCACCGGTGCCTTCGCCGTCGTGGATGCCGCGGGTCCGTTTCAGGGTGGGAACTACCACCTCGCGCGCATGGCCATCGCCGCCGGCCTGCACTACGTGGATCTGGCCGATGCGCGCGACTTCGTGGCCGGGTTCGATGCGCTGGACGCAGCAGCCAGGGCGGCCGGCGTGGCGGCGCTGACGGGCGCGAGCTCCACCCCCGCGCTGTCCAACGCCGCGCTCGACGCGCTGACGGCAGGCTGGCCGCGCGTGGCCCGCGTGGAGGTTGCGATATCGCCCGGAAACCGGGCGCCGCGCGGGCTGTCGGTGGTCCGCTCCATCCTCAGCTACGCGGGGCGGCCGGTGCGCGTCTTCACTTGTGGCAGCTGGACGGCCCGGCCGGGCTGGGCGATGACGGTGCGCCGGACGGTGCCGGGCCTGGGCCGCCGCTTTCTGTCGCTGGCCGAGACGCCGGACCTCGACATCCTGCCGCACCGCTTCCGGGTCGAGGACGACGCGCTGTTCCGCGCCGGGCTGGAGCTGCCGCTGCTGCATCTCGGCCTGTTGGCCGCCAGCTTGCCGGTCCGGCTGGGCCTGCTGCGGTCGCTGGCCCCCTTCGCCCGGCCCGTGCGCGCGCTGGCCAGCCTGTTCACCCGCCTCGGCACCGATTGCGGCGGCATGACGGCCGACGCGTTCGGCTACGACGCGGACGGCCACCCGGGCGAAGGGCACTGGGCGCTGCGCGCCCG
>CAXUGD010000306.1:0-4336 GCA_964250355.1 uncultured Acetobacteraceae bacterium | reverse complement strand
GGACAAGGCGGCCGCGAACTGCCCGTGTACGACCGCACCGCCGCGCGTCAGCATCACGCCCTGGATGATAGCGTCGTCCGGGGGCAGCTTCGGGGTGCCGGCCGCCTTGTCCCAGAAGGTGGTCAGGAAGGTCAGAAGGTTCTTGGCGTAGAGCTGGCTGGCAGCCACCGGGATGCGGCCCGGCCAGTTGCGGTAGCCCAGGATCTTCACGCCGCCCCCGGTCGTGAAGGCCTCGCCCGGCCGCGTCGCCTCGCAATTGCCGCCGCCGTCCGAGGCCAGGTCAACCACCACGCTGCCCGGCCTCATGCCATCGACCATCGCGCTCGTCACCAGCGTGGGCGCGCGTCCGCCCTGCACCAGCGCGGTGCAGATCACCAAGTCGTTCTTGGCCACCGTGGCCGTCGTCAGCTCGGCCTGCTTGCGGCGGAAATCGGCGGTCATCTCCTTCGCGTAAGCGCCGGTCTGCCCGGCGGTCTCGGCGTCCTCCACGCCCACGAAGGTGGCGCCCAGCGAGCGTATCTCCTCCTTGGCGGCCGGCCGCACGTCGGTGGCCGACACGATGGCGCCCAGCCGGCGCGCGGTGGCGATCGCCTGCAGCCCGGCCACACCCGCGCCGATCACGAACACACGCGCCGGCGGCACCGTGCCTGCCGCCGTCATCATCATCGCGAAGCCGCGGTCGAAGGCGGCCGCCCCCTCGATCACCGCGCGGTAGCCGGCGAGGTTCGCCTGGCTGGACAGCACGTCCATCGACTGCGCACGGGTGATGCGCGGCAGCAGCTCCATCGCCGCGGTGTCGATGCCCGCCTGCGCCAGGCTGGACACCAGGCTGCGGTCGGCCAGCGCGCCCGAGATGCACAGGAGCAGCGCGCCGCGCGGGATCAGCGCACGCTCGGCCTCCTGCGGCGCCTGCACCGCGAACACCACGCCGGCGCCGGCCAGCGCCGCACGCGCATCGGCCGCAACCTCGGCGCCGGCCGCGGCGAACTCGGCATCGGGGATGGAGGCGTGCTGCCCTGCCCCGGCCTCGACGGCCACCTGCAAGCCCAACGCCACCAGCTTGCGCACCGTCTCGGGCGTTGCCGCCACGCGCGTCTCGTCCGCACGACGCTCCTTCAGCACCGCAAGACGCATTGTTACCCGTCCTCCTACTGCCGGCGCCGCCGAGGCTATTGCCGGTGTCGCCAAAGCTTTTGCCGGCTAAGCCGGGGGGCCACGTAACAACGCGCGGAGGGCGATGGCAAGGTGGCCAGGCGGGGTGTCACTGCCGGGCGGTCAGGCGACCAGGAAGTCCTCGTGCGTTTCCTTGCCCGTGCGAGGGAACACGGCCAGCACCGGCAGCCCGGTCGCCGCCTCCAGCCCTTCGCCGGTCAGGAACACCGGGCGCAGCACGAATCGGGCGACCAGCCAGCAACCGGCTGCAACCAAGCCCAGCACGAAACCCGCGGCACCCAGCAGCATCGCCGTGTTCCGTGGCGCCTGGGGCACCAGCGCCGGCTGGATCACGCGCACGTTGGCCAGCCTGCGCGCATCCTCCGCCTCGCTCAGGCGGCGCTCGCCCAGGATCCGGCTAGTGTCGCGGTACTCCTGCTCGGCCGCCGCCTTGCGCCGTTGCAGCGCGGCCACCCCGGCCTCCTCGGCGTCCAGCGAGGCGAGCGAAGCGGCAATCGCGCGCTCCTGCTGCTGGCCGGCGAGCAGGCGCGCCTGTGCCGCGGCCTCCTCGGCGCTGGCGCGGGCCCGGTCCAGATGCAGCGGATCGAGGCTGGGATTGCGGCCCCGCCGCACGACGGAAGCGGCCGCATCGTGCGTCAGCCGGTCCCGCTCGGCCTCGTGCGAGGCGATCTCGGCGCGCAAGCTGCTCACCACGCGGCTGGTGTCCTTGTACTTGTCGCCGGCCGCGGCCAGTTTCGCCCGCAAATCCTGCAACCCGGCATTCACCGCCAGCAGCCGCGCATCGGGGTCGCTTTCCTGGTAGAAACCGATGGTGGGCGGCTCGGCTTGCAGGACCCGGCCGAGGGCCGAGAGCCTGGCGTCGTATTCGGCCGAAGCCGCAGCCGCCTCGGCCAGTTGCTGGTCGGTCCGGCTGCGCCGTTGCAGGAGCAGGTCCCGTTCCTGGTCGTAGTCCGAAATGGCGTGGTCGCGCTTGTAGGCAGCCAGGGCGGCGTCGGCCTCGGTCACGGCGCGGCCGGCCGCCTCGGCCGCGTTGCGCACCGGCTCCAGCTGCGGGTCGTCATACAGCCGGCTACGGCGTTCGGCGTACAGGCCCAGCATGGCATTCAGGGTCTCCGCCGCCCGGCCGGCGCTCCGGCTGTCGAACGTGAGGGCGATCACGTTGGCATCCTTGGCCGGCAGAACCGAGAGGTCGGCCGCGAACCGGCGCAATCCGCGCTCCTCGCGTGCGGCCGCCTCGTCGAGCGGCGCCGTGCGCCAGGGTGCCAGCAGCACGCCCGCCACCGCGTGCAGGACAGTGTGGACCAGGCCGGGTGAGGTCGGGGCGAACACGTCCGGATAGACCGAAGCCGGACCCAGGCGGTGCAGCGTCGCCGCGTGCAGGTCGTCGCTGCCCAGGATCTCCGTCTCCGTCTTCATGATCTGGTCCAGTGCCAGCGCGCTGGCGTTGGCGTCGTGCGAGCCGGCCGCCGCCCGCACGGTGAACTCGGGCGAGGGCAGCACGGCCAGGGTTGCCGCCGCCCGGTAGTGCCGCGGAAGCAACGCGGCGGCGACCAGGAACAGGCCGAACACGGCGCCGAACACAGCCAGGGCGCTGCCGCGCTGGTCCACGGCGTGGCAGACGAACTCGCGCAGGGGGGCGGCAGCCGGCGCTGCCTCGGGCAGGTCGGTCATCCGGCCTCGTCTGGGCTGAATTTCAGGAGCGCGTGCATTGTCCGCCTCTAATTCAACCGCGGTTGTGTCACACATCGAAACGACCGTCGAGGGGCTTCCCAAACCGCGCCGTTCGCGCCACTTAAAGCGCGTAGAGGCTGACCGTGAACGGTCAGCGCGCTCTAGTTTTTGATTAAACGAGCGATTTGCCCACTA
Source organism: uncultured Acetobacteraceae bacterium (assembly GCA_964250355.1). GTDB lineage: Bacteria > Pseudomonadota > Alphaproteobacteria > Acetobacterales > Acetobacteraceae > BOG-908. The sequence goes on along the minus strand of CAXUGD010000306.1, from coordinate 1,297 downwards.
CGACTGTTTCAGTCTGCGTGAGATTGCTCTAGCAGCCGCAGCACGCGCCGCTATGCAGAAGGGTCTTTCATGTCGTCCTCCACGCACGTCACCCACCCCACCGGCGGGACAGGGGAGCCCACGCGGCGCGACTTCCTGACCTTGCTGGCGCTTTCGGGGGCGGCGGTCGGCGCCGGCGCCATCGCCTGGCCCTTCATCGACAGCATGGAGCCGGCCGCCGATACGCTGGCCGCCGGCGAGCCGATCGACGTGGACGTGAGCAAGCTGGCACCCGGCCAGCAGATCGTGGTGGTGTGGCGCGGTAAGCCGATCTTCATCGTTCACCGCACGCCCGAGGGCCTGCAGACCCTGCAGGACCCCAAGACGATCCGCGTGCTGAGCGACCCGAACTCCAAGGTCATGCAGCAGCCGCCCTATGCCGAGAACTGGCACCGCTCAGTCGATCCGACCTATGCCGTGATGGTCGGCATCTGCACCCATCTCGGCTGCGTGCCGACTTTCTACCCCAACATGAGCGCCACCGACCCCGCCCCCAACTGGCCAGGCGGCTATCTGTGCCCCTGCCACGGCTCGAAATACGATTTGGCCGGGCGGGTGTATTCAGGCGTACCGGCGCCCTACAACCTGCCAGTGCCGCCCTACCACATGGCCAATGGGAAGACCGTGCGCATCGGCGAGAACCCGACCGGACAGACCTTCGACCTGAACACGGTGGTGCAGATCTAGGCTGTGCGTGCCGACCTCACCACGATCTTGATAGCGGTGACATCCCCGGGCTAAGCATGTCGGCAAACCAAACGTTCCGAGACAGGAACACGGCGGCCCATCGGCTGCGAGCGGGGAGGCGACCATGCGCAGCGTCATATCGGGCTCGGTGCAGTATCCAGTCGTCCTGGGCCAGGGCGGCTACGGCGACCGGCTTACCGTTACGGGCACGGGCACCATACAACCGTCCGGTGGCGCCTATACGGGCCTGACCGTCCCAGGCTCGATCGAGACTGCCCGGGTCTTGAACCAGGGTCACATCATCGGCGGCCAGGGCTCCAACAATTACAATGGTGGCATCGGCGTCTCGCTGGGCAACGGCCATCTCGACAATACCGGCACCATACGCGGCGGCGCCGGCGGTTACGGCTACCGTGGCCCGGATTACGGTTATGCGGGCGGTGTGGGCCTGGCGATGTCGGGCGGCAGCGCCAACAACAGCGGTGTCATCGAGGGTGGGGCGGGTGGCCCCGGGTATTACGTCGGTGGTACAGGGGGGGTCAGCGTCGATCTGACCGGGGGGCCGCTTGTT
>CAXUGD010000305.1:0-4359 GCA_964250355.1 uncultured Acetobacteraceae bacterium | reverse complement strand
GGCGGCCAGCGTCAGCTCGTCGCGCACGTTGTCGAACACGGCGAACAGGGTGGGATGCAGCAGGATGGCGTCCGGCAAGCCCAGTGCGTCGGGCGCCGCGCCGGGCAGCTGCTCCATCAGCCGCACCATGTCGTAGCCCAGGTAGCCGACCAGGCCGCCGATCATGGGTGGCAGCCCCGGGGGCAGCGCCAGCCGCGTTTCGGCCAGCAACGCGCGCAGGCTGCCCAGGGCGGGCGCAGGGTCGGGCACGAAGGCCTCGGGGTCGGTCACCGCGCGCCGGTTCACCTCGGCGGTGCCGCCCCGGCAGCGCCAGATCAGGTCGGGCGCCATGCCGATGACGGAGTAGCGGCCGCGCGCCTGCCCGCCCTCGATGCTTTCCAGCAGAAAGGCGTTGGCCTGGCCGTGTGCCAGTTTCAGGAACGCCGCCACCGGCGTCTGCAGGTCGGCAGCCCCGACCCAGGTGGCCAGCCGCGCGCCGGCGGGGCCGCCGGTCATTCCCCCGGCTGCTGGATCAGGGCCTGCACCACGTTGGGCCGCACGGTGGGATGCGCCTCGTCGCGCACGGCGGTGGCGTACATTTGCAGGTAGTCGTCGTGCAACGCGCGGGCCAGGCCCTCGCGCGCCTGGACCAGCCCGGCAGTGTCGCCCCCGGCATCGGGCGGGACGACCCCCGTCAGTTGGGCCACCACGAAGCCGGCATTGGTTTCAACCATGGTCGCCTCGCCCTTGTGCAGGGTGAACAGGGTCTGCGCGAGCTCGGCCGGCACGCCAGCGGCCGGCTTGCCGCGTGCGAGCGGGGCGGTGTGGGTCACCTGCAGGCCGCTGCCCCAGGCGGCGTTCACCAGGCTTTGGCCGCCCTTCACCAGGCCCAGGATGCGCGCCGCCTCCGCCTCCTGCCCGTGGCGCAGCTGGTCTGCGCGCCAATCGGCCAGGACCTGGGCGCGCACCTGGTCAAACGGCTTGCGCGCCGGCTTCGTCACCGTGTCCACGGCGACGGCGAACCAGGTGTGGGCCGGACCCTCCGTTGGCTGGATCGGGTCGCCGAGATTGGCGTGAAAGGCCGCGTCCACGATGGCCCCGCGCGCATCGGCGGCGGCGGGAATGGGGGCCGGCGTGCCGTCGGGCGTGTTGCCCTGCGCGTCCAGCGTGCCGGCCGCACCGGCCGCCCCCAGGTCGGCCGGCACCTCGTCGATCTTGGCGCCGCCGGCAAACAGGTCCTGCAGCTTCTGGGCACGCGCGTCGATCAGGTCCAGCGCGCGCTCGGCCGCCACCTTGGCGTGCACGGTGTCGCGCAGCGATTCGAAGCTGGGGTTCCTGGCCGGGGTGACGGCAGAAATGCGCAGCACGTAAGTGCCGAGCGGCTCGCTAACCGGCCCCACCACCGCGCCCGGCGCCGCGGCAAAGGCGGCGCGCGCCAACTCGGGCGAGGGCACCTGGTCGGCGGTGACGTCGTCCAGCGGCACGGCGGTGGCACCGGCTGCCTTTGCCGCCACCTGCATCGCGTCCCAGCCGGCACCGGCGCGCCCCTGCCTGGCCAAGGCCGCAGCGGCGGATGACGACCCGCTGGTGATCACCTCCACCGAACGCTTCTCGGCCGACACGTACTCCGCCCGATGCTGCGCGAACCAGGCGCGCAGGTCGGCCTCCGGCACGTCCAGCCCGCGGCCGATGCTGTCGGGCGACAGGATCACCGCTTTCACATGGCGATACTCGGGTGCCGTGTAGCGGGCCGGATTGTTGTCGTAGAAGCGCCGCAGCACGCTTTCGGCGGGCGGCGGCAGCACCGGGCGGCCGGCAAACGGCAGCGGCAGGATGTCGGCCGTGCGGCGCTCGTTGAGGTAGCCATAGACCAGGCGGGTCAGCTGGTCGGACGGGCCGACGGACGCGCCCACCGTCTGCAGCAGCTGGTTCTGGGCGATGTCCTGGCGGATGAGGGTCAGGAAATGCGCCTCCGTCATGCTGTTGCCCGACAGGGCCTGCAACAGCACGTTGCGGCTGAACTTGCCGTCCGGGCCCTGGAACTCCGGCATGGCGAACACCGCCTGGCGCACCGCCTCGTCGGGCACGGCCAGGCCCATGCGGGCGACCTCGCCGGCCAGCGCCTGCTGTGTCACCAGCTTCTGCAGCGTCTGCTGCGCCACCTGCACGCGCAGGCCGGGCGGCAACTGGCCGGGGTCGCCCACCCGCTCGGCGGTGCGGCGCAGATCGGTCTGGTACTCGGCCATGAATTGCTGGGGCGTGATGTCGTGGCCGCGCACGGTGGCCACGGCGCTGGCGCCCCCGCTGACCACGTTGCGCACCACGTCCGCCACCCCCCAGCTGGCGAACGAGGCAACCAGGACCAGCAGCAGCACGCGGGCGGGCCACGTGTTGACGATCGTGCGGAAGGCGGCAAGCATCGGCGGGTTCCGGCGTTGGACGGGCGCAGCATAGGGCGGCGGCGGCCCCGTGCAAACCGCGTGCGATCAGGCCCCCGGCGGCAGGATCTGGTGCGCCATCCTGATCTCCACGCCCACACCGCCGGCTGCGTCCTCCACGCCCCAGGCCGATCCGGACACGGCGCCGTGGTAGTTGGTCGAGATGTATAGGCTGGCCTCGGTAGGCCGCGTCTGGCCCGGCAGCCCGAGCGGCGTGCTGAGCAGCTGCACGTCGGCGCCGGATCGCGGCAAACGCTGGTTCAGCTGAACCACCCGGCCCTCGCCCAAGGAGTGCTGACGCGCATAGGCGTTGACTGCGCCGAGGTAGGGCAGCGCGGTCGGCAGGCCCTCGCGCGTCATCCGCCGTACCGCGCAGGTCCTGAACGGCGGATCTTCGATGGTGACCCGGTAGTCGGCAATAGGGCTCCTCACGTCCCAGGCACGGCCCGGATCGGCGTGCAGCATGGTGGCCGTGACACCTGCATCGAGCTGCCTGGCGCCGCTGGCGGCCAATGCGGCCTGGGTGGCGGGCTCGTCCGGAAAGCTGTCGAGACAGATCCGCCCGTAGAGCGCCGCCATGTCGGCTGCGGCCCCGCCACCCTGATCCTGCCCACCGGATGCGGCGGCGAAACTCGGCGGGGCAGGCGGGGACTGGCAGCCCAACAGGGCCAGAACTGCCACCAGGGCGGGGACGGCACGCATTGTCATCTTACCCACCGCCTACACCATGGCTGCCGCATACTCGTTCTTGTATCAAACGGATTTGCCCGTCAACCAAGACGGCGCGTCCCCGCACCTGGCCTGCCGGATCCACCCCGGTGGCCACGCTGGCCGGCCGTAACCGTCCCTCCTGCGTTACAGGTTGACCTGCTCCTCCGGCGGCACCGGCTCGTCGGGACCCACGTACAGCTTGGCGCACTCCTCGGCCAGAACGCCGCCCTTCAGCGTCAGGTCGTTGCGATAGGCGTCCAGAACGTAATCGACCGTGCCGCGGTCGCGCTCCTCGAAATACATCTCGTGCACGTCGCCGCGCTGCGCCCCATAGACGATGCGGCCGATCTTGGCCCAGATCGACGCCATGGAGCACATGCCGCAGGGCTGCAGCGTGGAGTACAGGGTGGCGCCGCGCAGCTCAACCGTACGCAGCGCCTCGCAGGCGCGCCGAATGGCCACCATTTCGCCGTGAGCGGTGGGGTCGCACCGCATCTCGTTCTCGTTGTGGCCCTCGCCCACCACCCGGCCGTCCAGCACGATCACGCAGCCGATCGGGTTGCCCCCGGGCGTGGCCTCGCCCTTCCTGGCCCAATGCAGCGCCCGCCGCATATAGGCGATGTCGGTCGCGTCGGGCGCCCCCCCCTCCACAGGCGGACGGGCAAGCGGTTCGGTGTCCATGCGCGGCTCGGTCCAGTTCGTGCGGGGTGGCGGGGCCGGCTGCTACAGCATCCGCGGCTGCCCGTTGGATGCCGTAACGCCGCCATCCACCGGCAAGTTCACGCCCGTCACGAACCGTGCGTCGTCGCTCGCCAGGAACGCTATCACGTCGGCGATGTCGGCCGGCTCGGCAGCGCGGCCGAGCGGGCTGCGATCCATGAACTTGGCCAGCACGTCGGGGTTGTCCATCAGCCCCTGCGACATCTCGGTGGCCGTGAGGCTCGGGTTCACCGCGTTCACCCGGACGCCGCGGCCGCCGAACTCCAGCGCCAACGACCGCGTGAGGTTGCCCAGCGCGCCCTTAGAGGCGTTGTAGAAGGCCAGCCCCCAATCGCCGCCGATGCCCGAGACCGACGACACGTTGACCACGTTGCCGCGACTTGCAAGCAGATGCGGCATGGCGGCGCGCGTGCAATAGACCACGCCATCCACGTTGGTCGCCATCGTACGGCGGTAGTCGTCCAGGCTCAGTTCCAGGAAGCCGCCGAACGCGGCCGTGCCCGCGTTGTTC
>CAXUGD010000304.1:0-4364 GCA_964250355.1 uncultured Acetobacteraceae bacterium | reverse complement strand
GGCAAGTTGGACACGTTGACCGACCCGATCGCGTTGGTGCCGGCGGCAAGGCCCACGCTGGCGCCCGAGGCCAGTCCCACCGTCCAGCTGCCCGACTGGCTGACAGGGCCGCTGATCGGCTGGGTGGCTGGCAGGTTGGAGACGGCCACGACGCCGATCGCGTTGCCGCCGGCCGGCAGCGGCGGCAGCGAGGCCACGCCCACCTGGCCGATGCTGGCGTTGCCGGCCGCCAGGCCGACGATGGCGCCCGAAGCCAGGCCAACCGACCAGCTTCCCGACTGGGACACGGCGCCGCTGACCGGCTGCACCGCGGGCAGGTTGGAGACGGCCACCGTGCTTGCGTTGCCCAGGTTGACGGTGGGGCTGCCCGCCAGGCTGACGGTGCCGCCGATGCTGAGCGCGCCGCCGCTGATCAGCCCATCCAGCAGCGGGTCGGCCACGGGCAGGCGGTTGCCGGACGACACGGCCGCGCCCCCCAGGGTGAGGCTGACCGCGCCGCCCGCATTGCCACCGCCGCCGAAGGTGCAGGGCACGACGCCCGTGCCGCTGGGGCAGAAGATGGTGACGGCGGGAAACCGGTTATGGCCGTCGGGCGCCATGTAGCTGGTCTGGGCCGCGGCGGCGCCGGGCAGCAACCAGGGAAGAGCGGCAGGCAGCGAGCGTCGCAAGTTCATCGTGGATGACCCTTCGGATAATTGGCTCCGGACAGGACGCAGCCGCATCTGGCCGCCCTGCCCTCAGCGGGCCAGGATTACGCGGGCGGAGGGAACCTGGGCAAAGAAAATGTTCTTGCATTGTTCCGATCTGGCCTGATAGCCTGCGCCCGGTTGTGTTTGCAGCCTGGTGCGGGTCTGCCAGTCAGCCAGGCCCCTTGTGAAAGGGCGGGTCGCTCAATACATCGGGGCCACATCGAATTGAGGGCCGCGTGCGGTGCTTCGGGCCGCGCCTGGCCGCTTTGGAGGGTATAGTATGAGCAAGGTAATCGGCATCGACCTGGGCACGACCAACTCGTGCGTGGCGATCATGGAGTCTGGCGACGTCCATGTGATCGAGAACAGCGAGGGCGCCCGCACCACCCCCAGCATGGTGGCGTTCAGCGACAGCGGCGAACGCCTCGTCGGGCAGGCGGCCAAGCGCCAGGCGGTCACCAACCCCGCCAACACCTTCTACGCCGTCAAGCGCCTGATCGGCCGCCGTTACGACGACCCCTTGGTGGGCAAGGACCGCGGCCTGGTACCTTATGCCATCGTAAAGGGCGACAATGGCGACGCCTGGGTGGAGGCGCGCGGCGAGAAGTATTCGCCCAGCAAGATCAGCGCCGACATCCTGGGCAAGATGAAGGAGACGGCCGAGGCTTATCTCGGCGAGAAGGTCAGCCAGGCGGTGATCACCGTGCCGGCCTACTTCAACGACGCGCAGCGCCAGGCGACCAAGGACGCCGGCCGCATCGCGGGCCTCGAAGTGCTGCGCATCATCAACGAGCCGACTGCGGCCGCGCTGGCCTACGGCATGGACAAGAAGAACGGCGGCCTGGTCGCCGTGTACGACCTGGGCGGCGGCACCTTCGACGTCTCCGTGTTGGAGATCGGCGACGGCGTGTTCGAGGTGAAGAGCACCAACGGCGACACGTTCCTGGGCGGCGAGGATTTCGACGCGCGCGTGATCGATTACCTGGCGACCGAGTTCAAGCGCGAGCAGGGCATCGATCTGCGAAACGATAAGCTGGCCCTGCAGCGGCTGAAGGAAGCCGCCGAGAAGGCGAAGATCGAGCTCTCCTCCTCCAAGGAGACCGAGATCAACCTGCCGTTCATCACGGCCGACGCCTCGGGCCCCAAGCACCTGGTGATGAAGCTGTCCCGCGCGAAGCTGGAGAGCCTGGTCGATGACCTGATCACCCGCACGATGGACCCGTGCCGCGCGGCGCTGAAGGACGCCGGTGTCACCGCCTCCGAGATCAACGAGGTGATCCTGGTGGGCGGCATGACGCGCATGCCCAAGGTGATCGAGGCGGTGAAGAGCTTCTTCGGCCGCGATCCGGCCCGCAACGTGAACCCGGACGAGGTGGTGGCCATCGGTGCCGCTATCCAGGGCGCCGTACTGCGTGGCGACGTGAAGGACGTGCTGCTGCTCGACGTGACCCCGTTGAGTCTGGGCATCGAGACGCTGGGCGGCGTGTTCACCCGGTTGATCGACCGCAACACCACGATCCCCACCAAGAAGAGTCAGATCTTCTCGACGGCGGACGACAACCAGGGCGCGGTCACCATCAAGGTGTTCCAGGGCGAGCGCGAGATGGCGGCCGACAACAAGATGCTGGGCAACTTCGACCTGGTTGGCATTCCGCCCGCCCCGCGCGGCATGCCGCAGATCGAGGTGACGTTCGACATCGACGCCAACGGCATCGTCTCCGTCAGCGCGCGCGACAAGGCGACCGGCAAGGAGCAGCAGATCAAGATCCAGGCTTCCGGCGGCCTGTCGGATGCCGATATCGAGCGGATGGTGAAGGACGCCGAGGCGAACGCCGCGGCTGACAAGAAGCGCCGCGAGATGGTGGAGGCGAAGAACCATGCCGAGGCGCTGGTCCATCAGGTGGAGAAGCACCTGAAGGACCACGGCGAGACGATGCCGCCGGCCGATCGCAGCGAGGCAGAGTCCGCCCTGGCGGCCACGCGCTCTGCCATGGAGGGCACCGACGCCGAGGCGCTGAAGGCGGCGAGCGACCGGCTGAGTGCGGCGGCGATGAAGATCGGCGAGCACGTCTACAAGGCTGAGGCGGCTGCTGCCGGTGCGGCCAACGCGGCACCCGGCCAGGGTGCGGCCGGCAGCGACGGCGTGGTCGATGCCGAGTTCGAAGAGCTCGACGAGAAGAAGAAGTCGGCCTGATCCTTTGAGCAAGCCTCGCCGGACGGCGCCTTTGGCAGCAATGCCAGACGGCGCCGGCCGGCGAGGCGCGGCTTTGCCCGGGAAATTCGATGCCAAAGGCAGATTATTACGCGACACTGGAGGTCGCGCGCGAGGTGAGCGGAGAGGACCTGAAAAAGGCCTACCGCAAGCTGGCAATGAAGTACCACCCCGACCGCAACCCGAACGACAAGGCTGCCGAGGCGCGGTTCAAGGAAGTCAGCGAGGCTTACGAGGTCCTCAAGGACGACCAGAAGCGCGCCGCCTATGACCGTTTCGGCCACGCGGCTTTCGAGGGAGGCGGCGGCGGCCCGGCTGGTTTCGATTTTTCCGGCGCCGGCGGCCTGGGCGACATCTTCGACCAGATGTTTGGCGACTTCACGGGCCGCGGCCGCGGCCGGACGCGGTCCGGCGCGGACATCCAGGTGCAGGTCGAGATCGACTTGGCGGAGGCGTTCGCCGGCACCAAGACGGCGGTGCGCGTGCCGACCCGCGTCGCCTGTGAAGCCTGCCGCGGCACCGGCTCATCGGACGGCAAGGCCGCGGCCGACACCTGCACCACGTGCCAGGGCGCCGGCAAGGTGCGCGCCCAGCAAGGCTTTTTCCTGGTCGAGCGTACGTGCCCCACCTGCGGCGGCGCCGGCCGGGTCATCCGCTCGCCCTGCCGCGTATGCCAGGGTGCCGGCACGGTGCAGCGCGAGCGCTCGCTGCAGGTGACGGTGCCGCCGGGCGTGGAGGACGGCACGCGCATACGCCTGCAGGGCGAAGGCGAGGCCGGCGGCCAGGGCGCGCCGAACGGCGACCTTTACGTGCACGTGGCGTTGCGCCAGCACGCGCTATTCCACCGGGAGGGAGCGCATATCTTCTGCGAGGTCCCGCTTCGCATGAGCCAGGCGGCCCTGGGCGACGAGATCGACGTGCCTACCATCGACGGCTCCACGCAGAAGGTGCGTATCCCGGCCGGAACCCAGGCCGGTGCACAGTTCCGCCTGCGCGGCCGCGGCTTTTCCGTGCTGCGCAGCTCGGCCCGCGGCGACATGGTGGTGCAGGCCAAGGTGGAAACGCCGCAGCACCTCACCAAACGTCAGCGCGAGCTGCTGGAGGAGTTCGAGGCCGAGGCGCGCGGCCATACCAAGGGCAGCCCCGAGCACGAAGGCTTCTTTGCCAAGATGAAGGAGTTCTTGGCGGGGCGGGACTGATAGCCACGTCTTGTCTGCAGTAGTAACACAGCTGCGTTACTTCGCGATTGTGCCGTTGTTTTCACTCGCCGCTTGATAATATCGGCATCAGCACCGGACCGAGGCGCACCCCCCCCCCGCGCCGGCGGCAGGTGTTCAAGGCGGCGCAGCTCTCCCCCCGAGCTGCGCCGCTGCCGCTTCAGTCCGTCTTCAGAACGCCCCCGCTCGCGTTATACCAACCCGCCTAAAGACTGACACACGCCCACTCGCGGGTGCCGATTGAGG
>CAXUGD010000303.1:0-4368 GCA_964250355.1 uncultured Acetobacteraceae bacterium | reverse complement strand
CGATCCGTGGCGCCAGCGCCTGGCGCCCTTGCCGGCGGCAGACGACGCGCCGGGCTGGCGCGCGCTCGGCCGCACGGTGCTAATGTCGCTCACGACAGCCGACCCGATCTGCCACGCCTTGGGCGACGGCACGGCAACCTCGGCACTGGACGCGTGCCGCCTCTCCGACGTCGAGATCGCCGACCTCAGCAGCTACCACGACTGGGTCAAGTATAGCTGGGACGTGGAACCCGAGCCGCCCAGCAACACGTCCAAGCCCATCCTGACGAAGGAGGATCTGGACGAGCCGTCGGCGGCTCACCTGGCCAGGCTGACTGCGGAGGATCGCGTGTTCTACGCCCAGGTCGCCGCAGTCCTGCCCAAACCGGGCGACACCAAGACGTCCGTCAGGGGCCGGGACCTGTAACCGTGCTTCGTCAGGAAACCTGGATGAGGCGGTGCTTCTTCTTGCCGGCCGAAAGTTTGGCCGTCCCGTCGGTCAGGTCGGCTTCCGTGACCATCTGGTTGTCTGCTGCGATGGCGCGATCGTTCAGGCGCGCGCCGCCACCTGCGATCAGCCGACGGCCTTCGCCGTTGCTGGCAACGAGGCCGCAATCGGCGAGCAGTTTGTATGCGGGAATGCCGGCTTGCAGGTCGGCGCGGGCGACCGTGAAGCTGGCCAGGCCCTCAGCCCCGCCCTGTTCGAACACCTGGCGTGCCGTCTCGGCGGCGGTGTGCGCCGCGTGCGGGCCGTGCAGCAGGGTGGTGGCCTCGGTCGCCAGAACCTTCTTCGCCTCGTTCACCTCCGCGCCGCCCAGCGCGTCCAGCCGGGCAACCTCGTCCAGCGGCAAGTCGGTGAACAGCCGCAGGAAGCGGCCGACATCGGCGTCCTCCGTATTGCGCCAGAACTGCCAGTAATCGTAGGGCGATAGCCGTTCGGCGCTCAGCCACACGGCACCGGCCGCCGTCTTGCCCATCTTGGCGCCGGACGCGGTGGTCAGCAGCGGCACGGTCAGGCCGAACACCTGCGCACCCTCCAGCCGCCGCACGAGATCGACGCCGCTGACGATGTTGCCCCACTGGTCCGATCCGCCCATTTGCAGCGCCACGCCGTGGCGGCGGTGCAGCTCGCGAAAATCGTAACTCTGCAGGATCATGTAGTTGAATTCGAGGAAGGTCAGCGGCTGCTCACGGTCCAGCCGCAACCGCACGCTGTCCATGGTGAGCATGCGATTGACCGTGAAATGCGGCCCAACCTCGCGCAGCAACGGGATGTAGCCCAGGCCGTCCAGCCAGTCCGCGTTATTCACCATCAGCGCGCCGTTCCCATCCGCGCCGAAGCGCAGGAACGGCGTGAAATTCCGCGCTATGCCGGCCATGTTGGCGGCAATGGCGGCATTGCCCAGCAGCTGCCGGCTTTCGTCCTTGCCCGAGGGGTCGCCGATCTTGCTGGTGCCGCCGCCCATCAGCGCCACCGGCCGGTGGCCATGCCGTTGCAGCAGCCGCATCAACATAATCGAGACCAGGCTGCCCACGTGCAGGCTGTCGGCGGTGCAGTCGTAGCCGACATAGGCAGAGACGCAGCCGGCGTTCAGGGTATCGGCCAGGGCGTCGAGGTCGGTGCACTGGTGGACGAAGCCGCGGGCCGCCGCTTCTTGGAGAAAATCGTTGCTTGCCATAACAATGCGCTTAGCAAGGGGTGTAGGCGGGCGGAAGGGATGTGGACGATCGGCCTGATGAGCGGCACCTCGCTGGACGGGGTGGATGCGGCCCTGATCGAGACCGACGGCACCGCGGTGCAAGGGTTCGGCCGGGCGCTGACAATACCCTATGAGGCCGGGTTGCGCAGCCTGCTGCGCCGGCTGATCGACCTGGGCGAGGCGGCACCCGCCGACGCCGTCGTCGAGGCTGAAGACAGGCTGACGCGCGTGCATGCCGAGGCGGTCGCGGCACTGGACCGGCCGGCTGCGCTGATCGGCTTCCACGGGCAGACGATCCTGCACGCCCCGCACCGCCGGCGCACCTGGCAGATCGGCGACGCATCGGCGCTGGCCCGGCTGACGGGCACCCCGGTCGCGTGCGATTTCCGCCTGGCGGACGTGGCCAGTGGCGGCCAGGGCGCACCTTTCGTGCCGGTCTTCCACGCGGCACTGGCGGCCGGCCTGGGGCGGCCGCTGCTGGTGGTCAACATCGGCGGGGTCGCCAACGTCACCTACCTCGGTGCGGACGGCACCCTGCTGGCCGGCGATACGGGGCCTGGCAACGCGTTGCTCGACGATTTCATCCAGGCGCGCACCGGCGCCGCCATGGACAGGGATGGCGCGCTCGCGATGGCGGGCACGGCGGACGAGGCCATCCTGGCGCAGTGGCTGGCCGACCCGTTCTTCGCCCGCCCGGTGCCCAAATCGCTCGATCGGCAGCATTTTGTCGCGGCGCTGGATGCGGTCGCCGGCCTGTCCACGGAAGACGGCGCGGCCACGCTGGCAGCCTTTACCGCGCGCGCCATCGCGGCCGCGCCGCTGCCTGGCCGCCCCCAGCGCGTGCTGGTCACCGGCGGCGGCCGGCACAACCCGGCCATCATGCGGGCGCTCGCGGACGCAATGCCCGTGCCCGTATCACCCGTGGAAGCCGTAGGCTGGGACGGCGACGCGTTGGAGGCACAGTGTTTCGGCTTCCTCGCCGCCCGCGTGGCGCGGGCCTTGCCGCTGAGTTTCCCGGGAACGACCGGCGTGAAGCAGCCGATGCCGGGCGGCCGGATCGTTTCGCCGTCCTAGGGGCGTTTGCCCTCAGTGGCTTGGCGGAAGAAGCGCAGCATCTCGCGCGAGGCATCGGGGCCGCGAGGCTCGGTGTAGCTGCCGTCGGGGCTGCCGCCCGACCATGCGTGGCCGGCGCCGTGCACCATCCATTGCTCAACGGCCACGCGCCCGTCCGGTGCGCGCTGCCGGGTGCGCGTGTAGGGGAGGCCGCCGGGCACCTGACCCTGCTCGGTCTCCATCCCGCCGACCGCACCGGCCTGGCGGGCCCCGGCGGCGGCGGTGCGCGGGGTCGCCGGGTGGTGGGCCTAGGCGGGAAAGACGCTGCCCGGCCCGGCCTGGGGCCCCCGCCCCGGCTTGCCCTGCCGCATGGCGGCAAAGGCGGAAACCATGTCGCTCGCCGCCCCGCAGGCCAGCCCGGAATGCACGCCCACCGCGGCAAATAGGTCGGGGTAGGTGCGTGCCATGATCGCGGCCTGCGCCCCGCCCGCCGACAGCCCGGCCACGAACACGCGCGCGGGGTCGCCGGCGTGCTCGGCCAGCACCTGCCGGGCCATGCCGGCGATCAGCGCGGGCTCGCCTGCCTCGCGCTGCTGGTCGGCAGGGTTGAACCAGTTCCAGCAGCGCTGCTGGTTGGCGCTGGCCACCTGGGCCGGGTACAGCACCAGCATGCCGGCCGCCTCGGCCAGGGTGTTCATCCGCGTGCCGGCCGCAAAATCCTCCGGCGTCTGCGTGCAGCCATGCAGCATCACCAGCAACGGCGATGGCACGGCGCGGCGGCTAGGCACGTAAAGCCGATAGGGCCGGGTCCCAGCCGCGTTGCTGTAGCTGCCCGCCAGGAACACGGCGCCGGGCGGCATCGGCGGGGTTGGCGCAGGCGGCATCTGCCGGCCAGGCATCCGCAGACCGGGCAGACCACGCTGCAACTGCGGCAAACCCTCCGCCAGCGCCGGCAATCCGCGCTGCAACGCGGTCTGGATCGCCTGCGTCGATTGGGCAAGCTTGGCCGAAAGGCGGCCAGTGCGGAATAGGCCGTCCTTCAACGTTCGCTCCTGAGTCTGCTTAAGCTTACATTGCTGCACTGCAGCATGATTTCAAGCCGAAGTCAGCACAAACTCTTTCGGATTGAAATTGGCGAACCGCTAAACAGGCCAGAACTAAAAATAAAATCCAAACGGATCAAAACAAATGAAAGGACGAAAGGAGATTTTCCTAGATTTTAAGTACCAACCAGCCGGAAGGGAGTAGCTGCGGCGTAGCCACTTCACTCTGTTGAAACTCGAAGTACTAACGCATTGATGGAGGCGTCTTCGTGTTCTTTTTTCACTTAGTGGTCTTCGTGTTCCATTCTTACCACCGTCGAATCATCCCCGTCTGCCAACCATCAATGCGCCTCGGCCCAACTCCGCCCGATCCCCGTCTCCACCGTCAGCGGCACGCTCAGCGCCGCTACCCCCTCCATCACCCGCTTGGCCACGCCCGCCAGAACCTCCGCCTCCTCGTCCGGCGCCTCGAACAGCAGCTCGTCGTGAACCGACAGCAGCAGCCGCGAGCGCAGCCCGGCCGCCCGCAGCGCCACGGCCTGCCGTTCGGCCACCACGGCGCCAACCATCCGGTCAAGGACCTGACCACCGGC
>CAXUGD010000302.1:0-4394 GCA_964250355.1 uncultured Acetobacteraceae bacterium | reverse complement strand
CCAAGCCGCCACGTTGCCGTTAGAACCGCCCCCTCCCGCGCAGCGGGTTCGTTCTACGGCCCAACTCTCGTGCCGCCGTCGAAGCGGGCATGGGGGCAACGGCGATCTCGGCTTCCGCCGCCGTGCCCAGCATGGAGGCAGGGCTGCTGCACGCCGTCGATCTTCGACTGCCGGAGCGCGACTTCCGCGTCGTCAGGCACAAGCAACGCCACCACAGTCGTGCAGCCGACGCCCTGCTCGCAGTGCTCGGCGGACTCTGACGGTTGCCAGCAGCTGGTAGCAGCGATTGCGGCGTTGCTGCGGCCGTCTTGTCGGTGGACGGCCCCCCCCCCTTTGGGCGCGGTCGGAGTTCGACGCCGACAAGGAGCCATACGGCTCCGGCAATGAACCGCCACAATGGCCAGAATACCGATGCCGCTAAGTCGAGCCGGAAGTGCGGTCGCGCTGGCGCTGGCGTTCGAGGACTTCCGCATTGCCGAGCCGCGCGTCATAGACCGAGCGCGGTTCGATCGTGCGCGCCACCAGCGTGGCGATGGCGACCGCGAGCAGCATCGGCACCATGAACGACCGTGCGTGCCCGGTCAGCTCCATCATCAGCACCACAGCCGAGATCGGTCCCTGTGTGGTCGCTGCCAGGAACGCGCCGGCGCCCAGGACGGCAAACAGCCCTGCCGGCACGCCCGGCCACAGATAGGCCCAGGGCACGCCCAGCAAGCCGCCCAGCAACGCACCGGTTGCCAGCGACGGGGTGAACAGTCCACCGGGCGCCCCGCTGCCGAGGCAGATAAGGCTGGCCAATGGCTTGAGCAGGACGAGCGCGAGCAGCAGCAATGGCGCAACCTTGCCGGTGAAGGCGAGTTCGGCCACGTCACGGCCGTTGCCCAGCAATTGCGGGAAGAAGATCGAGACCGCGCCCAGCAGGGTGAGTGCGACGACCGGAGATACGATACGCCAGCGTCCCTTTGGCCGGTGATGATCCGCCCAGGCCACGGCACGCACGTAGAGCACGGAAGCAAGCCCGATGACCGGACCTGCCAGCACCGCCCAGGCGGCGCTTGAAGCCGAACCGGCATAGCCTTGGATCACGTAAGTCGGCGCGTCAGGCAGAAAGGCCCAGGACACGCCGGTGGCGATGAGCGAGGTGACCAGAGCCGGCAACACCAGTCGCAGCGCCAGTTCGCCACGCAGCACCTCCAGCGCGAACAGCGCGCCCCCGAGCGGCACACCATACGCCGCCGCCATGCCGGACCCCGCGCCGCAGGCCACCAGCAGCCTGCGCGCGTCGTCGGACAGTTTCGCCCGGTCCGACAACGCGTTGGCAATGACGGCGCCGGTCTGCTTGGGCGCACCTTCCCGGCCCAGCGAACTGCCCATGCCGACCAGCAGGATGGACAGCACGGCGCTGGCCAGCGTGCGGGCGGCCGGCAGCCGGCCGGCGTGGAACCAGATCGCCGCCGTGATGTCGATACCGTTGCCGCTGGACAAATGCTTCAGCAGAACCTGGCCGGCAGCCGTCAGCAGTCCCGCTGCGAACAGCACATCCAAATGCCACCAGGGCGCAGACCTGGACGCCGCATCAAGCAGGTCGACGCCACCGCCGGACCAGACCGTGTGCTGCACCAACTCAAGCAACCCGGTCAGCGCCGCGGCGGCCAGTCCGGTGCCCGCGCCGGTCAGCATCACCGCCAGCCAGAACCCGGCGGCGTCCCGCCGTGCAAGGATCGGCGCGATCATGCGTGGGCTGGCTCAGCCGGCGAAGACAAGCACCCGGTGCCACGCCGCGCTAAGGTAACCCTTGAAGTTCCAAGTGTCGTCAGGCAGCGCGGGCTGCGTCTGCCCGGCGGAGTCCCAAGCCCGCACAACCAGCTCGTGCTCGCCGCGTGGCAGGTCCATCGTAACGCTCCAGAATGTCCAACTCCACGGGCACGTCGCATCGTGCTCCAGCTCCGCCTGGGTCCAGCTGCGTCCGCCATTTGTCGAGACGTCCACGCGGGTGACGACGCGCGCTGTCGCGATCGCGTAGCCGCGCAGCGCGATGCGCCCGGCTTTCAGCTCCGCCCGCGGCGGCGGCTCGCAGATCGCCGCGTTGAGCGGCATGTCGTTGATTGTGATCCCCTGCGCCCAATCGACGGTCTCCTCGGTTGCGTCGGGCGGCACCAGCTTGTAGTCGCGCTGCTGCATGTGGTTGTCCGATGGCTGGTCCTGCACCACGATGGCGGCCAGCCATTTCGGGCTGCGCACGCCGGCGAAGCCGGGCACGACCACGCGCAGCGGAAAGCCATGTTCCGGGGCGAGCGGCGCGCCATTCATCGCATATGCCAGCAACACTTCCGGCGACATTGCCTTGCTCATCGGGATCGACGCGCCGTAGCGGAACCGGCCTTCCTCGGGCATCTCGACGTCGTCGCAGGCTTCGAAAGCAACGTGCAGTTCCCCATCCGTCTCGGCGCCTGCCGCGCGCAGCACGTCTGCCAGGGCCACGCCCGTCCAGACGGCGTTGCCGATGGCACCAGGCGCCCAAGGGTCGCCGGAGGTGGGCCGCACGACCTGCATGTCCGCGCGCCGGTTGCCGGCGCATTGCATCACCGCCGTCACCGAGCGCTCCGGGAAACGCTGGCGCAGCTCAGGCACCGTCAGGTCCATCGGGTTCGCGACGCGGCCGCTCACGCGCAGCCGGTGTGCGCTTTCGTGCAGCGCCGGGATGTTGCCGTGGCTGCGCACATAGAAATCGGCTTGCGGCGTGATCATCGCCGCGCGGAGACGGCCCAGCGGCGGCTCCGCGTTGTAAGGATGCGCGCTGTGCACGATCAGGTCTGGCTTCGAGGCGAACGGATTATGCAAGGTGGTTCCTTCGGGCGCTGGCTGATATGCCCGTTACGGCGCGCCCTTGGTGGCAACCAGGTAGGCGATGACTGCGTCGGCGTCGGCGGCCGAGACCGGCGCCTTGTAGATAGCGATCATCTTATGGACCTCGGCGCCCCAGGCCGCCTTTGTCAGCGACGGCTGGTTCAGCACCATGCCCGCGGAATGGCAGGCGACACAGTTGTTGTTTATGACGTCGGCCTTGTCGCCGCCGGGGAACATTCGATCGCCGGTCGGCAACTCCACCTTTACTGATTTGAAAACCATCGGCGGTGCAGCCATCGCCGCCGCCAGGCATGCGCCTGTCAGCAACCTCGCCAACGTTATCGTCTTCAGCATGGTCTATTGCTCCTCAAATGACAGTCAGCTTCGTGGTCTCGATGCCGTTCTGCATGAAGCCCGCGGGGTTCCAGTTCGGCGCCGCCGGCTGGGTGGCGCCGGCGGTGTTGGTGCAACGGACCATTACGCCGTGCTCGCCACGGCCGGCCAGCAGCACGGTCGCGTCCCAGCGCCGGAAGCTGTACTTGCCCTCGTCGTTCCCAAGCTTCGCAGGAAGCCAGGTCCGGCCGGCATCGGTCGAGACATCCACGCGAGCCACGCCGGTATCGCCACCCAGCGCGATCCCGCGCACCGCTACCGGCGCGCCGGACGGCACCGTCTGGCCTTCCTTGAGGTTGGTGACAAAGGAGCGCGGATTCATCCGGCTGATCGGCACCGTCTTGAAGCCGGCGGCACCCGGCTTGACGTCCGCGTTCGGCGTGTCCGGGATGCGGTAAGCGGTCTTTATCCAGTACTGGTCGTCCGCATGGTCCAGCACCTCGATGTCATTGAGCATCTTCACCCAGTAGGTGGAGTACCAGCCAGGGACAACCAAGCGCAGCGGGAAGCCGTTCAGCAGCGGCAGCTGCTCATCGTTCATGGCGTAGGCGATCATCACTTCGCCGTCGCGCGCGTGATCGATGTCTAGCGATTTCAGGAAGTCCGGCGCGTCGTCCACCACCGGTGTGTCCAGGCCGTTGAAACGCACCTGCACGGCGCTGCCCTTTACGCCGGCGCGGTCCAGGACGTCACGCAGGCGCACGCCGGACCAACGCGCATTGCCCATCGCCCCGTTCGCCCACTGGCCGCCCGGCACGCGCGGGGCGAACAGGCCGCGCGAGTTGCCCGAGCACTGGTTCACCGCAGCCAGCTCCACCCGCGGCAGCGCGGCCAAGTCGGTGAGCGACAGGGACTGTGCCTGGTTGACCTGGCCGCGCACCGTCAGGCGGAACTTGTCCGCATCGACCTCCTCGGGGATCACGGCCCAGTGCCAGCGCACGAAGAACCGGTCGTTCGGCGTGAACACGCCCTGATCGAACACTTCGAACGGCGTCTCCAGCAAGGCCGGCCGAGTGCGTTGCAGGATCATCGCACCCTTCTGCGGGAACGCCGTCGTCATCGGCCGCGCGTCCGGGCCGCCCGGCAACGGCAGGGTCACCGTGTCCGCGGCCCAGGCGGGCGCCGCGCCGCGCAGGGCCAGCACCGCGCCCGCA
>CAXUGD010000301.1:0-4398 GCA_964250355.1 uncultured Acetobacteraceae bacterium | reverse complement strand
GCCGAGGATCTGGCCCGCGCGCGGGCGAAACTGGCCAACCCCGATTTCATAGCCCGCGCCAAGGCCGAGGTGGTGGAGGAGCACGCGGAACGCGAGCGCCGCGCCGCCGGTGAGGTCGCCCGCCTGGACGCAGCGCTGGCCCGCCTGTCGTAGCGCCATAATTTCGCCGTTTGCTACCTCCACGACACGGCGACCGTCGTAAAGCATTTGGCATTGTTCGGGCGCTAGACTGCACTGCCGCGTACCTTCGGCGCAGACAGATATAACGCAAGCGCAACATTACTCTTGATGGGCGGGATCGTAGGTTCTACCTCTGGTTGTATGACTTTGCGGCAGGGCGTGCCGTCAGAACGGGGGAGCGGGTCGATGGACGAGGCCGTGCTGCACGATCTGATCGATGGCTGGCTGAGCGGCGCGTACCGCTCGCTCTGGTTGCGTTTCCCGCCGGCGCTGGAGGCTCGCTTCGAGGCCGACACAGGCGCCGCCCGAAGCCGGACGATGATGGTGTTTGGCACGTTCGGCTTCCTGGTCGGTGTTCTGATCTACCCCGTCCTGCGCGACGGGATGCCGGACATGGCCCTGCAGACCAAGCAGCTATACCTGATGACCTCCATGCCGCTCGGCTTCCTGATCAGCGCCGTCATGCGGCTCAACCCCAAGCCGTTCGCGCGTGAGGGCTTGATGCTGCTGGCCAACACGGTTTGCATCTGCACCAGCATGTATTTGGCGGCTTCCAGTAGGTCCAGCAATACCTCGCTGCTGGTGGCCGGGGTGACCGTGCTGATGGTGTACAGCGCCATCGGCATCCAGCTCCGTCTCAAATTTGCGCTCTGTGCCATGCTGGTCATCCTGCTGGCCTACAGCCTGGCGCTGCATGCCCGGCCCGACATCGGCGCGGTTGCCAGGCGCGACCTGCTGGTGCTGGCCGTCTGCACGTCCATCTACCTCATGCTGGCCAATTGGCGGATGGAGCTGGAGCAGCGCCGGAGCTACCTGCTCGTGTTGCGGGAGGCGCGGCAGAGCCAGGACCTGTCGCTGCGCAACAAGGAACTAGACGCGCTGGCCCGCCGCGACCCGCTGACGGGGCTTGCCAACCGCCGGGCCTACGATGCGTGGGTGGCGAGCCACTGGGCCCAGGAGGGCGCCAGGCAGGGACAGCTGGGCCTGGTCGTGATCGATATCGATCGTTTCAAGGCGTTCAACGACTATTACGGCCACGCCGCCGGGGATGCGTGCCTGCAGAAGATTGCGCTCTGCCTGCGCGACAAGCTACGTGGCACGACCGACCTGGTAGCCCGGCTGGGCGGCGAGGAGTTCGCCATCCTGCTACCCTCCCTGTCCGAGCCGCTTTGCGCCGACGTGGCCGACCGCCTGCGCTTGGCCGTGCAACAGTTGGAGCTGCCCCATTCCGGGCTGGGTCCGCACGGTCTGGTCACCATCAGCGCGGGCGTGGCCAGCCACACGGTCCTGGCCGGCGCCGCGCCCTCCAGCCTGTTCCACGCAGCCGACACCGCGCTGTATGAGGCCAAGCTGTCCGGCCGTAACCGGGTCTGCGTCGCCACGATTACCGGCCTGGCTCCCATCACGGCCGCGGCCGCAGACTAGGCCGTCCCCCACGCGCAACGACCGCTTGCCTCCGTGTTCGTGCTGCGCCAGCGAGCGGAGTCGCATGCAGCGCCTGATCCACCATTACGACATTCTCGCATGCCGGGCCGGACCCGGCAGCGGCGCCACGCCGTCTGATTTCGAGCTTGCCTGGACAGCGTCCTCCGACCGGTTCAGCCCCCCAGGCACCGCACTGGCCTATTGCGCAGACTTTGCGGCCGAGCGGGTGCTGTTCTCCCTGCACGACAACGCTGCCCTGGCGGGCCTGTTCAGCGCGCCGTTTCTGTTCCCGGAACAGGCGCGGCAGGCGTCGGGACTCGTGTCCGTTCCGTTCGAGCAACTCGCCGCATGCGGACAGCCGGGGCAGGCGCTTCAGCCCTGTTTCGTGTTCTCGCCCGGCCGCACCGGATCGACCCTGCTCGCGCGCCTGCTGGACGCGGCCGGGCTGCCCAGCGTGTCTGAGCCTGACATGCTGGAACAGGTCGTCTGGATGGGTGAGGAAAACCGCCGCAAGCTGCCGGCAGATTGCGAGACGCGGCTGGCCGGCACCTGTGTCGCGGCACTGGGCCGGGCACGCGGCAACGGCCTGTTCATCAAGCTGCGCAGCCAGTGCAACGAGCGGCCGCTCGCCATCACCCGGTCGTCACCCGGCTGCCGCGCCGTGTTCATGCTGCGTCGCGTAATTCCCTGGGCACTGTCCCGCCATCGCGCCTTCCAGGAATCGCCCGCTTCGGTCGCCGCCGTGCTGCGCCAGGCGATGGACGCGTTGCACGTGCTGTCTGCGGCGGGTGTGCCGCTCGGCATCATGTGGTTCGAAACGCTGACCGCCAACCCCCTTGCCGCCCTGCGCCTCTGCGCGCCGCTGGCGGAGATGGGATCCGCGTCCCTGGCTCGCATCATGGCGCTGGACTCGCAGCGTGGCACGCGTATCGCTCGGGATGTGGTGGGCGCGTCGCCGGTGCACCCGGGATTTGTGGCCGGCTTTACCAAAGCTTGGGCCGCAGCCCGCGCCGATACGAGCTGGAACGGACAGACGGAGGATGTGCTGGCCCAAATGTGGGTGCCATAGGTGGCAACCTGGGCAGCCCGGATGCCGGCCAGGGTTGCCGGATCGTCTCAGCCGTTCAGCATGTCCTTCACCGCCTTGCCCGGCGTAAACGTCAGCTTGCGGGCCGCGGCGATCTCGATCGTCTCGCCGGTAGCGGGGTTGCGGCCCTGGCGTGCCGGCATGTCCTTCACCTTAAACTGGCCGAACCCGGCAAGCGCCACCATGTCGCCGCCCTTGGTGGCCGAAAGGATGGCCGAGGTCATTGCATCGACCGCCTTGCGGGCCTGCGGCTTCTCCAGTCCGGCCGTGGTGGCCACGTGGTCGATCAGTTCTGCCATGTTCATGGGTGCGAGTCCGTCAGCTGTGTGGCGCCAATGAGCATGCCCGCCCATGCCGTGTCACCCCCGTACTTGGCGGGGCAGCCACACCGTTGCCGATGCCGGACGCCAGGCGCGTTGCCGCCTTTACCGGTGGTTGTTCAGCAACGGGTTGACATTGTACGAGAATCCCCAGCTGACCGGCACGAATTGTTGCACGTGCTGGTTGAACCACACGTAAATCTGCCCGATGCCGGTTTTGGGCACGTACACCACGTCGAACGGCGCCAGCCGTATATCGGCGGCGGGGTTGGTGCCGGTCATGGCGCCGCGATAGTCGGCGGAGAGCACCACGGGGGTGTCGCCCTCGCCGCGGCGCAGGATGAACACGTGGTTCTCGTCGCCGGCCGTGCGCAGGCCGCCCGCCTTGGCCACCGCCTGCAACAGGGTCAGGGTGGGTGCGGCGGTGGTGAACTCGCCGGGAGCAACCACCTCGCCGGCGACGTAGATGCGGGCGGGAGAGGCGGATTTCACCTCCAGCGCCAGTTGCGGATTTTTCAGCTCCGCCGCGTAGCCGCGTTTCAGCTCGGCGGCGATCTCGTCTGGCGTTCGGCCGGCGGCCAGCACCGATTGCGCCAGCGTGGTGGTGATCCGGCCGTCGGGCCGCACGGTCACGTCCTCGTTCAGTTCGGGCGCCATGTACAGCCGCACGCCCAGCACGTCGCCCACCTGCACGCGATAGGCTACCGGCGCATCGGGCGCGCGCGGCGCCGGCGGGCCGTGCGCGGCCGGCAGGCAACCGCACACGACGCCGGCGGCGAGCGGCAGGGTAGTTCGCAGGCGGCTCATCGTAGTGATCTAGCAACAAATAGCGCAGCGGTTGAAGCCCATATCGCGGGCGCAACCCAATCCGCGCCGCACGTCGGCACGGAACGCACAGTGCCGAAGCGGACCCAGGGGGCTGTAGGTCGGCAATGGCGTGCTGTCGCGCTGTCCTACGCGTGCGGCTGCAGTGCATGGTGTCGGTCACGCTCAATACGTTCGACATGCCGGTTTCCAACCCGGCTAGACGCCTGAAGTTTGGCTACGACGTGGGGATGGCCGCTGCGGCACCACTCCTGATCGCGTGGACGAGCGGGCAGGTCGGCGTGCCGGCGATGTGGGGCGCCCTGTTCGGCGCCGGTGTCCACCCCGGGGCGGGGCGCGGCCCCGCGCAGCGTGCCCACCAGCACGTAGTGAAACACCGGATCGACCGCCCGCGCGCCCACCAATTCGGGGGTGGAAGCCACGTACCACGCCGCGTCGAACAACGGGCTGGCGCGTACCAGGGCGGTGTCGGCCAGCACGTCTTGCAGCGCAGGCGGGCGGCGGCCGGGCCACAGCCGCGCGAGCCGGCTGCGGACGGGCAGCCGGAACGGCGGGGCCGGG
>CAXUGD010000300.1:0-4407 GCA_964250355.1 uncultured Acetobacteraceae bacterium | reverse complement strand
GCCGCAAGACGGCGGTCCCGGCCGGGGCGTCCGCGTCGGTCCTGGCGAGGTGCCCCAGCGGCCACTGGGCCAGCACGGCGCCGGAGGCGGCGGTGAGCGTGAGCAGCTGCCCGTGCAGAACCGGAACCACCGGGTAGCCGGCAGCGGTCTTGCCGTCGAAGAGAACGGCGTCCGTCACGCGCCTTCAGAAAACGCCGGCACCGGCATCCAGCGCCTGGAACATGCCCTCGCCATAGCGGGAGATCGGCCGGTCGCTTTGACGCAACTCGGCTAGGTTCAGCGTACCGTTCGCCAGCAGGTTGCGGGCAAAGAACCGCGCGTTGCGGTGCGTCACGACCGGCATGCCCAGGCCAAGCGTGACCAGCAGGATCAGCGCGTTGCCGAGCACGAGGCCGAGCATCGCGGCACCCGACACGCGGCTGGCGAAGTGCAGGCCACCCAGGACGGTATGGCCGGTGACGTGGCGGTAGAAGGCGGCCGCATAGCTGGCGGAAATCAGCGCGGCGCCGATGCCGAACACCAGGTAACCGCCGAGGAGCGGAAAGATCATGCGATTGATCAGCGCCTGGGTGGCCAGGGGATCGTGCGATTGCAGCAGCTCCACGACGATCGGCCGGAAGAGGGCGAACAGCAGCACGCCGACCACCGCACCCAGTGCCACAACGGCGATCAGGGTGAGGAGGAAGCGGAGGTAGAGCTGTGCCGCCCGGCCGCTTGCCGCAAAGCGCAAACTGCCGAACGAGCTGCTGTTCATGCGGCGCTCGTAGAGGCGCAGCGTGGCCCAGGGTGCCAGCTGATACAGGGTAGCCGCGGTCAATGCGTAGTAAAGGAGGGCCCTGGCACCATAGGCCAGCATGGAGCCCTGCACGCCCCCGCGTATGCCGCGCCAGACGGTGTGGCTCAGCCGGTAGCGCTGCGCCGAGAATTGCGCACCGAACGCCAGGACGACAACCACCAGCTCCGCAAGTAGTATCGGTACGGCGGCCATGAGGCGGTGCGACGGCCCGATCAGGACGCTGGCCGCCGCTGCCACGGCAAATAGGCCGAAGATTATCAAGAGGGCGAGAAGGAAGCCCACGAACAGCTGTCCGCCAGTGCCGTCGTACTCGAAACGATCTCCACCGCTGCTGGTGCGCGACCAGAGATAGCGGCGCATGCGGGTGATGCCCCAGAACCGCCAAATACCGAGCGTGACGATGTTGAGCGCCAGGTTGACGAGGAAGATGCGGTAGAGGTCGCCGATCTTACCGTCGTACTCCAGGACAGGGACGGCCGAATCTGCTGGGCTGGTCACAAGAGGTCTCTTCGATGCGGTGCAGAGACGAGTAACAGATTTTGCGACGGCCACAACTCATTTTGAGCGGGCGCGCTCACGCCTCGTCTATTAACCATCCCTCGCAGCAGGCTTTCGCCAACGTGCGCACCCGGCCGATATAGGCGGCCCGCTCCGACACGCTGATCACGCCGCGGGCGTCCAACAGGTTGAACAGGTGGCTGGCCTTGATGCACTGGTCATAGGCCGGCAGCGGCAGCGCCCTGGCCAGCAGCGCGGCACACTCCGCCTCCGCATCGGCGAAGTGGCGCTGCAGCACCGCCACATCGGCCGCCTCGAAATTATATGCGGAGTATTCGCGCTCGGCGCGCAGGAACACGTCGCCGTAGGTCACGCCCCCATTTCTCGCATCACGTCCGTTATAGTCGAGGTCGTACACGCTTTCGACCCCCTGCACGTACATCGCCAGCCGTTCCAAGCCGTAGGTGAACTCCGCCGAGGGTAGCACCACCGGGATGCCGCCCAACTGCTGGAAGTAGGTGAACTGCGTCACCTCCATGCCGTCGCACCACACCTCCCACCCCAGCCCCCAGGCGCCGAGCGTGGGGCTTTCCCAATCGTCCTCCACGAAGCGGAAATCGTGCAGCGCGGTGTCGATGCCGATGGCCCGATAGCTGTCCAGCACCAGCGCCTGCGCATCGGGCGGGCTGGGCTTCATGATGACCTGGTACTGGTAGTAGTGCTGCAGGCGGTTGGGGTTCTCGCCGTAGCGGCCGTCGCTGGGGCGCCGGCAGGGCTGTACATAGGCGGCGCGCCAGGGCTTGGGGCCGAGCGCGCGCAGGGTGGTGGCCGGATGAAAGGTGCCCGCGCCCATTTCCATGTCGTAGGGTTGCAGGATCGCGCAGCCCTGCGCCGCCCAATAGGCGTGCAGCCGCAGGATCATGTCCTGGAAGCTGGGTTTTACGCCCGCACGCGGTGCGGCGAGGGAGGCGTCCATTGACGTGTGCGGGTCCTGCGGGGTTAGGAGAATGGCCGCACCTTGGGCGAGGGCGGGCGGCCGGGCAAGGCGGGACGGTGCGATGCGGCAACGCGACTTCTACGGGCTGGCGGCAGGTGTGCTGGTCACAGCCGCGCTGATCGCCTATCGGCACGTCTTCCTGGAACCGAGGGCCTGGGGGACGGCGTGCGTGTCGGCCGAGCCGCCACTGGCCTGCCTGCCACGTGCGGGTCTGATCTGGTTGCAGCACTATTATTTAATGGGCGCGGTTTCGCTGGCGCTGGGCCTGTGGGGCCTGGCCTGGCGGGGCGGGTTTGCGGCGCAACTGGGCGCGGTGCTGGTGGGCATTGCCGCGCTGGAAAACTACAATGCCACCTGGGGCGCGGCGGGCCTGGCACTCGGCGCCTGGGCCTGGCTGCGCCGCGAGGGCTGGGCGCCCCGACGGACGGCCTGATCACGGCGTACGGTGCGATCCGGGCTCGCGGGCCAGTTCGTCGGGCCGGCCGGCATTGCGGTCCCCGCTGACGGTCGTCTGCTGCACCGCCTGTGGATGCGAGGGGCCGGACTTGTCGGGGTTGCCGGGCTTGGTGCTGTACGTGCCGCCCGGATCGACGCCGTCGATCGGGTCGTTACCCGTGGTGCGCGGTGTGTCGGCCATGCG
Source organism: uncultured Acetobacteraceae bacterium (assembly GCA_964250355.1). GTDB lineage: Bacteria > Pseudomonadota > Alphaproteobacteria > Acetobacterales > Acetobacteraceae > BOG-908. The sequence goes on along the minus strand of CAXUGD010000300.1, from coordinate 1,476 downwards.
TGCCTCCTGTCTCCGGTTACGCTAAGCCAGCGCCGCGGCCCGGGTTGCCGCCGCCGAGCCAGGAGAGTGTGCCGATGACCGACCGCCCGCCTTTGCCGCCCTTCGACAACGCGACCGCGGCGCACAAGGCGCGGATGGCCGAGGACGCCTGGAACAGCCGCGACCCGGCCCGCGTGGCGCTGGCCTACACGCCGGACAGCCAATGGCGGAACCGGGCCGAGTTTTTCTCCGGACGTGACGCGATCATGGCGTTCCTGCAGCGCAAATGGGCGCAGGAACTCGAGTACCGGCTCATCAAGGAGGTGTGGGCGCATGCGAGCGACCGCATCGCCGTGCGCTTTGCCTATGAGTGGCACGATGCGACCGGCCAGTGGTGGCGCAGCTACGGCAACGAACAATGGGCGTTCGACGCCTCCGGCCTGATGCACCGGCGCGAGGCCTCCATCAACGACCTGCCGGTCGAGGAGGGTGAGCGGCTGTTCCGCTGGCCGCTCGGGCCGCGGCCGCAGGGCCATCCGGGGCTGACCGTGCTAGGACTGTAGTCTCGCCAGACCTGGGCAGCCGGGTTGCCGAAGGGTGTTCCGGCCTAATCGGCGCCGGGGTCGGCCGCGAGGCCTGCCCGCTCGATGCCGGCGATGGCTGCCGCCTCGTCGTTGTCGCCGATGTCGCCGGAGATGCCGACGGCACCGATGACCAGGCCGTCCGCGTCGCGAATCAGCACGCCGCCCGGGCCCAGCACCATGCCGCCGCTGACCACGCCCGCCATCGACATCATGGCGCTGGGTGTGTCGCGCCCGCGCTTGGCCAGCGTGCGCGAGCCTACGCCCATGGCCAGCGCGCCGTGGGCCTTGCCGTGCGCGATGTCAAACCGCTTCAGGCTGGTGCCGTCCTCGGCCGCGCAGGCCTTCGGCGCACCGCGCGCGTCCAGCACCAGGACCAGCAGCGGTAAAAGGTTCTGCGAGCGCGCATGGGCCAGCGCGCCGGCGACGACCGCCTGGGCTTGTTGCAGGCCGATACCGCTCATGCGCCGCGCCGTCGGGGCAGGTTTTCCGGCTGCGAGAACTGGAAGCTGATGTCTGGCCGTTCGGCCGATAGGTCGCCCGCCGCCATGATCGAGACGCGCAGCAACAGACTGCCGGCCAGCACGGCCAGGTTGGCGACGCTACCGCGTCCGCCGAACGCAAGGCCAGCAAGCTTCAGGCCGAGCGGCAGCACCACGCCTACGCCGGTGGCCCCGTATTTCTCCACCCCGCCCCAGCCCGACTGCAGCGACTCTTCCACGCCCTTTTCGGTGTAGCTCCCGTGCGAGCGCGTGGCGGCAGCGAGTTCGACGGCGAGTGCCGCCACCGCCAGCGCATCCAGCGCGCGGCGCGACCGGGTGGAGCGCTCGCCCAGCGCCAGGGCGGCGGCACCGGAGGCCACTCTGGACGCACCGAAGCGCACCGCCAGCGATCGCGGCGCCGCGGCCCAGAGCGG
>CAXUGD010000299.1:0-4409 GCA_964250355.1 uncultured Acetobacteraceae bacterium | reverse complement strand
GCGGGTTCGTTCCTCGGAGACTTTCGTACGCCTTCGGCGCCCGAAACTCTTCACGGAAGCGGACCGGCGGCTTTGGAGCGCGCGGCCAAGTTAAGCGGACAACCGCCAGCCGACTGCGTGCTTCCAAATCCAATCGCTTCTGAAGGCAGCACGGTCATGCAACACACCACAATGGAGAGGAGCTGCGTGTCTCGGTAAGATCTAGACCCGTGTTCGCTGGCGTTCCAGAAGGTCTAAAACGACCCAAGTGCGACGCGGACAATGTCTCACCTGACTGTCTCGATAGGGTATACCCATTCAGCACGGGAGTGAGATCCGTACTCACTCAAAACGACTCATGCCTAAAGTCATCCCGAACTGATCCCATAGGGTAGCTCGTCATCAACGTCACCATTCCCTCAACGCTCGATGGCCCGAACCAGCCGGAACAGCTCTGCTTGGTATCGGGCGTCGTGTAGGGCGTCATGATCGCCACGTCGTTCTGGGCTTAGATGCTTGGCAATCTGACTGGACCGGGTATCGACCCAGGACGCCCCTGTCGCCCCCATGTAAAGCGCCTTGATATCGAGCGCCGTGAAGCCGAACGGGTTTGAACCCGTGTAGCGGTGGAAATAGTAGTTGATGAAGGACCAATCGAACGGAGCGTTGAAGCCGACGAAGACCAGGATGCCATCCTCGCCAGCCAAGCCGCGCGCCCAGGCGCCGAACGCGGACATAGCCGCCTCCGGGGCCTCGCCTCGCTCCGTGAGGGCGTCCAGCGACAGCCCGGTCACCTCCAAGGCCTTGGGGTCGGCGTTGTTGTTGATCGGCTTCAGCTCGACGCTGAATGATCGATAGTCGTCGTAGGCGTCGCAAGCGCCGATCGACAGCAAGCTGAATTCTCCCGGGATCGGCCCAGAGGTCTCCACGTCAACGGAGATGAAGATTTCTCGCTTGTCGGTCATGAGATTAGCGGCTCCGTCGGCACCAATGGCGGTCTATTGCGTATGGCCGTCCAATGATCTCGAAACGCCTGGCGACGCTCCTCGGCCGTTCCCGTCGTCGCCCAGTGCAGGCCCGACAGGGTGGTGATATCGAACGGCAGGTTCGAGCCCTGCTTGGCCGTGACCATAGTCGGCAGGGCACGGCCCAAGGCATAGCCGAGTTCCAAGAAGCAGTTCGGTCGCGCTCCGGTGATATCGGCCAACACAACGCTGCTGCGGTGCAGCTTTGCGAAAATCTCCTCGTCGATCCGCGCGTGATCGTAGGAGTGGCGACCGTCGATCACCACCAGACGGTAGCCCAGTTCGCCTTCGATCACCGGCTGAACCACCACGTCGAAAAAGTCCTGCACCGCCGCGTAGTCCTCGTGATTCGGGTTCAGCAGCCGCACGGCAAAAGCGCGCGGCGGCTCAAGCGCTTCCAGCAAGTCGACGAGGTCGTTGACACGGTCCGCCGTCGACTGGCGCGCCGGGAAGCGGATGCGGTTCAGCCAGTGATGAGCGTCGCCACCATCGGCAATTTGGAATAGCCGTCGTGTCTGGTGGCTGGTCAGTCCGAAATTGTGGAGGCGTCGGGCGCCCGTGGCCTCAGGGCAGAGCGCCAGGTTCAACGGCACGATCGGCTTGCCGGCGTCGTGATAGAGGTTGGCGAGAAAGAGGACGCCTTCGGTCCCGCCGAAGGCGATGAGGATGTCGCCGAACCTGGCCTGAGCCTCCATCCGCTTGCTGGCCATGTTCCAATGGGCTGCGTTTTCGATCTGGACCAGGGCTAGGTTACCGCGCAGGTCGTCCCACAGGTCGACGAACTCGGCGGGGATCTGGTCCTCGCTCTTGTGATGCTGCACGGCGACGACCATCGGGCCCGGTACACCGGCCGGTCGGAGGGTCAAGCTGTCCTTGAGCGTTCGCCACACCAACCAGTCGAAGCAGATGGGTAGCCCATCCACCTTGCGCTTCGGCTCGGCGTCCACGGGCACAACGAAGTTGGCGCCGCGGCGGACTAGCGCCTTCACCAGCTCAGCCACCAGCGCGCGCGCCTGCTCGACGCTCTCACCGCTTGCCACCGCAAGGTCATCGACAACGCTGCCGGTGATATGGATGCGCTGTCCGAATAGGGGCGATCGGACCATCATCGATCCTCCAGGACTGGCGAGGGCTTGAGCGCCTTGGCCGTGGTCATGAGATGCTCAAACCGCAAAGGGCCGTCGGGATAGGCGTTGGCTAAAGCCGACGGGTAGAGCCGTGTCCGAATATCGGAATAGGTCCAGGCGGGCACGCCCTGGCGCGGTCCGGTGGCGGCGACCAATTGGCCGATATCGGCGGCGGTGAGCCCCAAGCCGTCGAGGTCCATGGTCAAGAGCTGGCGGCGCTCCTCGTCCGATGGCCGGTGGAACTCCTCCATAATAGCTGCGCGTCGCTGCAGGGCTGGATCGACCACCGACAGGCGGTTGGTGCAGAGGATGACGACGATGCGTCCGCCATACTGGCGCAGGTCGTCAACGCATTGGATCAGGGTGTTCACCGCCACCTTGTCTTCGTGGTGGGCGTGCTGTTGGGTTCGGGTAGCGGCCAGGCTGTCGCCCTCGTCGATGATCAGGATAGCCCGGCGCGTTTTCCCCGCCGAGGCCGTAACCTTCTTAAACGCCTCGGCGATCAAGGTGCCCATCTCGCCGACCATTCCGCTACCCCGCACCCGGTTGCTGAGCTTGAACAGCAGCGACTCCTCAGCGCCGCGGGCCTCGCCGACCAGACGGTTGGCCATACACTCGGCCATCGCCGTCTTGCCGGTCCCCACGTCACCATGGAAGATCACCAAGGGGTACTGCTCGGCCACCAAATCGCAGATGGCCAGTTTGCCGCCGTGATGTTGGCGGTTCCATGACGCCAACTGGCCAATGTTCAGTAGCAACCGCAACTGGCTGTGGACCCGCGCATAGCGGGCGCCGAATCCGAGCAGCGTCTTTTCCCGCCGCAATAGGGTGTCGTCCGGCAGGATTGTCTGGCTATCGAAAATCGAAGTCTCAGTCACGCGGCCCAATCCTTGCGTTGCATGCCATAGGCGTTGCTGGCGTAGTCGCGACCGCCCGCCGACTTGAGGGTGCTGTGGCTGGTGTCGGCGTCGCTCGCCGTCCAATTGATCTTCAGCTTGCCCTCGATGGCAGCTCGCGCTGACGCGGTGTAGGCATCGGTGTATCGCAAGATGAGCCGGAGGTAGGGTTTGGCCACCCTCGGCCACATCACCCCACCGGGCCGGCTGCTGGTCAGACTGCCGGCGTCCGTATCGACGTTGAACCGGGTGGCTTTGATTTCGACGCCGTCGCTGAACAGCGTCACATCCACATGCTCGAGGTAGCCGGCCTTGGCCAGTATCTCGACGTCGTGGGCGTAGTGCCCGGCTTTCTCCGGCGTCCAGGCGCCGGTGCTATCGCTGAGCATCATCAGGTCCGCCTTCACAAGACGGACGACCTTCTCGATGTCGATATCCGTGTAAGTCGCGCTGGCCGAAGCCGTGCGGGTCTGACTCATGGCCTACGCCTCAGTCTTGAAGCGAGGGCCGAAGAGCTCCTTCCAGACCTCGTTATCATTCTCGGCCGAGGCGTGGGCCGCGGTCTCCCAGGCCGCGGTCGCCGCGGCGACGATTTCCTGCCGTTCTGCTTCAGTGATGCGGCTGCCAACGTTGTTAAGACTGTAGACCGGGTCAAGAATCACCACCGGGTCCGTAAATTTGACGAAGGGCGCCGTGTTCTCCGGAAAACTGATCTCCTCTTTCAGCCCCGATTGGCCGATGTAGAGCAGGAAATTGCGGAAGCGCTGTTCAATTGACCCACCGGTCCCCTGGTGAGCCAGGACGTGTGCCATGATCAACTCGATCACGAAGCTCTTCAGGTGCGTGAGGCCCGCATGGTTGCGCCACTTCTTGGCCATCCTCACCAGGGTCCGGAAGTCGCCGTCCTGGTTCTTGCGTTCGCGGACGAACACGATCTGGCAAGGAGCGCAGGTCTGCATCGACGACCCGTCCTCAATGTCGAACTGCCAGCCATAGCCGGGTTGGTTTTCATCCTCAATCACCGGCACGATGTCGACGCTGAGACCCGTACCCACGAAGGTGACCTTCGCGGCCTTGCGCTGAATCTCGAAGTCTTCGACTGCCTTGGTCGGGTAGATTTTGATCAACAAGCTATAAATTAGATCGTTGATCGTCTTGAGAGTGTCATGACTGATGTCGCGGCCGGAGATATAAAAGACGACGTCTACGTCGACCGGATCTACCGTTGTCCGGCGCAGAATGGTGTATTTCGCGAACGAGCCTGCCTTGACCACCTTGGTGATCTTGATTTCGCCGTGGTTTCGGACGTGCTTGCGAAGCTCCACGATAATACCAACCCTGGATGAGGTTGACTCACGGGGATTCCCAAACGGCCCGAACTC
>CAXUGD010000298.1:0-4415 GCA_964250355.1 uncultured Acetobacteraceae bacterium | reverse complement strand
CCCGCATCCTGGCGGCCAGCCCCGGCGCGCTGGATCTGACCGGCCGCACCTCCATCGCGGCGCTGGCGGGACTGGCCGCGCGGGCGGCTTTGGCGGTGGGCGGCGATACGGGACCCATCCACCTGGCCGCGATGATGGGCTGCCGGGTGCTGGCGCTGTTCTCCCGCTTCAGCAATCCCGTGCTGGCCGCCCCGGTGGGCGAGGTTCGGCTGCTGCTGGCCGACCGGCTGGAAACGCTGACCGTAGCTCAGGCACTCGAGCGCCTCGAAGGCCGCGACGGGGAGGAGAGCTGGCTTGCCGGCAGCCGTGTTGACGGTCCCTAACGGGTCGCCAACGCTGGTGCTGGTAGGTCGCTAACGCTGGTGTTGATAGGTCGCTAACGCTCCACGCACATCGCGACGCCCATGCCGCCGCCGATGCACAGGGTGGCCAGGCCTTTCTTGGCGTCGCGCTTGCCCATCTCGTGCAGCAGCGTCACCAGCACGCGGGCGCCGGAAGCGCCGATCGGGTGGCCCAGCGCGATGGCACCGCCGTTCACGTTCACGCGGGCCGTGTCCCAGCCGAGGTCCTTGTTCACCGCGCAGGCCTGGGCGGCGAACGCCTCGTTGGCCTCGATCAGGTCGAGGTCGCCCACCGACCAGCCCGCCCGCTCCAGTGCGCGGCGGGTGGCAGGGATCGGCCCGGTGCCCATGATGGCCGGATCGACGCCGGCGGTGGCGAAGCTGGCAATGCGGGCCAGCGGGGCCAGGCCGCGCCGCTGCGCCTCTGCCCCGCTCATCACCACCAGCACGGCCGCGCCGTCATTGATGCCGCTGGCGTTGCCGGCCGTCACCGTACCCTCTTTGCTGAAGGCGGGCTTCAGCTTGCCCATCGCCGCCATGTCGGCCTCGTGGCGGATGTACTCGTCAGTATCGACGACCGTGTCGCCCTTGCGGCCCTTCACCGTGACGGGCGCGATCTCATCCTTGAAGCGGCCCGACTTGCTGGCGGCCGAAGCCTTGTTCTGCGAGGCGACCGCGAACTCGTCCTGCATCTGCCGGGTGATCTGGTATTTCTGCGCCACGTTCTCGGCGGTGGTGCCCATGTGGTAGCCGTGGAAGGCGTCCCACAGCCCGTCCTTCAGCATGGTGTCGGTGAGGTCGAGCGCGCCCATCTTGGTGCCGCCGCGCAGGTAGGCCGCGTGGTTGGCCAGGCTCATGCTCTCCATGCCGCCGGCGGCCACCACTTGGCTCTCGCCCGTGCGTATCTGCTGGGCGGCGAGCGCCACTGCGCGCAGGCCGGAGCCGCACACCTGGTTGATGCCGAACGCGGTCTTTTCGTCCGGCAGGCCGGCGTTGCGGGCGGCTTGGCGCGCCGGGTTCTGGCCCTGGGCGGCACCCAGCACGTGGCCCAGAATCACCTCGTCCACCTCGCTGGGTTCCACACCGGCCCGCTCCAGCGCCGCGCGGATGGCGACGGTGCCCAGATCGTGCGCAGGCATCGTCGCGAAGGCGCCGTTGAAGCTGCCTACGGGCGTGCGTGCGGCCGATACGATGACGATGTCTTCCATGGCTTGTTCCTCCTGCTGCCTTGCCTGCACCATAGGCGGGCATCAGCCCGCAAGGAAACGCCCCATGCTCGATCAGGACGCCACGGCGCAGGCAGGGGGGGTGGCGCGCGGCGATGTGACCGCCTCCGAACTGCTGGAGGCAGCCATTGCCCGCACGGACGAGACTGCGGCCACGCTCAACGCCGTGCCCATCCGCTTCGACGACGTGGCCCGCGCCCAGATCGCGGCGGCCGGCGGGCGGCCCACCGGCCCGTTCGGCGGGGTGCCGTTCCTGCTGAAGGACCTGGGCCAGGACTTCGCGGGCCAGCCCAACACACGCGGCGCCCGCGCGTTCCGCGACGTCCGCCCCGCCGCGCACAGCGCCTTTGCCCGCCGCTGCCTGGAAGCCGGCCTGGTGATCTTCGGCCGCACCGCCACGCCGGAGCTGGGGCTGAAGGCGATCACCGAAAGCAAGCTGCACGGCCCCACCCGCAACCCGTGGGACACCACGCGCACCGCCGGGGGCTCGTCCGGCGGTTCGGCCGCGGCGGTGGCCGGCGGGCTGGTGGCCATGGCGGGGGCCAGCGACGGTGGCGGGTCGATCCGCATCCCGGCCAGCTTCTGCGGGCTGTTCGGCTTGAAGCCCAGCACCGGCCGTATCTCGGCCGCGCCCGGTTCGCCGGGGTGGGAGGGTGCGTCGTCCAACGGCGTGCTGACGCGCAGCGTGCGCGACACCGCCCGCATGCTGGACGTGCTGTGCGGCCCCGAGCCGGGCGATTTCTACCTGCTGCGCCCACCGGAGCGGCCCTACGCCGCCGAGGTGGGCCTGCCGCCCGGCAGGCTGCGCATCGGCTACGCTACCGCCTCGCCCATCGGCAGCCCCGTCGATCCCGCCAACGCAGCCGCCGTGGAACAGGCCGCCCGCCTGCTGGACCGCCTGGGCCACACGGTGGAGCAGGCCACCCCGGCTATCGACGGGGCGGCCGTGGCAACCTGCTACATCACGCTGTACCTGGGTCAGGTTGCCGCTGAGATCGCCGCTTCCGGCAAGGGCGCCGCCGCGTTCGAGCCCGAAACCGCCATGCTGGCCGAGCTGGGCCGCGCGCTGCCCGCGGGCGCCTATGTCGAGAAGCACCTGCAGTGGAACGGGTTCGCCCGCGCGCTGGGCGCCTTTCACCGGCAGTACGACTTTTGGCTGCTGCCCACCGTGGCCAGACCGCCCGCCCGCATCGGCGCGCTGGACACGCCACCCGGCCAGCTGCGCCTGATCGAAGGCTTCCGCCGCCTGCGCGCCGGCAGCCTGATGCTGCGGCTGGGCCTGCTGGAACGCATGTCCCGCGACGCCCTGGCCGCCACCCCGTTCACGCAGCTTGCCAATTTGGCCCACGTGCCTGCCATGTCGGTGCCGATGGGCCTTGCCGCCGCCGAGCCTGGCGGGCCGGAGTTGCCGGTAGGAGTGCAGTTCGTGGGGGCGCACGGGTCGGAGGGGGCGATGCTGCGGCTTGCGGCGCAGTTGGAGGTGGAGGCGCCTTGGAAAACCTTATAGACACAAAATAGCCAATATTATTTGGCTTCCGCGCTCTCTACCGAGAAAAGACGGCCCGTGTAAGAGCAGGACCACTTAGTCAAGCAAGGCCGTCCACGCCTGCCTTGCGTTCGGACGTCCACGAGCGTAATCTATTGTGTTTTACACGGAACGTATAATGGTTGCCGCTAATCTTACAACCACTGTCTCGACCAAAGGTCAGGTGATCCTGCCTAGGACCATCCGTGACCAACTGCACTGGGGTGCCGGAACGCGCCTGACAGTAGAGCAGACTGCAGAGGGCGTGTTGCTCAAGCCGCTAACCACCGTCTTTGCGCCGACCGCGGCAGAGACCGTGTTCGGGTGCCTGCACACCCGAGGCGCGCCGAAATCGGTGGAGCAGATGCAAGCGGGCATCACTGCAGAAGTGCGGCGACGGCATGCGCGCGGTCGATACTAACGTCCTTGTCCGCTATTTGACGGGCGACGATCCCGGGCAGGCCGAACGGGCACGCGCAATCATTGGTCAGGCGCCCGTCTTCGTGCCGCGAAGCGTTTTGCTGGAAACGGAATGGGTGCTGCGCGGCGTTTACGACCTGCCATCCGAACAGGTCATCTCCGCACTGCGCGCGCTAGCCGGTCTTCCGGGCGTCTGCGTCGAAGATGCTGCCCTGGTAGCCAAGGCCATGGATTGGGCCGCCTCGGGAATGGATTTTGCGGATGCGCTGCACCTTGCGGCGGCTTGCGGATGCGACAGCTTTCTAACGCTCGACAAGCGGCTTGCCCGCTTGGCGTCGCGGTTGGGCAGCATATCGATCGCCAGCCCGTAGGCGGCCTGGGTGACGCCAAGCGACCCCAGGCATCGGCGCAACCTCAGCCGGCCACCCGGTGCAGAGCGCACAACTTGTTGCCATCCGGGTCGCGCAGGTAGGCGAGGTAGAGCTTGCCCATGCCGCTTTCGCGAATGCCGGGCGGGTCTTCGATGGCGGTGCCACCATGCGCTACGCCGGCCGCGTGCCAGGCATCGGACTGCGCGGGGCTGTCCACCGCAAAGCCGAAGGTGGTGCCGTTGCCGTGGGTGGCAGGCTCGCCGTTGATCGGCTTGGTCACCAGGAAGATCGAGCCGTTATGCAGGTAAACCAGCCGCCCCTTCTCGTCCTGGATGCCGGGCTTGCCGCCCACCGCGGCAAACAGCGCGTCGTAGAACTTCTTGGACCGTGCAAGGTCGTTGCTGCCGACCATCATGTGACTAAACAAATTCCGTCTCCCCTGTCGTTGCACGGCGTGGGCTGCTTGCCCCAGGCCCGCAGGCCCGGTGCTTACACCCCGTCCGCTGCCGCACCAAACCCGTGGCATGCGTGC
>CAXUGD010000297.1:0-4428 GCA_964250355.1 uncultured Acetobacteraceae bacterium | reverse complement strand
TCCCGACATCGATCAGGGCACCACCTCCTCCTTCCAGGTCTGGGAGCTGGTCGACCCCGAAAAGTGGGTGCCTGAAGGCTATGCCTGCGTCCGCATCGACGGGCGCGGCTCGGGCCGCAGCCCGGGCAAGCTGGACCTGCTGTCGCCGCGCGAGATCAGGGACTATCACGACAGCATCGAATGGGTGGCCGCCCAACCGTGGTGCAACGGCAAGGTTGGGCTCAACGGCATCTCCTACTACGCGATCAACCAATGGCTGGTCGCGGCCATGCAGCCGCCGCACCTGTCGGCGATCTGCGTGTGGGAAGGCGCGGCCGACTGGTACCGCGACTGGTCGCGGCAGGGCGGCATCCTCTGCCAGTTTGACCAGGTCTGGTACCCCGGCCAGGTCGCGTCGCAGCAGCACGGCGTCGGCGAGCACGGGGTCCGGAGCACGCTTGACGGCGAGTGGGTCGCCGGACCGGAGACGCTATCGCCCGGGGAGCTCGAGGCGAACCGCGTCAACTGCTATGACGAGGAGTTGAAGCGTCCGCTGGACGGGGCCTTCTATCGGGAGCGGACGGCGGACCATTCGCGCATCACCGTGCCCCTGCTGTCGTCCGCCAACTGGGGCGGCATGGGCTGTCACCCGCGCGGCAATTTCGAAGGCTGGCTCGCGGCGGGATCGCCGCAGAAATGGCTGTCGACGCACGGCAACACGCATTTCGCGCCATTCTACCGGGCGGAGGGCGTCGAACTCCAGAAGCGATTCTTCGGCCACTTCCTCAAGGGCGAGGACACCGGCTGGGACAAGCAGCCGCCGGTCGAGCTCGACATCCGGCACCCGGGCGAGAAGTTCACCAAGCGCGGCGAACAGGAGTGGCCGCTCGCGCGCACGCAGTGGACGCGCCTCCACCTCGATCCCGAGAACCGCGAGCTCACGACGACCGCGAAACAGGGCGACGCGATCGGTTATGAAGCGATGGGCGAAGGGCTGTTCTTCTCGTTACCGGTGTCGACCCGAGAGGTCGAGATCACCGGGCCGGTGGCGGCGCGGCTCTTCGTGTCGTCGCAGACGACCGACGCCGACCTGTTCCTGGCGCTGCGGCTCTACGACCCCGACGGCAAGGAGGTGCTGTTTATCGGCACCAACGATCCCAAGGTGCCGATCGGGCTGGGCTGGCTGCGCGCGTCGCAGCGCAAGCTGGATCCCGACCGGAGCCTGCCCTACCGTCCGTACCACACCCACGACGAGCACCAGCCGCTGACGCCCGGCGAGCCGGTGGAGCTCGACATCGAGATCCTGCCGACCTGTATCGTCATTCCCGCAGGCTATCGGCTGGCGCTCAACATCCGCGGATGCGACTTCAACCACGGACAGGGTGACCAGCGCCAGCCGGGCGATCTTTTCCAGGAAACGGGCGTCGGCCCGTTTCTACACGCCGAGACGAAGGATCGACCGCCGGCAATTTTTGGCGGCAAGAACCGGCTGCATTTTGATGAAGGCAAGGAGCCTTGGCTCCTGCTGCCGATCATCCCCCAGAACAAAGGCTGACATAGGGATCATGCCGGTTGCAGCGGACGCGACAGTACTCAAGGTGACGATGCCTACTCTCCAAGGCTGTGATGTGCGCTCGGTTCCTTGCGATCCACATCGAACCCGGGTTCGAGCGCCTACTCCGCGCGTTCGGGACGCGTGCGCCGACGGTGGTGCTGCCACAATCCGATCAGCCCCGCCACGAGCGCGCCCCAGAGCAAGCGATTCGGCTTGGCGCCGAACTCGAGCTGCGCACCATTTGCATCCCCGCCGCGTTCGTCACGTCGGAACCGTGATCCCGTTCGGGGGCGCCCGGGCCTTCGCGGGGCGGCCCCGGGTCTACAAGGTTCGTCGCAGGAACGGCACGCGGAGGGCAGCTGCGCCCAGCCAACTGAGACCAAGGCCAGCCGCCAGCCCAGCAGGTTTTGGCACTAAGCTACCAATACGTAGTGGGAGGCGTAGACGCGGCGCGAGGGCGAATTCATGAAACTGCGCATCGAATCCGTTCGCGGCGATGTTGAGAACACCGCCTCTTGACCTCCGGTCTGTGGTGCACGCGCTTAGTGTTGCCGAGCACCACAGTATTCGACAAGCAGCCGAGCAGCTTGGATTGCGGCCATCAGCCGTGAGCCGCCGAGTACGGTCGCTGGAGGAGAGCCTTAACATCACGCTTTTCGAGCGACATAGCACGGGTCTGCGAACAACACTGGCGGGCCGACGCTTCTTGGACCGCGCGCGTTGGGCGATGTCTGAACTCGAATACGCCGGCCAGGATGCTCTTCGCATCGAGCACGGGGACGACGGCGCACTCGCGGTGGCCTTCTATGCCTCGCTCGCGTCAGGTCGCCTCCACGATCTGCTCGGTTCCTACCACTCGCGCTTCCCCACCCTGGACATCTCGTTTCTTGAAGGCGCTTCAATCGACCAGCTAACGGCGCTTCGGCAGCACCGAGTCGACGTAGCCTTCCTGACAGGCGTGGAGGATGCACCGGGAGCCGAGAGCGAACAGCTATGGGCCGAGCAGATCTACATTGCCATTCCTGAGGCTCACGGCCTTGCCGAGCACGATGCTCTGACCTGGGCAGAGTTGCGCGATCAAGCATTCGTGGTGCGCGCTTTCGGGTCTGGGCCGGTGATCTACGCGTGGCTCGCAGGCAAGCTGCATCCTGGCGGCTATGCGCCGAATATCCGACAGCACGCCGTCGGGCGTGAAACCCTACTGGGCTTGGTCAGCGCCGGCTTCGCGCTGACAGTAGTGACTGAAGCCGCCATTGCGGTCAGACATCCTGGCGTAGTCTATCGTCCCGTGACAGATAATGATGCAACCGTGTCGGTGCGTATGGCTTGGATGGAGAACAATGAAAACCCTGCGCTTGGTCGCTTTCTCAGTCACGCTCGACGGGCAGCCCGACACGGTTCGGCTACTTAGTTTTTAGCGCGGTCAGTCTGCTCAGGCATACGGAGCTATTTTGCGGCGTGCTTTCGCGAACTCACGATCGCCGGCCATGAACCGCGCCAGCATGGGCGCGACCAGCTTCGTAGGATCAAGCGGCGCTTCGTTACGCGCCTCGCGCCCGAGCACCTCCGCGTAGGCGACGAGATCGCGATGCACCCGCGCGGGCAGCTCGACCGTGAGCTTGACCGGCTTGTCGTCCTCAATTGTCCCGAGTTTCAGCTTCGCCATAATATGTGTAGTCTCCTCATCCCGCGTAGGGCTCAAGCACGAGATCACGCGTGACAATCACCCGGACCGGGAACCCGGGCCTGATGGTGATGGTCGGCTGGATGTTGAGCGAGCGGCCGACCACTTGGCTTCCGGTCTGGGCGAACGAGTTGGAGGCGCCTTCGCGGATGGCCTGCACGAGGCTGTTCTCGTTGTTGGACGTGCCCGCCTCGGTGCCAACCGACAGAATAGTCGACAGCAGCGCCGCCTTGAACAGCTGTCCCCAGTGATTGTCGACCTGGTCCTCCAGCCCGGCGAACCCTTCCGGGTCGGCGCCGGGCTGGCGTTCAAGGACGATCGAGCGGCCGTTCGGGAAGATCAGCCGCGTCCAGACCAGCAGTGCGCGGCTTTGCCCGAACTGCACCTGGGCGTCGTACTGGCCGACCAGGCGCGAGCCCTGCGGGATCAGCAGCACTTGGCCAGTCGGGCTGTCGTAGACGGCCTCCGTCACCTGCGCCGTGACCTGGCCCGGCAGGTCGGAGCGGAGGCCGGTGAGGAGCGCTGCCGGGATCACGGAACCCGCCTGGACCACGTTGCGCGACGCCGGCGCCTGCACCCGGTCGGGGCTAACGGTGCGCCGGTCGGTCTCGCCGTTCAGGAAGGCGAGCTTGCGGTCTCCCTCGCTCGGCTGCCGCGCAGGCGTACTTGTCCCGGCGCCCAGGAGGCTCAAGTCGGACGTAGGAGTCGTGCCGGACGTCAGGGCTGCGGGCTGCACGGCTGCGCGGGCCTCGCTCGCGAACAGTCGGCTCGTACGGGCGGCCTCGAGCTCCTGGGCTAAGCGAGCGCGCTCCTGGGCGAGCCTCTGCGCCTCTGGATCGGCCTGCGCCCGCGCAGGTTGGGGCATGCCGGGCGCGGGCGCGCCGGCGTTGATCATCGGTCGCCCGAGATAGCCGGGGAGCGGCGGCCCGAGCTGCGGCACCGGCTTCGGCAAACCCGTGTAATCCCGCGGCAGAGTGTTGAGGCCGTCGGGCGTGGCCTTGTTGTCGGTCGAGAGCAGCTCCTGGCCCGTCCGGTTCGCATGGGGCCACAGCGCCAGCATTAGTGCGGCCGCAATGCCGATGGCCGCCGTCCCGCCGAGGAGCGTCAGCACGCGCCGCGACAGACGCGTCACCCGCGACCGCTCGGGCCGCAGGCGCAGCTCGCTGGCGATGTCCTGATCGGACGACGCTCGGCCTGGCCGGGCCTCGGC
>CAXUGD010000296.1:0-4445 GCA_964250355.1 uncultured Acetobacteraceae bacterium | reverse complement strand
GCACCACGCGCTGGAAGACGTGGTGGCCGAGATCGAGGGCGGCACGCGCTGCCAGGTCTTCTCCACCGGCCTAGCTGCGGTCACCACGCCGCTGCTGGGCTACCTGGGATCCGGCGATCACCTGCTGATGCCGGACAGCGTCTATGGCCCCACGCGCCTGTTCTGCGAGACCATGCTGAAGCGCCTGGGCGTTGCCACGACATACTACCCCGCCGAGGCCACGGCCGACGCGCTGACGCCGCAGTTCCGCGCCGAAACGCGCGTGCTGTTCCTGGAAAGCCCCGGCAGCCATACCTTCGAGGTGCAGGACGTGCCCGCTTTGGCCGCGCTCGCGCGGGCGCAGGGGGTGGCCGTGCTGATGGACAACACCTGGGGCATCCACGCTTTCCAGCCCTTTGCGCATGGCGTGGACGTCTCGATACAGGCACTGACCAAATACGCGGCCGGCCATTCCGACGTGCTGATCGGCTCGGCCACCACGCGGGAGGACGCGCATTGGCGCCGCGTGCGCGACGCCACCCTGCAACTGGGCCAGTACGCCTCCCCGGACGATTGCTGGCTCACCCTGCGCGGCCTGCGAACCATGGC
Organism: uncultured Acetobacteraceae bacterium; assembly: GCA_964250355.1. GTDB lineage: Bacteria > Pseudomonadota > Alphaproteobacteria > Acetobacterales > Acetobacteraceae > BOG-908. Next base: position 3,857 of record CAXUGD010000296.1, on the reverse strand, counting down.
GGTGCGGCTGGACCGGCAGATGGCGTCCGGGCTGGAGGTGGCTGCCTGGTTCGCCGCCCAGCCGGAGGTGGCCTGCGTGCTGCACCCTGCCCTGCCCGGCGCCCCCGGCCACGCTCTGTGGAAACGCGATTTCTCCGGGGCGTGCAGCCTGTTCGGCGTGGTGTTCGCCCCCGAAGTGGCGGTGGAGGCGACGCACCGCCTGGTCGATGCGCTGACCCTGTTCGGCATCGGCGCGTCCTGGGGCGGCTACGAAAGCCTGGCCTTGCCCACCACGGGGTTCGTGGTGCGTTCCGCCGGCGAGTTCGCCCATCCCGGCCCGGCTGTGCGTTTCCATATCGGGCTGGAGGACCCGGCCGACCTGATCGCCGACCTCGCCCACGCCTTCGCCTCCGTCCTGCGACCTTAATGACGCCGGCGTGAATATTGCGACGCCCGGCAGATATAGCTCGACTTTTGTGACATGACCGTCTTCATTGCACCCGGCACATCATCGTCCGAGGAGAAGAGTACCATGAGACTTTCAATTTTCGCGGGAACGCTGGCAGCCAGCATGGCGCTGGCCGGCCAGAGCCACGCGCTCGACCTGACTGGCAGCTACCTAGCCAGCTTTTCGGTGGCCAACGGCAACCAGAAGAACGTCTGCTTCCAGCTGACCAGCACCGGCGCCAACAAGAACTACACCGACGCTGGCACGGTCGCCGCCACGCAATACCCAAACTACAGCGGCTACTACGTCGTCTATAAGGGCGGCTTCCACCTGACGTTCATCAATCCCTCGCAGAACTCCGTCACGATTACCGGCAAGATCGCCAATAAGACCCTGGCCAGCACCTCGGCCACCGAGTTCAAGACCGCCGATGGCAGCATCACCAACGTCGGCGTCCTCACCAGCACGGCCAGCTGCTCCGCAAACTAAGCCAACCGCAGGAGAGCTCCGTTTTAACAGGGCGCTCCTGCAGTTACTTTTTAAGGTAGTGCGAGCGGCCGAAACCCGCGAAGCAGGACCCGTCCGTGGCCGAGCTGAGGCGGCTAAATGCGACGGCGTAGCCGCGCGTCTCCGGCCCGGTTAAACCCGGCCGCATGCCCCCGATCCGCTTCAACGCCGACGGCTTGATCCCCGCCATCGCCCAGCAGCACGACTCGCTTGAGGTGCTGATGCTCGCCTGGATGAACCGGGCTTCCGTCGCGGAAACGCTCGCCACCGGCCGTGTCTGCTACTGGAGCCGGTCGCGCCAGGCGCTGTGGCGCAAGGGCGAGACCTCCGGCCAGGTCCAGCGCCTGGTCGAGCTGCGCTACGATTGCGACGCGGACGCGCTGCTGTTGCTGGTCGATCAGACCGGGGTTGCCTGCCATACCGGCCGGCGCTCCTGCTTCTACACCGCCTGGCGCGACGAGGCCGCGGTGGAAACGGCAGCCCCGCTCGCCGATCCCGCCACCCTGTATGGCTGAACGACCGCCGACCGTCTGGCTGCTGGCGGGCGAGGCCAGCGGCGACGTTCTGGGCGCGCGGCTGATGCTGTCGCTGCGCCAGCTGCGCCCCGGGCTCGCCTTCGCCGGCATCGGCGGCCCGCGCATGGAAGCGGCGGGGCTGCACTCGCTGTTCCCGATGCGCGACCTGGCGGTGATGGGGCTTGCCGAGATCCTGCCCCGGCTGCACGCCCTGCGCTGGCGGCTGGCCCAGGCAGCGGCCGATATCGGGCAGCGTCGGCCCGACATCGTCGTCACCATCGACAGCCCAGGCTTCGCACTGCGCCTGCTTCAGCGCATCGGACCGCTGGGATTGAAGCGCGTCCATTACGTAGGCCCTCAGGTCTGGGCCTGGCGCGAGGGTCGCGTGCGTGCGTATCCCGGCCTGTGGGACAGGCTGCTCTGCCTGCTGCCGTTCGAGGCCGAGTTCTTCGCCCGCCACGGCCTGCCCGCCACCTTCGTGGGCCACCCGGTGCTCCAATCGGGCGCGGGCGAGGGCAACGCGGCCCGGTTCCGCGCCCGCCACGGCATACCGCCCGGAAACACTGTGGTGGTGCTGATGCCGGGCAGCCGCCGCACCGAAGTGCCGCGCCTGATGCCGGTGTTCGGCCGCACGGTGGGCCTGCTCGCCCGAAGCATCCCCGCGCTGACGCTCGTCATCCCCAGTTCGCACGCGGTGGCCGACACGGTTGCCCGCCACGCCGCCGGCTGGCCACGGCCGCCGCTGATCGTGACGGAGCTGGATGACAAGCACGACGCCTATGCGGCGGCCGGTGCGGCACTGACCAAATCGGGCACCTCCACCCTGGAACTGGCGCTGGCCCGCGTGCCGATGGCCGTTACCTACCGCGTGAACCCGCTCACCGCCGCGGTGGCCCGCCGCCTGATCCGCGTACCGCACGTGGCCATGGTAAACCTGCTGGCCGGCCGCGCGGTGGTGCCCGAACTGCTGCAAGGGGATTGCACGCCCGCCAAGCTGGCCGACACCGTGCATACACTGCTGACCGACCCGGCCGCCGCCCAGGCGCAGCGCGACGCCTTTGCCGGAGTCATGCAGGCGCTGCGTGCGCCGGAGGGCAAGCCGTCAGACGCGGCCGCCCGTGCCGTGCTCGAGTTGCTGGACCAGGCCTGACGCTTCGGCTACCGCACGCGAGCGCGCCATGCCGGCACTCACCGCCAGCGCCGCCTCCAGCGCGCGCCGCCCGGCCGCCGCATCCACCACCACCGGCGCGCCGTCGAGGCACGAGGCGATGAAGGCCGCGTGCTCGGCCTCCAGCACGTCGTGCTCCTCCCAGCTCGCCTCGTCGATCCTGAAACCGTCGGTGCCCGGCAGCTGCACGCCGTGCTCCCGGCCGATCACCGTCAGCCGGCGGGCGACGAAATCGGCCGACAGGTAACCCTCCTGGCTGAACAGCCGCATCCGCCGCTCGGTCTTTAGCGAGATGCGGCTGGCCGTGATGGTGGCCACGCAGCCGTTCGCGAACCGCACGCGCGCGTTGGCGATGTCCTCGAACGGGCTGGAAACGGCGGCCCCCAGCGCGTCCACGCTCTCGATCGGGCTGTCGACCAGGCTCAACACCAGGTCCAGGTCGTGGATCATCAGGTCGAGGATGACGGAAACGTCGGTGCCGCGCGGCTTGAACGGCGCGATCCGGGTTGCCTCGATGTAGAGCGGCCGCGCGATCCGGGCGGCGATGGCGGCGTGTTCGGGCGAGTAGCGCAGCAGGTGGCCTACCTGCAGCACGCGGGCTTGGGTGCGGGCGAGCTCCGCCAGCCGGTCCGCCTGCTCCAGCGTGGCGGCAATCGGTTTTTCCACCAGCACGTGGCGGCCCTGCTCCAGGGCCAGCGCCGCGAGGTCGTAATGCACCTCGGCAGGGGCTGCCACGACCACGGCGTGGGCGGTTTCCAGCAGGTCGGCCAGGCCCATCGCCGGCACCCCGCCCAGCTCGCGCCCGACAAGGGCAGCGCGGCCGGCGTCCAGGTCGGTCAGGCCCACCAGGGCCGCACGCCGGCTCTGGGCGATCTTCTGGGCGTGGAAGCGGCCAAAATGGCCGGCGCCGATTACGCCGATCCGAAGGATGTCTGGCATGAGGCGAGCATAAACCACACAAGCCGTTTTGCGAGCCGTCACCGGCATGCGATGGTATGATTTACATGGGTAAGCAATCGATGTTCGTGGCCGAACTCCATGTTTTCCCGGTGAAGGGGCTGGCCGGGACTTCTCCGGCTTTCGCCGTAGTCGAACCCTGGGGACTGCTGCACGACCGGCGCTGGATGGTGGTGGACGGCGATGGGCGCTTCCTGACCCAGCGCGTGCTGCCCCGCCTGGCGCTGATTCGGGCAGAGGCGGATGCGCTTGGGGTGGCGCTGTCCTGTTCGGACGCCGGCGG
>CAXUGD010000295.1:0-4549 GCA_964250355.1 uncultured Acetobacteraceae bacterium | reverse complement strand
GGGTGGTGGAGACCCTGCAGGCGCTGGCCGGCGGCGGGGCCGCCCTGTCCCGCCCGCCATCGGCCGGGTGCGGCGAACAGCTCAACCGGCTGGCCCGGCAGGTGGAACTGCTCGATTTCACGTTGCGGAAGGCGCCAGCCCCGGCCGGCCCCGGGCCCGGATGACCGGCGCCGCGCGCGCCATCTCGCAATGTCGATATTTTATCGTTATGGGTTTACTGATGCCGTTCCAGTAGCGATCCGGCTGCACACGCCGGCAAGGGTAACACCATGCGCATTTCCGTCTTCGGCATCGGCTATGTGGGCGCGGTTTCGGGCGGCTGCCTTGCCAGCCTGGGCCACCATGTGCTGGGCGTGGACGTGGCCCCGGACAAGGTGGCCATGCTGGGCGCCGGCCGCTCGCCGATCGTGGAGGCCGAGATTGCCGAACTGATTGCAGACTCGGTGGCCGCCGGCCGCCTGCGGGCCACCACCGATACCGCGCAGGCAGTGGCCGAGACGGAGGTGTCGATGGTCGCGGTGGGCACGCCCAGCGCGCCGGACGGCAGCACCTCCATGCTGGCGGTCGAGGCGGTGGTGCGCGGCATCGGCGCGGCGGTGGCGCGCAAGCCCGGCGCGCACAGCGTGGTGATGCGCTCCACCGTGCCGCCCGGCACGGCGGAGGAGGTCGTGATCCCGTTGCTGGAACAGGCGTCCGGCCGGCGGCTGGGCGATGGCCTGCACTACTACAGCAACCCGGAATTCCTGCGCGAAGGCACCGCCGTGCGCGATTTCCACGCGCCACCCTTCACCCTGCTGGGCGTGCCGGAGGGCGACGACGCGGCGGTGCTGCGCGAGCTCTACGCGCCGATCGCGGCGCCGGTGCACGCGGTGCCGTACCGCATTGCGGAATCGGTGAAATTCCTCTCCAACGCCTACCACGCGCTGAAATTGGCCTTCGCCAACGAGGCGGGCGCGATCCTGGCCGAACACGGCGTGGACGCGCCGGCGGCGTTCCGGCTGTTCTGCCAAGACCGCACGCTGAACATCTCGCCCGCCTACCTGCGGCCGGGTTTCGCGTTCGGCGGCTCGTGCCTGCCCAAGGACGTGCGCAGCTTCCTGTCACTCGCGCGGCAAAAATCGGTGGCGGCCCCGATGCTGGGACAGGTCCTGCCCAGCAACACCGCGATCGTGGAACGCGCCTTCGAGGCGGTGGCGCGGCACGGGCGACAGCCGGTCAGCCTCCTCGGCCTCGCCTTCAAGCAGGGCACCGACGACCTGCGGGAAAGCCCGTTCGTGACGTTGGCGGAGCGGCTGATCGGCCGCGGTTTCGACCTGCGCATCTTCGACCGCTTCGTCAACGTGGCGGCCCTGCTGGGCGCCAACCGCGCCTATATCGACCGCGAGATCCCGCATCTGGAACGGCTGATGGTGGGCAGCCCCGAAGCCGCCCTGCAGCACGGCCGCATCGTGGTGGTGGGCCACCTGGGTGCGGACGACCGCGCGGCGCTGCTGGCAGCGCTGGACGGGCACGTGGTGATCGACCTGGCCGACATCGCGGCCCTCCGCCACGCGAACCATTCGGCCTACCAGGGCATCTGCTGGTGAGCCTGCCGCGCCGACGGCTGCTGTTCGTCAGCCCGCGCTTCCTGTTCCCGCTCGACGAGGGCGGCAAGATACGCACCTCCGGCATCCTGCGCGCCATGAAGGGCGGCGCGTTCGAGATCACGCTCGCCTCGCCCGCGCCCGCCGATCCCGCCGCCCACCGGGCCGAGATCGCGGGCGTGTGCGATCGCTTCGTCTCCTGGCCGAAGCGGCCGGCCGGCCGGTTCGGGAAGCTGCTGGCGCTGGCCGGCCCCCTGCCCGTCTCGGCCGCCACCGACCGGTCCCGCGCGGGCACGCGCGTGGTGGCCGGCGCGCTGGCGGACGGGCCGGACGTGGTGGTGGTGGATTTCCCGCAGGCCGCCGTGCTGGCACCCGGTCCGCTCGGCACGCGCTCCGTCCTGTTTACCCACAATGTGGAGGCCGAGATCCTGGAGCGCCATGCCGAACAGGCGCGCGGCCCGCGCCGGGCCGTGTGGCGCCAGCAGGCAGCCCGCATGCAGGCGTTCGAGTGCGCCACCCTGCGCCGCTTCGACACGGTGGTGGCCGTGTCGGCCCGCGACGCGCGCATGCTGGAACAACGCTGCGGCATCCGCGGCGCCGCCGTGATCGACACGGGCGTCGATCTCGATTTCTACGCCTTCCACCCGCCGGCCGAGACGGCGTCCACCGTTGTGTTCTCGGGCGCCATGGACAGCCGGTCCAACATCGACGGCATCGCGTTCCTTATGGACGAGGTGTGGCCGCACGTGGCCGCCGGACGGCCGGATGCGCGCATGCTGGTGGTGGGCCGCAACCCGCCCGCCCCGCTGGTGGCGCGCGCGCGGCAATCGGGCCTCCCGTGGGAGTTCACCGGCTTCGTGGACGACATCCGCCCGCACGTGCTGCGCGGCGACGTCTCTGTCATCCCGCTGCGCGTAGGCAGCGGCACGCGGCTGAAAGCGTTCGAGGCGATGGCGCTCGGCCGCCCGGTCGTCTCGACGGCGCTGGGGGTAGAGGGGCTGTCCGTGCTGCCCGGAACGCATTTCCTGTCCGCCGAAAGCGGTGCCGATTTCGCCGCCGCCATCCTGCGCGCGCTGGCCGATGCCGCGCTCCGCCGCCACCTGGCGCAGGCGGCCCGCGCGCTGCTGGAAGAGCGGTTTTCCTGGGCGCAGGTGGGCCGGCAGTTCGAGGCGATCTGCCTGGAGACGGCCGGGCGCCCGGCCGCGGATTTGACAGCAAAAGACGGAGTGCAGCCCGCGCATGGCCGGCCGATATCGGCGTGCTGACAGGAGGCACACCATGTCGAACCCCGCAGACGACCCACGCTGGCCGCGCGTTGCCGCACGCGACAAGACGGCCGACGGCCTGTTCTGGTACGCGGTGGCCACAACGGGCGTCTATTGCCGCCCCTCCTGCGCGTCACGCGCCGCGCATCCGAGGAACGTGTCGTTCCACGCAACGGCCGCGGACGCCCGTGCCGCCGGCTTCCGCCCCTGCCGCCGCTGCAACCCCGATGGCCTGTCGGCCGAAGCCGGGAACGCCCTGATCGTGGCCAAGGCATGCCGTGCCATCGAGGCGGCGGACCGGCTGCCCTCGCTGGCCGCGCTGGCGGAGGCCGCCGACCTCAGCGCCTCCTACTTCCACCGGCTGTTCAAGGCGCAGACGGGGGTCACGCCGCGCGCCTATGCCGCCCGGCACCGGGCGGAGCGGGTGCGTGCGGAGCTTGGCCGCGCTCCCACGGTGACGGACGCGATCTACGGGGCCGGTTTCGGCTCGAGCGGCCGGTTCTACGAGGCCTCCACCGCCCTGCTCGGCATGACGCCCAGCCGGTACCGCGCCGGCGGCCCGCGGGAGGTGCTGTGCTTTGCCGTGGGGCAGTGCTCGCTGGGCGCCATCCTGGTCGCCTCCAGCGCGCTGGGCGTGGCCGCCATCCTGATCGGCGACGACCCGGACGCGCTGGCGCGCGACCTGCAGGACCGCTTTCCGCAGGCGGAGCTTGCCGGCGGCGACCCCGCCTACGAAACGCTGGTGGCACAGGTGGTAGGCTTCGTGGACGCACCGCGCACGGGCCTGGACCTGCCGCTCGACATACGCGGCACCGCGTTCCAGCAGCGCGTATGGCAGGCGCTGCGCACGGTCCCGGCCGGGGCCACCGCCAGCTATGCCGAGATCGCCGCCCGCATCGGCGCGCCCGCCTCCGTCCGCGCCGTGGCGGGCGCCTGTGCGGCCAACAGCCTGGCCGTGGCCATCCCGTGCCACCGCGTGGTGCGGCAGGACGGTGGGCTGTCCGGCTACCGTTGGGGCGTAGAACGCAAGCGCGCCCTGATCGAGCGGGAGAAGGACGGTTCCCCCTCCGAGGCGCGACCGCCTCGGTGAAGGCTTCTGCGACCATGCCGCTGCGTCAACTCGGCGGCGCCTTGCGGTCGAAGATGCTGAAACCCTCGCGCAGGAAACCCGGAGTCAACGCCGAAAGCGGGTTCACGCCAACCTTCGGGTTGGCCAACGGCCCGCGCACCGAGTAGCGCGCGGCGAACACGCCCCCGCCCTTTTCCGGCGAGAAGATGCGCCCGATCAGCGGCAGGTCGCCCAGCAGCTGGTTGAAGAAATAGGCCGGCACCACCGTGCCGCGGATGTCGGCCACCCGGCGGCGCAGATCGACGTCGCCGGCCGCCGTGATGCCGAGCGAGGCGGAGAACGCCCGCGCGCTGGACAGGTGCAGCACGCGCCGCTGCCAGGCGAACGGCGCTACCAGCCTGGAGAAATGCAGGCCCGGACCGTGCAGCGTGTCGGCCACGCCGTATAGCGTCATTACCTGCAGCAGGCGTCCGATCGCCGGCGCGTCGCGCAGGTTGAACTGGTCCAGCGTAAGCGTTCCGGTCAGCGGCGAGCCGGGCTGGCCATCGTCGAAGCTGCCGTCCAGCGTCAGCGCGCCGCCCTGCAGGGTGTCGGCAACCCCCAGCGCCCGCAGCACCAGGCCGGCATCGGCC
>CAXUGD010000294.1:0-4560 GCA_964250355.1 uncultured Acetobacteraceae bacterium | reverse complement strand
ACCAGCCGCACCGGCCGAGGGAGCCGAGCCGGTGCGGCTGGTGGTGTGGGATCTCGACGAGACGTTCTGGCACGGCACCCTGACCGAAGGCGGCATGCGTTACCGGCGCGAAGTCCACGACATCGTGGTCGAGCTGGCGCGCCGCGGCATTGTCAGCTCGATCTGCTCAAAGAACGACATGGCAACCGTGCGCGCCGAGCTGGAGCGCGAGGGCATTTGGGAGTATTTCGTGTTCCCCAGCATCAACTGGGACCCGAAAGGCCCCAGGCTGGCGCGCCTGGTGGACGCGGTGCAGCTGCGCGCGCCCACCATCCTGTTCATCGACGACAACCCGATGAACCTGGGCGAGGCGAGGCACTACGTGCCCGGCATACAGACCGCGCCCGAGACGTTCATCGAGGCGATGCTGGACAGTCCGCTCTTCCGCGGCAAGCCGGACGAGGGGCTAACGCGGCTGAAGCAGTATCAATTGCTGCAGAAGAAGAAGACCGACGAGGAAGAGGCCGGCGGCGACAACGAGGCATTCCTGCGCGAAAGCGGCATCGTTGTCACGATCGAGCACGATTTTGAGCAGCACCTGGATCGTGCCATCGAGCTGATCAACCGCACCAACCAGCTGAACTACACCAAGGTTCGGCTATCGGAAGACATGGACGCGGCGCGCACGGAACTGCGCGAGCTGCTTTCCGGCTACGCCGTACAGGCCGGCATCATCCGCGTGCACGACCGCTACGGCGATTACGGCTATTGCGGGCTGTACATCATGAACAGCGGTCCGCTCGGCCGCTCGTTGAAGCATTTCTGCTTCTCCTGCCGCACGCTGAACATGGGCGTGGAAAGCTGGCTGTACCAGCGCCTGGGCCGGCCCACCCTGCGCGTGCGCGGCGAGGTTCTCACCGACGTCGTCGGCGACACGCGCGAGATCGACTGGGTACGCGAGGCTTCCGAGCACGCCGAAAGCGAGGCGGCGAACGCGCATCTGCTCGACTACGTCTTTGCGCGCGGCGGGTGCGACCTGCACGCCGTCACCCATTATTTCAACGGCGTGGCGCCGGTGGTCCACGGCGAGTTCAACGTGGTCGAGGACGGCACCATGCTGCCGCTGAACCACAGCGTGTTCGCGCGGCACGCGCTGCGTGGCCTGCCGGAAGCGGCGCGGCGCGTATTCACCAAGATGGGCTACCGCGACGTGCACTTCCACTCCGCGTTGACCAGCCTGGCGCCCAGCGACCGCGCCGTATGGGTGCTCAGCTTCTGGGCAGAGGCGGCCTATGCGCTATACCGGCACAAATTTACCGGCCTTTTGCTGCCCGTGGTGCACCAGAAACATAAGGCAACGATGCAAGACATCACCCGGGCCGATCCGGTCAAGACCAACCTGGGTGCCGACTTCATCGCCAAGGTGAAGCGGCATTTTACCTATGAAGGCATGGTCGCCGAAACGGATTTCAAGGAACATCTGCGGCTGATCCTGGAACGCGCCACACCGGGCGTGCGCGTGTTCATCCTGAAGGCGAACGAGCAGAGCATGGGGCCAAAGGGCTTGGTGATCCACAAGCGCAAGCAGACGGTGAACAACTGGACCGCCGCAGTCGCCCGCGACTTCCCCAACGTCGCTCTGCTCGAGATGAACGATTACGCCACTGCCGACGAGGTAACGGCCAATCCAAACCACTTCGACCGCATGGTCTATTTCAAGGTGTTCCAGGACATCATGCGCCGCGTGCAGGCCGAAGCAGCATAGAGACAGGGCATGCGCAGGGTGGGATGCGCTTTGGCATCCCACCGGCCAGCGCCGCGCGCGTAAACTTGGCTGACTCTGAAGTAACGCCGCTTCTACAAAGCAGACTACTTGCCCGGAGGGTTCGGCTTGCCGGCGGGCTTCTTGCCCGTGGCCGCGGCGACCGTCTTGTTCGCCGTTCGCGTGATCACGCCCTCGCGCTTCTGGGCGCGCGTGGCGACCTCCAGCAGCGAGCGGCAGGCAGCCTCGAACAGCGCGCGGTCGCTCACCTCGGCCGGCTGTTCGGGAAAGCTGGCACTCTCATCGGCAAACAGGCTGGCGCGGTCTGGGAAGTAGCGCGCGCGCACTGCCTCGTTGCTCTCGGCAAAGCGCTCCATGAAAGCCGCTGCCTCCGTGCGCGTGGGCAGCCAACCCTTGCCGGGCAAGGCGGCCGTGACCGAGTCGCTGATGCGCCGCCACAGTGGCCCGCCCAGGCCGGTCTTCTCCGTCTGCTCCTGCATCTGGCGCCCCACCTCGCGCAGCACGTGCTGGCCGGACAGGTTCATCGACGGGTTGGAGCGCGCGCCCCTGTCGTCCTCCGACACGATGAGGTCGAGACCGCAGGCGCCCAGGAAATCCTTCACCGAGTCGAAGCCGCCCTTCGTCACGCGCTCGTAGATACGCGGCTTGACCGACTCCTCGCCGAAGACCGCCCCCCAATTGTCCAGCAATCCGAGGTAGTCGTAGTCGTGCAGGCGATCCGGGTTCTTGTGCCGGTGGTCCGGCTCGCCCACCGTGCCCACGCGCAACTGCTCGGCGTAGCGGCTGGCGAGAAAGGAGTCCTGCCGGCGCAGGTAGGCGACCACTGCGAAGGAATCGAAGTACGGGTCGAGGATCGCCTTGAGGGCGGCGATGTGCTCGCGCGAGCGGAGGTAGAAGCTGAAACGTTCGTCCGACAGGATCACCCGCCCGACGCCGGGGGGCACCGATTGCATCTCCGCATCGAACTCGGTGCGGAACTGCCGCAGGCGCACCTGCGGATCGACCCCCTTCCAGAACGCATCGCCGGCTCTGGGTCCGCGCTCGCCCTTGGCGGCCGCGTAGGTCAGCAACTCGTGGGCTTGCGCGCCGGGGCTCTTGGGGTAGCAGGCGCCCTGGGCCAGGATGTCGTCGCGCCGCTTGGCGAACACCTGCTGGATCGACGTGGTGCCGGTCTTCATCGTGCCGATGTGAAGAATGACGTGCCGTTTGACCATTGCAGCCTGCCTCGCGATTTTGGGCGCGGCTGCTCGCACTCGCCCGTGTCGGGGGCAAGCTCCCGCGTCGCCCGCGCCCCAGGGATACTCTCCCATCGAACCTATACGAGGTGACAGGGCCAGACCAGGGCGATCGTCCTACCGGTGCCCCGCGCGCCGGAGACTTTACACGCACCACGCTCTTGCCGTACGCCACGGCCCAGTTGGGGACCGCCGGTCGGGGCCAGCCTGGTCTGCCGGACGGGGAGGATAGAGATCGATGCCGCCACGCTACATCTTCCACGTCGGCCCGATGAAGACGGCCTCCACCTACCTGCAGCAATGCCTGGTCGAGGTGGCGGACGCGTTGAAGGCGCGCGGCGTCTATTACCCGACCGAGTTCATCGACCCGGGCAACCAGCACAACCATTTCCCCATGTACCAGGCGATGGTGCAGAAACGGTACGAGTCGCTGCGCCCGATCTTTGCCAAGATCAGTGCCGAGAACGAGGGCACGGTCCTGATCTCCTGCGAGCAGATGACCTTTCTGCGCCGCGACGAGCTGGCCATCCTGCGCGAACTGGTGGGCGCGCCCGACATCCAGATCGTCTCCTTTGTCCGACGGTGGAGCGACCGCATCTCGTCGCTGTGGAACCAGAGCCTGCTGATGGGCAGCTCGCAGACTCTGCCCGAGTTCTATCTGGGCCTGCTCGACGGCCGCTCGCCGGAGTACTACCGCCCGGCGCTGGGACCGCGGGCGGGTGCCATCGATGTCGATTACAGCCTGCCCTGGCGCGACCAGGAAGCGGTATTCGGGCGCGCGGCCGTGCGGCTGTTCCCCTACTCGACCGTGCAGGACAGCAAGGGCGACGTGTTCACCCGTTTCTGCACGGACGTGCTGGGCCTGTCCGACGTGCCGGCGCCCAACTTCCTTGGCGACAAGCGCTGGGCCTCCATGCCGCGCGACGATGCGGAGATCCTGCGCGCGCTGAACGGCATGTACTTCAAGGAGCACGGCGCCAAAACGGTTGAGATACGCAACATGATCATGTGGAAGCGCGTGACCATCGACCGCGAGTTCTACGCCGCCTCCATCGAGGGCGAGAAGGCCGAGCTGGCGATCAACGACAACGCGGTGCATTTCGAGGCGCCGTATGGACGTATGGCGGAGTTCGGCGACTGCGTGGTGGCCGGCGCGGGCGTGCCCGAGGGTGAGATCTTCGCCCGCAAGTCGCGGCAGAACAGCTACGCGCGCCAGGGCTGGCTAGCCGATGCCGGCATGGCCGACGGCCTGCGCGCGCTCTACGAGCAGATGAAGGCGGAGATCGCCAAGCCGGCCTAGGCCCGGCCGGGAGGGGTAGCGTGGCCACGATAGACGAGGTCGTAACCGGGGCCCTGGGCAGGATCGACGCCGTGCGTCGCGCCGAGGCGGGCGCGCTATGGGCGCAGGCGCGCCAGGGCCGCACCGACCACGTGGCCGTTCTGGAGTTCACCGAACGGCTGAGCGCGGTCGGCCGCCGCCCGCTGGCCATCGACGTCATCCGCCAGATCGCGGCAGCCCGGCCGGCGCTGCCCTGGCCGCTCGGCATCCTGGCCGGGCTGGAG
>CAXUGD010000293.1:0-4587 GCA_964250355.1 uncultured Acetobacteraceae bacterium | reverse complement strand
ACCCTGCTGCAGCGCGGCGGCCAGGTGCTGGAGCTGGCCGCCTTCGACCCGCCCGGTGCGGCCTACCCACCGGGCAGCCGCAGCAACGACGGCTGGTTCCAGCACGCGGCGCTCCCGACCGACGACATCGGCGCCGCGGCGGCAAGGCTGGCGGGCACGCCTCACACGGCGGTGTCGCGCCACGGCCCGCAGGCGCTGCCGGGCGGCATCGTCGCCTACAAGTTCCGCGACGGCGACGGGCACCCGCTGGAGCTGATCCAGTTCCCACGCCCCGACCCGGCCACCGCCGGCGGCATCGACCACTCGGCCATCGCGGTGGCCGATGCCGAGCGCAGCATCGCCTTCTACACGGCCACGCTCGGCCTCACCGTCGCCGCCCGCCAGGTCAACACCGGTCCGGCGCAGGACGCGCTGGACGATCTGGACGGCACGGGCGTCGATGTGGTGGCGCTGGCGCCGGGCCGGCCCGCACCGCATCTGGAGTTGCTCGGCTACCGCAATCCGCAAGGCCGAAGCGGCCCGCCGCGCAGACCCGCCGACATCGCCGCCAGCCGGCTGGTGGTGCGGGTGGACAGCCTGGCGGGCCATCCCGGCGCCGTCACCCTGGCGGATGGTACACGCGCCGCCCTGCTGCACGACCCCGACGGCCACGCGCTGCTTCTGCTGGACGGCGGATAACGTTACGCCCGTAGGTCGGACGAAGTCCGACACGCCCGCGCCCGCCGCGAGATCGCCCTGTCGGCCCGAAGGCGCCGGACTGCGTCCGGCCTTACGGTCATGCCCTGGCGCCTAGCCCATGCGCTCCTGGAGGTGGGCGGCTACGCGCAGCGCGTTGGCGATGATGGTCAGCGTGGGGTTCACCGCGCCGATCGAGGGGAAGAAGCTGGCGTCGGCCACGTAGAGGTTGTCCACCTCGTGCGCGCGGCAGTCGAGGTTCAGCACGGATGTGGCGGGGTCGGTGCCGAAGCGCGCGGTGCCGGCCTGGTGCGCGGTGCCGCTGATCGGGATGCCTTTGCCGAGGTAGAGGCTGCGTTCCACCAGCACGGGGTGTGCGCCGGCGCGGTGCATGTGGTGTTCCAGCTTGCGGCGCAGGCGGCGGTGCGCCTCCTGGCCCTGCTCGGTCACGTCCAGCACCACCCGGCCGCCGTCGTAGTAGATGCGGTTCTCCGGCCGCGGCAGGTCTTCCGACGAAAGCCAGAAATCCATGGAGTGCCGCGCCATGCTCTCGAACGGCATGTCGGGCAGCCATTCCAGCCATTGCGGCAGCGCCTCGCCCTTGATCTGCTCGGCATGGGAGGTGGCGCACATCTGGATCAGGCCCAGCGGGTAGTCCCAATCGTCGCAGCCGAAGTAGAAGTCGCTCACCGCCAGGGTCTTCTGGAACACGGTGTCGTTGGGCTCGCGCATCAGCGCCATCAGCACCGACTGGTTGTGCCGCATGTAGTTGCGCCCCAGCTGGCCGGACCCGTTGGCCAGGCCGTTGGGATGCGCGTCGTTCGCCGAGCGCTGCAGCAGCAGGGCGGAGGACAGGGCGCCGCAGGCCACCACCACGATGTCGGCGGTGTAGCGTTCCTGCTCGCCGTCGCGGGTCACGTGCACGCCGGTCACCGTGCGGCCCGCCGCGTCGGTCTCCAGCCGGCTGACATAGGCGCCGGTCAGCAGCTCGAAATTGGGGTGGGCGGCGCGCGTGGGATCGACGCACATCACCTGCGCGTCCGCCTTGCCGTTCAGCAGGCAGGGGAAGCCGTCGAAGGCGTCGCAGCGGATGCAGATGCTGGTGGGCGTAGGGCGGCCGTTCCGTTCGTCGAGCCGGATGCCGAGCGGCAGGTGGAACGGGTGCAGGCCGTTGGCGGCAAAGGTGTCGTTCAGCGCCTGGATGGCCGCCTCGTGGCTGACGGCCGGGTAGGGGTAGGGGCCGCTCGCCGCCGGCTCCAGCGGGTCTTCGCCGCGTTCCCCGTGCACGGCGTACAGCCGTTCGGCCTCCGCGTAGAACGGCTCAAATGCGTCGTATTTCAGCGGCCAGGCGGGCGAGACGCCCTCCTGGTGCACCACCGCCTCGAAGTCGCGCTCCCGCAGGCGGAACAGCGCCGCGCCGTACACCTTGGAGTTGCCGCCGACGAAGTAGTGCAGGCCGGGATGGAAGGTCTCGCCCTTGGCACCGTGCCAGGTCTCCTTGGCCTGGTAGGTGCCATCGACAAACACCGTCTTGCTGTCCCAGTTGGCCTGGCTGCGCGGCAGGTAGTCGCCCCGCTCCAGCATCAGGATGCGCTTGCCGGTGGGCGCCAGCCGGTGCGCGAGCGAAGCGCCGCCCGGGCCGCTGCCGATGACGATGATGTCGTAGGCGTTGCTCATGGATCCGCGGCCCCGGGCTGTCACCCGGCATAGCGCGAGGCCCCTGGGGGCGTTCCTCGCCCGGGCGAAAGATCGGCGGCAAGCCGTCTTGCATCGGGTGGGGCGTTCGGGCAGGCAGGCGGCCAAACTGTGCAAGGCAGGCCCATCCATGGCGGACCAGGACAGCAAGGCTTCATCGGGCGTCTCCGGCGCGCCGAAGGCTCCAGCCTGCACGCTGGTGATCTTCGGGGCGGGGGGCGACCTGACCAAGCGGCTGCTGATGCCGGCGCTCTACAACCTGTCCGGCAGCGACCTGCTGCCCGACGACCTCCAGGTGATCGGCGTCGATCACAGCGAGAGCACCGACGAGGCCTGGAAGCATGCGCTGACCGAGACCATGCAGTCCTTCACGAAGGACAAGACCTCGGAATTCTACACGCCGAAGCTCGACGAGGCCGCCTGGGGCTGGGTGACCGGCCGGCTGCGCTACCTCCAGGGCGATTTTGGGAAGGCGGAGACGTTCAAGGCGGTGGGCGAGACGCTGGGCGGCCGCAGCGCCATCTTCTACCTGGCCGTCAGCGCGCGATTCTTCGGCACGGTGGTGGAGGGGCTGGGCCAGGCCGGCCTGCTGAAGCAGCCGGACGGGATATTCCGCCGCGTGATCATCGAGAAGCCGTTCGGCTCCGACCTGCCCTCGGCGCAGGCGCTGAACGCGCAGATCCTCAAGCAGGCCGATGAGAGCCAGTACTACCGGATCGACCATTTCCTGGGCAAGGAGACGGTGCAGAGCATCATGGCGGTGCGCTTCGCCAACGGCCTGTTCGAGCCGACCTGGCGGCGCGAATATATCGACCACGTGCAGATCACCGCGGCCGAGACCGTGGGCGTGGAGGCGCGCGGCAGCTTCTACGAGCCGACCGGCGCGTTGCGCGACATGGTGCCCAACCACCTGTTCACCCTGTTGAGCATGGTGGCGATGGAACCGCCCAACTCGTTCGATGCGGAGGACGTGCGGGCGGAAAAGGCCAAGCTGATCCAGGCGATCCGCATCGTGCAGCCGGACGAGGCGGTGCGCGGCCAGTACGGCGCCGGGCAGGAGTTCGGCCACGACGTGCCCGGCTACCGGCAGGAGCCGAACGTGGCGCCCGACAGCCGCACCGAGACCTACATCGCGCTGAAGCTCGCCATCGAGAACTGGCGCTGGGCCGGCGTGCCGTTCTACCTGCGCACCGGCAAGCGCATGTACGGGCGGCGGACGGAAATCGCGATCTACTACAAGCCCGCACCGTACCGCATGTTCCGCGACACGCCGGTGGACAAGCTGACCCCGAACGTGGTGCGGCTGCTGATCGACCCCGAGCAGGGGATCGACACGCAGTTCGACGCCAAGATGCCCGGGCCGGAGATGAAGCTCGGCCGTGTCGGCAGCACGTTGCGCTACCGGGATTTCTTCAGCGAGAAACCCAATGTCGGCTACGAGACGCTGCTGTACGACTGCATGGTGGGCGACGCCACCCTGTTCCAGCGCGCCGACGCGATCGAGGCGAGCTGGCGGGTGGTGCAGACGCTGCTGGAGAGCTGGGGCCGCGGCGAGGGCGAGGTGGAACCCTATCCCGCCGGCTCGGAGGGTCCCCAGGCTGCCGCCGCGTTGCTGGCGCGCGACGGCCGCGCCTGGCTGAAGGTGGAGGAGGGGGCGGCCGGTTAGGGCCGTGCCGTCGGATCCGCCCGCCGGGCCGCCAAGGCGCGACATTCACGAGCAGTGGGCATAGCGCCTGACCGCAAGGTATGTGAGGTGGGCAGCGTGCCGGACGACCAGAACGCCAAGGCCCGAACGCCCCAGGAGGACGCAGCACCGGCCCGCGGGCGCTGGCTGCCGGCGGCCGTCTTCGCGCTCTGCGTGGTGGCGCTGACCGGGCTCGCGATCTTCGTGCTCTCCTTCGACCGCGGCTACACCAGGCGCCAGAACCCACAAACCGAGGACGCCTATGTCGGCGGGGACGTCACCGCCATCAGCGCGCGCGTGGGCGGCTACCTGACCGCGCTGCCGGTGGCCGACTACCAGCCGGTGCGGGCCGGCGACCTGATCGCGCAGGTGGACGACCGGGACTACGCCGCCGAGCGCGACGGCGCGCAGGCCGACATGCAGGCGGCGGAAGCGCAGCTGGCCTCCATCGACGCCCAGCAGCGCCAACTGGCTGTGCAGATCGCCGTCTCGCAGGCCGGCGAGCTCGGCTCGGAGGCGGCCACCGTCCGCAC
>CAXUGD010000292.1:0-4597 GCA_964250355.1 uncultured Acetobacteraceae bacterium | reverse complement strand
CGGGGGGACAGCGCCTGCCGGTCGTTACGCCGTCTTGTCGGCCGCAACGCCGAGGGCGGCCTGCGCTGCGGCCAGCCGCGCCACGGGCACGCGGTAGGGTGAGCAGCTTACGTAATCCAGGTCCACCTCCTCGCAAAACGCGATGCTGGCTGGGTCGCCGCCGTGCTCGCCGCAGATGCCGAGCTTGATGCCGGGCCGAGTGGCACGGCCGCGTTCGGCGGCGATGCGCACCAGGGCGCCCACGCCGTCGATGTCGATGGAGACGAAGGGGTCTTTCGGCAGGATGCCCGCCTCCACGTAGTGAGGCAGGAACTTCCCGGCGTCGTCGCGCGACAGGCCGAAGGTGGTCTGCGTCAGGTCGTTGGTGCCGAAGCTGAAAAAGTCGGCCACTTCGGCGATCTTGTCCGCTACAAGGGCGGCGCGCGGCAATTCGATCATGGTGCCGATCGAATACTCGATGTGCTTGCCGGCTTTTTCCAGAATTTCGCGGGCCACGCGCTCCACCTGCGCGCGCGTTATCTCCAGCTCGCGGCGCGTGCCCACCAGCGGGATCATGATTTCGGGCACGACCGGCTGGCCGGTCTCGTCCGCCACCTGCAAAGCGGCCTCGAATATGGCGCGCGCCTGCATCTCGTAGATCTCGGGATAGGAAATGCCCAGCCGGCAGCCGCGATGCCCCAGCATCGGGTTGGCTTCGGCCAGTTCGGCGGCACGGCGGCGCATCTGGTCCACATCCTGGCCCAACGCCTCTGCCACGTCGGCGATCTCCCCGTCGCCATGCGGCAGGAACTCGTGCAGCGGCGGGTCAAGCAACCGGATGGTGACCGGCAGGCCCGCCATGATGCCGAACAGCTCTACGAAGTCCCGGCGCTGGAACGGCAGCAGCTTTTCCAGCGCGGTGCGGCGCCCTGCCTCGTCATTGGCCATGATCATCTGGCGCACGGCGCCGATGCGCTCGGGGGCAAAGAACATGTGTTCGGTACGGCACAGGCCGATGCCCTCGGCGCCGAACCGGCGTGCGGTCTCCGCGTCCAGCGGTGTCTCGGCGTTGGTGCGGATGCGCAGGCGGCGCGACTGGTCTGCCCAGTCCATCAGCGTGCTGAAGTCGCCGGACAGCGTGGGCTCCACGGTCGCCACCTGGCCCACGAAGATCTCGCCGGTGGCGCCGTCGATGGTGATCGTTTCGCCGCCGCGGATCACGCGGCCGCCGGAGGAGAGAGTCCGCGCGCCGTAATCGACGCTGACCCCGCCGGCGCCGGCGACACAGGCACGGCCCATGCCGCGTGCCACCACGGCGGCGTGGCTGGTCATGCCGCCGCGCGTGGTCAGGATGCCGCGGGCGGCGTGCATGCCGTGGATGTCCTCGGGGCTGGTCTCGATGCGCACCAGGATCACCGCCTCGCCCTTGGCCGCGCGCATTTCCGCATCGTCGGCGCTGAACACCACGGCGCCCGAGGCGGCACCCGGGCTGGCCGGCAGGCCGCGGCCGAACAGGGTGCGCGGGGCGCGCGGGTCCAGCGTGGGGTGCAGAAGCTGGTCCAGCGCCTGCGCGTTCACCCGCAGCACCGCTTCCTGCCGGGTGATCAGCTCGGCCTGCGCCATTTCGACCGCGATGCGCAGGCTGGCCGCGGCGGTGCGCTTGCCCGTGCGCGTCTGCAGCATGTACAGCGTGTTCTGCTGCACGGTAAACTCGATGTCCTGCATGTCGTGGTAGTGGCGCTCCAGCGTCTCGCGCACGCGGCACAGCGCGGCGTAGGCGTCCGGCAGCGCGTCCTCCATCGAGACTTCGCCGGGCTTGGCGGCCGCCTTGGACAGCGGCTGCGGCGTGCGTATGCCGGCCACCACGTCCTCGCCCTGCGCGTTGACCAGGAACTCGCCGTAGAACATGTTTTCGCCCGTGCTCGGGTCGCGCGTGAAGCACACGCCGGTGGCGCAGTCCGCACCCATGTTGCCGAACACCATGGCCTGCACGTTCACCGCCGTGCCCCAATCGGCGGGGATATCGTGCAAGCGGCGATAGGTGTTGGCGCGCGGGTTCATCCAGCTGCCGAACACCGCGCCGATCGCGGCCCAGAGCTGGTCGCACGGCGCCATCGGGAACGGGTGGCCGGTCTCTTCCAGCACCAGCTCCTTGTATTCCTCCACGCAGCGCTGCCAGTCGGCCGGGCTCAGCGCCGTATCCTCGATGGCGCCGGTGTCCAGCTTGATGGTTTCGATGATCTCCTCGAAGCGGTGGTGGTCCACGCCCAGCACCACGCTGCCGAACATCTGGATGAAGCGCCGATAGCTGTCCCAGGCGAAGCGCGCGTCGCCCGAGGTTTTGGCCAGGCCCTGCACCGTATCGTCGTTCAGGCCCAGGTTCAGCACGGTGTCCATCATGCCCGGCATCGACACGCGCGCGCCGGAGCGGACGGATACCAGCAAAGGCCGCGTCGCATCGCCGAACTTGCGTCCGACCGCATCCTCCACGCGCGCCAGCGCCTCGTTCACCTGCGCATCGAGGTCGGCAGGGTAGCTGCGGTCGTTCTTGTAGAACTCGGTGCACAGCTCGGTCGTGATGGTGAAGCCCGGCGGCACCGGCAGGCCGATGCTTGCCATCTCGGCCAGGTTGGCACCCTTGCCGCCCAGCAGGTTCCGCATGTCCGCGCGGCCCTCGTTGTGGCCGGCGCCGAAGCTGTACACCCATTTGGATCGGTTTTGTCCCGGCGTGCCTGCGGATGTCGGTACGGACTGGTCCATGATGCTAGCCTTCCAGAAGGGAGAAGTCGGCCACACGACCGACCGATGCGCGAAAACCGTTCAGCAGCCGCAGGCGGTTGCGGCGTAGGGCGTCGTCAGCCACGTTGACCGTCACGCGCTCGAAGAACGCGTCGATCGGAGAGCGCAGCTGGGCCAGGGTGCCCATCGCCTCGGCAAAACGTTCTTCCCGCAGGAGGGCGTCGGCCTGCTCCGTTGCCTGCAGCGCGCGGTAGAGCGTGCGCTCTGCGTCGTCGTCGAGCATGGCTTCGTTGGCCAAGCCCTCATGCGGGCCGTCCTTGCGGTCTTCGATGCGCGTTATGTTGGCGGCCCGCTTATACGCCACAAGCAGGTTCGCGCCGTCGTCGGTCTTTAGAAAAGATGTAATTGCATCGGTGAGCGCCAGGGCGCGCACTAGATCGTCTTCCCGAGACGTGGAAAAGACCGCCGCGAGAATATCGTGCCGCGCGTGCTCGGCACGGAGCTGCACCTTCAATCGGTCAACGATGAAGGTAAGTACATCAGCGGTAATTTCGGCGGGCAATCCACAAGCCCCGACAGCGCCCTGTATGACTTCGCGGAGGGATATCCGTAGCTGATTCGCCCGAACGGCCCGTATTATCCCCAACGCAGCGCGGCGCAGCGCATACGGATCGCCGGACCCGGTCGGCTGTTCGCCTATCGAGAAAAACATCACGAGCTGGTCGATCTTGTCGGCAAGCGACACGGCGAGAGTCACCGGCTCGCATGGGACGTCATCGCCCGAACCTTTCGGGGCGTAGTGGTCGCGTATGGCACGGGCAACCAACGCGTCCTCCCCATCGTGCAGGGCGTAGTAGCCGCCCATCACGCCCTGCAGCTCGGGAAACTCGCCGACCATGCCGGTTGTCAGGTCCGCCTTGGCGAGACGCCCCGCGCGTTGCGCCAGCGCCCTGTCGGCGCCCACCGACGGCGCGATCACGCCGGCCAGCCGTTCAATGCGCCCCGCGCGAGCGCCCTGGCTGCCCAGTTCAGCCTGGAAAACCACCTTGTCCAGCGCTGCAACGCGGTCGACCAAAGGCGTTTTGCGGTCCAGGTCCCAAAAATGCCGCGCATCCGAAAACCGCGCGCGCAGCACACGCTCGTTGCCCGCCACGATCGCCGCACCGCCATCCGGCGCATCGATGTTCGCGGCGAAGGCGAACCAGGGTGCCGGCCGTTCATCGGCGCCGCGCAGCGCGAAGTAGCGCTGGTTCACCCGCATGCTCACCTGCATCACCTCCGGCGGCAGGTCCATGAACGCGCCGTCGATGCGCCCAAGCAGCGGCACCGGCCATTCCACCAGGCCTGCAACCTCGTCCACCAGCCCCGCGTCTTCCACCACCGACAGCCCGCGCGCCGCGGCCAGGCTAGCGATACCGTCCCGGATCAGCCGCGCCCGCTCGGCGGCATCGGCCACCACGTGGCGGCGACGCAGGGCGCTTTCCCAATCCTCCACGCCGCTTACGGCCACGGCCCCCGGCGCCCGGCGATGCCCCTCCGTCAGGTTGCCCGACGCCAACCCATGCCCGTCATCGGTGCCCTCGGCCAGGCCGAACGGCACCACCGCGCCGTCCAACAGGCAGACGATGCGGCGCAGCGGGCGAATCCAGGTGAAGGCGCTGGTGCCGCCCCAGCGCATGGATTTCGGCCAGGCGAAGCGGCGCAGCAGGCCGGGCATGGCACCCGCAATCAGTGTGGCGGCATCCACGGCGGGACTGCTGCGGTCCAGCACCCAGAAACCGCCCTCCTGCCGCAGCGCGTCGCGCGACGCGCCGTGCTTGCGCAGGAACCCCGCCAGCGCCTGCTCCGCCGCGCCGGCGCGCGGTCCGCGCTCCACGCT
>CAXUGD010000291.1:0-4612 GCA_964250355.1 uncultured Acetobacteraceae bacterium | reverse complement strand
ACCGTGATCTACACGAACTCGCACAAACCCCGGCAGGCCGTGCTGCTGTCGGCGTTCATGAACTTTCTGGGCGTGCTGCTGGGCGGCATCGCGGTGGCCTACGCGCTGGTCGAGCTGCTGCCGCCGGACGTGCTCTCGCCGCCCAACGGCGACCCCGCGGTGCCCATGCTGGTGGCGCTGTTCTCCACCGCGCTGGCCTGGAACGTCTTCACCTGGTTCTTCGGCATCCCGAACTCCAGTTCGCACTGCGTCATCGGCTCGCTGATCGGCATTGCCGTGGGCGACGCGCTGCTGCACCACCGCGGGATCGGCAGCAGCGTCGATTGGGGCCAGATCTGGAACGTGCTGCGCGCGCTGCTGATCTCGCCGATCCTGGGTTTCGTGGGCGCCGGGCTGCTCTACTTCGTCGTCAGCAAGACGATCCGCGACCCGCATCTGTTCCAGCCGCCGCAGGGCGAGCGGCCCACCGCCGGCTGGGTACGCGGCCTGCTGATCCTGACCTGCACCGGCGTCAGCTTCAGCCACGGCACCAACGACGGGCAGAAAAGCATCGGCTTGATCATGCTCACCATCATCGGGCTGATGCCGGCAACCTTTGCGCTGAACCCGCTGGATCAGGCGGGCATCCACGCCCTGCCGCAGTATGCCGGGCAGGCGGCACCGCTGGTCCAGAAATATGCCGGCGGATCCAAGCAGGAGGCGCTGGACGCAGCACAGCGCCTGCAACAGGCAGCCCCTGTGCTGGGGGGCGAAGGCAAGCCCAGCCAGAGCCCGCCGCAAAGCAGCGACCCCGGCGCCGGCAGCCAGCCCGACCCGGTGGCCACCCGCTCCGGCATCCGCGCCGAGGTGTACACCCTTGTCTCCGCGCTGAAGGCCGTCGCCGAGGACAAGCAGGCCACCCCCGAAGACCGCGCCCTGGCCGGCAAGCTGCGGGGCGCCATGCACTCGGCCGTGGAATACGCCCCCTGGTGGGTGCGCGCGCTCAGCGCCGTCTGCCTGGGTCTGGGCACCATGATCGGCTACAAGCGGATCGTGCACACGCTGGGCGAGCGCCTGGGCAAGCAGCATCTCACACCCGCGCAGGGCGCCTCGGCCGAGCTGGTGGGGGCGCTGCTGATCGGCACGGCCGGCTTCACCGGCCTGCCCGTCAGCACCACCCACATCATCACCTCGGGCATCGCCGGCACCATGGTCGGGTCCGGCGCCGGCATCGAACCCCGTATGCTGACGCGCATCGGACTGGCCTGGCTGTTCACCCTGCCGATCACCGTCACAGTGGCCGCCACCCTGTTCTACACGCTGGCGCCGCGGTAGCGGGCTACGCGGCGTCGTGGCCGGCGGTGAGTGCCGCGGCCACCTCCACCGTCCGGCGGGCTTGGTGGCGCACGCTGTCCAGGTCTTCGGGACAGGGCGGCCGGTTCTCGGCGCCGACCACGGTCGAGGCGCCGTAGGGCGACCCGGCCTCCAGCATTGCCTCGTCGGTGTACCCGGTGGGGACGATGATCATGCCCAGATGCGCCATCGGGGCGTAGAGCGAGAGGGTGACCACCTCGCTGCCGCCATGGGGCCAGGACACGGAGGCGAAGGCGCCGCCCACCTTGCCGGCCAGGGCGCCCTTTTTCCACTGCGGGCCGAGCCGGTCCAGGAACGCCTTCAGCTCGGTAGCCATGCCGCCGAAATAGCAGGGCGTGCCGAACAGGATGGCGTCCGCCCAGGTGGCGTCGTCCGTCTCGGGCGCCGGATACAGCGCGTTCATGCGGTCGGCGTGCGTGCGCCAGTCCGCCACCTTGTCGATGATGTCGGCAGAGACCACCTCGCGCGCCCGGCGCAGACGCACTTCGGCGCCCGCCTCCCTGGCCGCCTCGGCGGCCGCAACGGCCAGCGCCTCGGTGGAGCCGGAGCGCGAGTAGAAAGCGATAAGCAATTTGACGGTCATGAGTATCCTGGGCGGGGAAGCCGGGTGCCGGCCAGTCCACAGCGTTGCGCCAACGCGGCGTGGCCCGCTTAGGCCCGATGAACTTGTCGTGGCAGGACGGCGCGGCCCCTCAGTGCGCGGCCGGTTGCGCTGCCTTGGGCGGCGTCACGCGCCGCAAGAACGGCACCAGCACCGTCGCCACCATGAAGGCTGCCATGATCGCGCGGAAAGCGTCGGCATAGGCGAGGGTGGAGGCCTGCCGGTAGGCCAGCAGCCATAGCTGCTTCAGCGCGGAGACGTGCGCCGCGGCGGCACCCTGCGGCAGCACCGCGTAACGCTGGCCCAGACCGGCGAGCACCCGGGCCGTCGGCGCGTTGGCCGGCGTCAGGTTGGACGCGATGGCGAGGAAATGCATGTTGGTCCGGTCGTTGATGATCGCCGCACTGGCCGCGATGCCGACGGCGCCGCCCAGGTTGCGCATCATGTTGAACAGGCCGCTCGCGTATTTGAGCCGCTCCGGCGGCAGGCTGCCCAAACCGAGGTTCACGCTCGGCGCCACCGCGAAGACCTGCGGGAAGCCGCGCAGAACCTGCGGCACCAGCAACTCGGCCGCACTCCACTGGCTGGTGATGAAGCTGAAGCGCCACATCGCCACGCCGAAACACGCCAGCCCCGCCATCATGAGCCAGCGCGGGTCGAACCGGCGCGACAGCAGGATGAACACCGGCGTGCCGAGCAGCGACGCGGCGCCCGTCGAGAAGATCGCCATCCCGGTCTGCCAGGCGCTGTAGCCGCGCACGTAGCCCAGGAACAGCGGCGTCAGGTAGATGGTGGTGAAGATGCCGATGCCGGTGACGAAGGAGAGCGCGCAACCGATGGCGAAATTGCGGTTGCCGAACGCGCGCAGATCGACGACGGGGTTGGCGTAGGTCAGGCTGCGCACGCCGAACAGCAGCAGCAACAGGCCGGCGACCCAGGCGCAATCGAGGATCGTGCGGTCGCTGAACCAGTTCCAGCGCGTGCCCTCCTCCAGCACGTATTCCAACGTACCGAGCCCTGCCGCCATCAGAACCATGCCGACGTAGTCTGCACCTTTCAGGAGTGCCAGGTCCGGCTCGTCGATACGCACCAGCACCGGCACCAGGCAGGCGATCGCCAGGCCGGGCAGGAGGTTGATGAAGAATAGCCAGTGCCAGTTCAGCGTGTCGGTGATCAGCCCGCCGATCACCGGCCCCAGCGTGGGGGCGATGGAGGCGATGGTGCCGATCACGGCCGCCGCATAGATGCGCTGCGCGCCCTGGAAGAAATGGAACGACGAGGTGAACACGGTGGGGATCATCGACGCGCCGAGCAGGCCCTGCAGCGCGCGGAACACAATCATGCTCTGGATGTCCCAGGCCAGCCCGCATAACAGGCTCGACAGCGTGAAGCCGGCTGCCGACGCGGTGAACAGCCAGCGCGTGGAGAACACCCGCGTCAGCCAGCCGGACAGCGGAATCACGACGATCTCCGCGATCAGGTAGGCGGTCTGCACCCAGCTGATCTCGTCCTGTGCGGCCGACAGCCCGCCGCCGATGTTCTGCAGGGAGGAGGCCACGATCTGGATGTCGAGCAGCGCCATGAACATGCCCGCGCACATCACCACGAACGGCCACACGCTCGGCTGCATCAGCGCGCGGGCCGCGTGTCGATGCTGACGGTGGCCGACAGGCCGGGACGCAGCCGGTCCAGCATCGCGTCCGCCGCGTCCAGCGCGATGCGGACGGGCACACGCTGCACGATCTTGGTGAAATTGCCCGTCGCGTTCTCGGCCGGGATCACGCTGAACACGGCGCCTGCCCCCGGCGCCAGGCTCAGCACGCGGCCGTGCAGCACCTGGCCCGGCGCCACGTCGGCCACCACGGAGGCCGCCTGGCCCGGCGCCAGGCGGGCCAGCTGGTCCTCCTTGAAGTTGGCATCCACCCACAGCCCGCGCGCGGGGATCACCGACATCAGGTAGCTGCCCTCCGACACAAACGCGCCGGTGCGCGCAGCGCGGTTACCGACATACCCGTCGATGGGCGCACGTATCTCGGTGTAGCCGAGGTCGAGTTGGGCCCGGCGCAGGTCGGACTGCGCCTGTGCCACCGTCGCCTGGGCTTCGGCGATCTGTGCGCCCAGCACGCGCAACCGCTGCCGCTGCGCTTCCAGCCCGGCCTGCGACGCGGTCATCTCCGCCTGCGCCTCCTGGTCCAGCACGCGCGTCCGCTCCGCCTGCTGGCGCGACCCCGCGCTGGTGACGGCCAAGGTCGCGTAGCGCGCGCCGTCGATCCGGGTAAACGCGGCGCGTGCGCCCTTTGCCGAAAAATCCGCGGCCGCCTGCAAGATCGCCGATTGCTGCATGGCCAGCTGCGCCCGCAAGCCGGCCAGCGCCGCACCGCGCGCGTCCAGCACCGCCTGCGCATGGTCGCACGCCGCCTCCAGGTCGCGCCGGTCCAGCCGCGTCAGCAACTGGCCCGCCTGTACGTGCTGGTTATCGGCAACCAGGACGGCAGCCACGAACCCCGCCACGTGCGGCGAGATCGCGGTCACCTCCCCGCCGACATAGGCGTCGTCCGTCGTCTCGATGAACCGGCCGGTTCGCCACCAACCGTCGCCGTACCACGCAGCACCCGCGCCGGCCGCCGCAAGGGATGCGAACAGTGCAAGGCGCCGGAG
>CAXUGD010000290.1:0-4647 GCA_964250355.1 uncultured Acetobacteraceae bacterium | reverse complement strand
TCGAGCAGGATCACGCGGTCGCCCGCGCGGAAGATCACGCAATGGATGGACATGGATCGCGTAGGAGTATGGGTCAGCGGACCCATCAGTCCAAACGTTGTGTGCTCGATCGAGAGCGGGTCGGACATCGCATACCTCCGAGGTCGTATCGGGTTCAGGACTTAGCACTCGGACGCCGCCGTTCACTCGGGAGCGGGGATATGAAAGACATTCAACTGGGCGCAGGTGAGCAGGTACAGGCCGACCAGGAACGACATGTCGACCAAGCCGTGTCGGCCGAAGGCGGCCTCCGCCTCGCGGTAGAGGTCATCATCAACTCGACGCTCATCAGCGAGCTGGCGGGCAAATCGATGCGCCACCCTCTCTTCGGCGGTGAGTTCATCCGACGACTCGCCCCGCACCAGCGCTGCGATGGCGGTCTCGGGGAGGCCGGCCTTCCGCGCGACGGCGGAATGGGCGTACAGCTCGAACGGCGATTTCCAGACCGCGCCCACGCTCAGGATCACCACTTCGTGCACGCGCTTGTTCAGCGTCGTGTGGTCCGCGTCGGCTTGCATCCATTGCAGGAAGCCGGGCGTGATTCCCGTGCTGTAAAGATAAGGGTTGAACGGCCCGATTAGCTTGCCATCGTCCGTCGCGCCCCGGAAGCCGCTAGCATTCGCCCAGGCGATCAAAGTGGAGGTCAGGGTCTGATAGAGTTGTGCCTGCTCCCCTTGAAGTGTCTTGGGGTCCAGAAGCGGCAATCGTCCTCCGAGAGAGGCCTCGTTCTGAACCATCGCGGTCTCCTTAGAAGCGAGCTTGGGACAGCAGCGGCATCGCACTTGACCCGAAGGACGCGGATTAGCTCGTGAGATCGCGCCGTTTCCGGACCGCCATACGCCTTTCAGAAGGGAAGCGTTCCGCCCAGAGCACGCCCTTGGGAAAAGGCAGCAAGTTTGTGCTCGCCTGCGAGGCTCAGCCCGTCGTGCTTGGATGCGACGACGTCTCTTGGCGAAGCCTCTGATTACCACCTCGATCCACGAACCGTGTCCGCCTCTTGGACGCGACGCCATTGAACCAGGAATTTTGCGGCTCCACCGGCTCGGCAATCAGATCAGACGGATGTCGCTGGGCAGTTCATCGAACTTGGCTACTCGGTAACGGTACTGCTCGGCTCATGTAACGAGCTTGTGTCACGCGGTGCGCTCGGCAAAGCGGCCACCCCGAAGCCTCGAACATCGAGTGATGGATAGCAGCTTCGTCGCAAGATTGTGCTGCTCTCCGGGAAGCTAAACACGTGGGCTCCGTGTTTGGGGCTCGTCGGTAGGGTGGGAGGGGTCTATGCCTGATTACGCCAAGCCCGCGAGAAGCTGGTTGTTCACGCCGGCAACACGTCCTGAACGGTTCACGAAGGCGGCGGAGGTCGGCGCAGACGTGCTCATCATCGATCTGGAGGATGCAGTTTCCCCCGCTGACAAGCCGAAAGCCCGTGAAATCGCCTTTGAGTATCTGTCCGAAGAACTTGACGGACCGCAGCGGACCTTGAGAATTAACGGGCTCGACACGCCGCCTGGCATTGCAGACGTCAACGCACTCTTGGACTCCAAAGCCGAGCCGGACTTCATCCTTCTACCAAAGACGGAGACGGCGGGACATCTCCTCATCCTAGATCGACTTCTGAAGGCGTCCGGCAAGACGGCGCAGTTGGTCGGACTCATCGAGAGTGCGCGCGGCCTGTCCAGGCTGGAGGAGATCGCCTCCGCAACGCCGCGCTTATTCGGCCTGATGCTGGGCGCCGCCGATATGTCCGCCGACCTTGGCGCGACCACCGCCCGCGAGCCGCTGGTCATGGTTCGAAGCCGGCTGGTGGCCGCCTGCGCGCTGGCGGGCGTTACGCCGATCGATAGCCCCTATTTCGATGTCCACGACGCTAATGGTCTGAAGGCCGATGTCGAGGCGGCCACGGCCTTCGGCTTCGTCGCCATGGCGGCCATTCACCCCGACCAGATCGCCCCCATCAACGCCGCGCTCACCCCGACCGACGACGAGATCGCCAGGGCCAAGCGCATCCTCTCCGCCAACGAAGGCGGCGTCGGCGTGGTGGATGGCGAGATGGTAGACGAAGCCATCGCCCGTAAAGCGCGCCGCATCTTGGCCGCTGTGCCAGCAGCTTAAAACGCGTTGAGTGTAAGTCAAAGCGCAACATTTGACTTTACGGAGATTTTGCTATGGACAGTTTACTGCCCGCTTACAAAAGTGTCGGCGAGAAGCGTTACCGTGAGACGTCGGGACTCTATTACGAGGACTTCGAGCCGGGCGACGTATACGAGCATCGCCCCGGCCGTACCGTGCTGGACGTGGATAACACCTACTTCACGCTGCTGACATTGAACGTACAGCAGGTCCATTTCGACGCTGCCTACGCGGCGAAGACCGAGTGGAAGAAGATGCTGGTGGACTCGACCTTCACCCTGGCACTCCTCACCGGCATGAGCGTGCGCACCGTCTCGGCCAAGGTCGTGGCCAATCTCGGCTGGGACAAGGTCAAGGCGACCCATCCCGTCTTCGCCGGCGACACCCTCTATGCCGAGACCACCATCCTGGAGAAGCGGGAAAGCAAGAGCCGCCCGACCCAGGGCATCGTCACCGTCTCCACGCGGGGGCTGAATCAGAACGGCAAGGAGGTGATGACGTTCGAGCGCACCATGCTCCTCTACAAGCGTGGGCACTCGCCCGAAGAGGCAGCAGGCTACTGAGCAGGCGAACGGGAGGCGCGGCATGAACTTCCAGGACATCTATAAATCGAAGTTGAAGACGGCCGAGGAAGCCGTCGCCCTGATCCCGTCGGGCACCAAGATGGCCATGGGCATGGCGATGGCCGAGCCGCCGGCGCTCCTGCAGGCCCTGGCGGACCGCGCCCGCTCGGGCAGCGTCGGGGGACTGAAGCTCTACTATTTCGAGGCAACCTCCATCGCCGGTAAGACCGTGTTGGACTACTCGCTGGTGGACCGGATCGAGCCCTACTGCATGTTCGTCACCAAGGCCGACCGCGACACAATCAAGCGGGGGCTCGATGAGGACAGGAAGGTGCTGCGCTACGTGCCCAACACCTTCCACCAGGCGCCCCGCCTTCTTTCCGAGGAGATCGGGATCGATAGCTTCGTGTGCGCTGTCTCGCCCATGGACCGCCACGGCTACATGACCTTCGGGGTGGGCAACGACTACTCCTCCAAGGTCGGGCGCACCGCGGAGCGGCTGATCGTGGAGGTGAACCGCCACATGCCCCGCGTGCTGGGCTCCGACGCCCAGCTCCACGTCTCCGAGGTCGCCGCCATCGTGGAGCACGACGCGCCGCTCCTGGAGCTGCCGGTCCGCCCCGGCGGCGAGGAGGAGGCCACGATCAGCCGGATCGTCGCCGAGATGGTGCCGGACGGCGCCTGCCTGCAGATGGGGGTGGGCGCGCTGCCGAACCTCGTCTGCGCGGCGCTGACGGAGCGGAGCGACCTCGGCATCCACACCGAGGCGCTCTGCCCGGGGCTGGTGGACCTGACGCTGGCGGGAAACGTCAACAACCGCCGAAAGCAGATGAACACGGGAAAGAGCGTCTACACCTTCGCCATGGGCCAGAAGGCCATGTACGACTTCCTGGACGACAACCCCTCGGTGGAGAGCTGGCCGGTCGACTACGTCACCAACCCCTTCGTGATCGCGCAGAACGACGGGGTGGTCTCGATCAACGGGACCATCGAGATCGACCTCACCGGCGCCTGCAACTCCGAGTACATGCTGGGCCACCAGTTCTCAGCGTCCGGCGGCCAGCTCGACTTCGTTCGGGGCGCATATGCATCCAGGGGCGGCAAGTCGATCATCGCGGCGACCTCCACTGCGGCCAAGGGCAAGGTCTCGCGCATCGTGCCGCGCCTGTCGGGGCCGGTGACCACGCCGCGCATCGACACGCACTGGATCGTCACCGAGCACGGCAAGGTCAACATGAAGGGCCTCTCTTCCACAGAGCGCGCCCAGGCCCTTATCGGCCTCGCCCACCCCGACTTCCGCGACGAGCTGACGGCCGCGGCCAAGCAGCAGCACCTGATCTGAGGAGGTACGCCCATGGCCCGCACCGTCGCAGACCAGTTCGTCGACACCCTCGCCACGGCCGGCGTCAAGCGCGTCTGGGGCGTGGTGGGCGACAGCCTGAACGGCGTCACCGATGCGATCCGCCGTCACGGCGGGATCGAATGGCTGCACGTGCGCCACGAGGAGGCGGGCGCCTTCGCAGCCGGCGGCGAGGCGGCCGTGAGCGGGGAGCTGGCGGTCTGCGCCGGCTCCTGCGGCCCGGGCAACCTTCACCTGATCAACGGCCTCTTCGACGCCCATCGCTCCCGCGTGCCGGTCGTGGCCATCGCCGCCCAGATCCCCTCGCCCGAGCTCGGCTCCGGCTACTTCCAGGAGACCCATCCGGAGAGCCTCTTCAAGGATTGCTCCAGCTACTGCGAGCTGGTCGCCAGCCCCGCGCAGATGCCGCGCGTGCTGGAGATCGCCATCCGCCGGGCGGTGGCCGAGCGCTGCGTCTGCGTGGTCGTCATCCCCGGCGACGTGGCGCTCCGCCCCGCCGAGGACCGGCCGCAGACGCCGGCCGCAGGCCTGCTGCCGCCCGCGCCGCTGGTG
>CAXUGD010000289.1:0-4657 GCA_964250355.1 uncultured Acetobacteraceae bacterium | reverse complement strand
GCAGCGGCGGCGGCCGGGTCGAGGCGGGCGCGCAGCTCGTCGTAGAAGCGGTCGACCAGCGCGCGGGCGGCGGCGCA
Organism: uncultured Acetobacteraceae bacterium; assembly: GCA_964250355.1. GTDB lineage: Bacteria > Pseudomonadota > Alphaproteobacteria > Acetobacterales > Acetobacteraceae > BOG-908. The sequence continues at coordinate 4,580 of CAXUGD010000289.1, read as the reverse complement.
GATCTCGGAGGGAAGATAGGGCTTGCCGATCACGATTTCCCGCGCGGGGTCCACGGCACCCACCTTGTCGGGCCTGCCGGTCATGTAGATGATCGGCAGGATCGCGTTTTCGGCCCGCACGGCCGCCACCAGGGCAGCCCCGTCCAGGCTGCCGGACAGCTGCACGTCCGTCATCAGCAGACAGATCGACGGGTCGGACCGCAGCTGCACCAGGGCGGCTTCCGCACTATCGGCCTCCAGCACCACGAAGCCCTCGCTCTCCAACGCCTCGCTCAGCGTCATCCGGATGAGGAAATCGTCCTCCACGACCAATACCCTTCTGCCACTCATCAGCCGCGATCCCGATAGCCCCGTCCGCGGGGCGTTGTGCCGCTGCCAATGCCGGGGGCGGGGCGCGTTGACAATCCTGGCGCGACGCCGGGTGCCGCGCCCGGGCCACAGCACCCCGATACCGCACCAGCTCCGGCGCCGCGGCCCTGTGCGGCCGGGGCCACCGCGCCTATCATACAAACCATGATGGATCCGTTCCCGCTGCTCGCCGGCCGCCTGCACGAGGCGGTGCTGGTGCCGCTGCTCTACCGGCTCGACATGATGCAGTGGGAAGACGTCGCCTATGGCTGGCTGCTGTTCGCCCTCTACGGCGTGGCACAGGTCGGGCTGATGCTGGCCATCTGCTGGCCGATGGAGCGCTGGGCACGGCTGGAAAACTGGCCCGACCGCCGGGCCGTGGGTGTCGATATCTTCTACACCCTGCTCTCGCGCATCGGCGTGATGCCGCTGGTCACCTTTGTGCTGTTCTACCAGCTGCAAACCTGGCTAGGGGGCGTGCTGACGGACCATGGCTGGGTGCCGCCGACGCTGGAGCGGCTGTTTCCCGCCCTGATGGGCCACGGGGGCCTCAGTTTCTGCATCTACGTCCTCGTGCTCGACTGCGCGGATTACTGGCGCCACCGTCTCAGCCACGGCTTCCGCTGGTGGTACGCGCTCCACTCGGTGCACCACGCGCAGCGCCAGATGACGTTCTGGTCCGACGACCGCAACCACGTGCTGGACGACCTGATCGCCTTCGTCTGGTTCATGGTGCTGGGGCTGCTGATCGGCATTCCGCCGATGCAATTTCCCTTGGTCGTCCTGCTGCTGCGGCTGCTGGAGAGCATGAGCCACGCCAACGCGCGAGTCAGCTTCGGGTGGCTGGGCGACCGCCTGCTGGTGTCGCCCCGGTTCCACCGCGCCCATCACGGCGTGCGCGCCGCGGGCCAGCGCAGCTGCAATTACGGCGCCATCTTCCCGTTCTGGGACATGATCTTCGGCTCGGCCGATTACGACCGCGCCTATGCCACCACCGGCGACCCCTCGGCCGAGGAGGCGATGGCCACGGGCGGCTGGGCGCAGCAGCAGGCGGCCGGCTTCAGGCGCCTGGCCCGCCGCCCACCGCGCGCTGCCTGAGGCCGCCGGTGACCGACACGCCCGAGCAGACGGACGAGTTCCAGCGTGGCTGGCAGGCCGCGCTCAGCGCCGCCCAGTATTGGCACCAGGCGCAGGCCAAGAAGATCCTGGTCCAGGCGCGGCGCAGCCGGTTTCCCAAGAACCTGGAGCTGGAGGCAGCGACCCACCAGAAAGCCGCCGAACTAATCACCCTGCTCAGCCCTGACGACGTCTAGACCAGGCTTTACTCGCAGCTGAGCGCGAAACGATCGAGCGGGTCGACAACGTTCTCCAGGCGGCACGCCGCCAGCGTCGCGAAGCGCTGGGTCAGCGCGCGGCGCCTGGCCGGCGCCATGCGATGGACGGGCGCCTCACGCAGCACCGCCGCATCGCCGTCGGCGGCGACGATCAGCCCGACATCGTGGGGCAGCAGCGCCTGCGGGAAATCGATATCCACGGCGAAGAACAGCGCGTCGGAAAACGCCCGGTACTGCGGCCATTTGCTGTCGGCCCGGAAGTCGGTGACTCCCGATTTCACCTCGATGCAGGCGAAGCCGCCATCCGGCCGCAGCGCCAGTATGTCGGCGCGGCGGCCGTTGGGTAGGGCCACCTCGTGAAGCGGCGCCCAGCCGAGCTGGCGGCAAAGGCGGGCGGCCTGCCGGCGTATGGCGGCCGTGCGGTCCGGAAGCGACAGGTCCATGCCGCGCTGTGTAGCGCCTCCCTGCCGGACGGAAAAGAACAGAAAGGGATCGGGCCAGCGCCCGCAGTTAGTGCTTGGCCAGTTCGCCCAGCCGTTTGTCCAGGAAGGCCGTTACCGCTATCTCCTCGGCGGTCAGTCCGCCCGCCTTGTGGTCCAGCACGTCGTCGGCCCGTGCTTTCAGGCCCTCCAGCAGGCTGCCGTCCAGGTAGCCATCGAAGATGGCCGGGTGGATGTAGCATTTGCGGCAGATGCTCGGTGTGTTGCCCAGCAGGCCCGAGACGGCCTCCACGGCGCGCAGCACGTTCTTCTTGGCCTTGGCCTCGCTGTCGAACACCTCGAACTCGCGCAGGGCGAGGGCGGCCAGGTTGGTGGCGGCCCAGGTACGGAAATCTTTGGCCGTGATCTCCTCGCCGGTGATCTCGTGCAGGTAGTGGTTCACGTCGTCAGACCCGACGGTGTGACTGACCCCGTCGTGGTCGATGTAGTGGAACAGCTCCTGGCCGGGCATGTCTTGCAACCGCTTGATGATGCTGGCCAGCTTGCGGTCCTTCAGCTCGATATGCCGCTGGATGCCGTGCTTGGCGCGGAAGTCGAGTTCGACCACGTTGCCGTGCACCTTGGCATGACGCTCGCGCAGCGTGGTCAGGCCGAAGCTGTTGTTCGTGCGGGCGTATTCCTCGTTGCCGATGCGGGCCAGCGTGCGCTCCAGCAGCCGCACCAGGGCGGCGAGCACCTTTTCGCGCGGCAGGCCGGGCTTGGCCAGGTCGTGTTCCACCCGGGCGCGGATCAGCGGCAGCTTGCGCCCGAAGACCAGCATCTTGCCGTATTTCGCCTCGTCGCGGATCTCGCGCCAGCGCGGGTGGTAGCGGTACTGCTTGCGCCCGCGCGCGTCGCGGCCCACCGCCTGCAGGTGGCCGTTGGGGTCGCGGCAAATCCAAACGTCGGTATAGGCGGGCGGGATGGCCAGCTTGCGGATGCGCTGGATCGTCTTCTCCTCCGTGATGCGCGTGCCGTCCGGCATGAAGTAGTCCCAGCCGCCCTCTGCGGCGGGCTTGCGGATTATGCCGGGTTTCGTGTCGTGCACGTAATGGAGGTGCGCCGCTTTTGCGGCCGCCTCCGGGTCGAGCAGGTTGATCGCGTCGTCTGTCACCGCAGCTTCCCTTGGACGGAGTGCAACACCGGCGGCCCGCCTGGGTTCCGACGGCCCGGCTGCCGAACGGCGCTACCCATGAGCGCCGGCCACGGCCGCGAAGAGCACGCTGCGGTCACCTGGCGTGATGTCGGCCGAGCGAAGCATCCCCCCAACTCCGTCGGCGCCGGGCCTCACAGCAGCCCACCCACTTTCGACAGCGTCATGTAGAGCCCCCACAGGATGGGCAGCACCACGCATAGCCAGGCGGCAAACACCGGGGCCGACATGCCGCCCAGGCCGATGCCGTAGGATCCGCCCCGGGCCGCCGTAGACTGGCCCTGCACCGCGGCCAGCTCGGGGGCGCTCATGAACCAGCGCGGGGCCAGCGGTCGCACCAGCATGTTGGCTAGCAGCCCCACCCCCAGCAGGCCTGCCATCACGTAGAGCGTCCAGTCGTACACGTGTGCGCGGGCCACGCCGGACTGCACGGCGCGGGCGTTGACCAGGCTGACCAGCACCGGGCCAAGCACGCCGGCGGTGGACCAGGCGGTCAGCAGGCGGCCGTGGATTGCGCCCACGAACTGTGTGCCGAACAGGTCGGCCAAGTAGGCCGGCAGCGTCGCGAAACCGCCGCCGTACATCGACAGGATGACGCAGCACAGCGCCACGAACAGCGCCTTGTTGCCGCCATGGGCGGCCCCAGGTGCCGCGGCGTAGAGCACGATCCCTGCCGCGAAGAACACGAAGTAGGTCGTCCTGCGCCCCAGCCTGTCCGACACGGAGGCCCAGGCGAATCGCCCGGCGATGTTGAAGACGGAGAGCAGTCCCACGAAGCCGGCGGCCACGGCCGGTGTTGCGGCGAACAACCCCTGCAGCATCGGCGAGGCCACGCTCAGCACGCCGATCCCGGCGCTGACGTTGGTGAGCAGCACCACCCACACCAGCCAGAACTGTAGCGTGTGCACCGCCCGGTTCAGGTGGACGTGGCCCGCCGCCACCGACTGCCGTGCGGCCGGCGCGGCCCAGCCATCAGGCTTCCAGCCCGTCGGGGGCACGCGGTAGGCGAAGCTGCCGCCCATCATGAACACGAAATAGACCACGGCCAGCACTAGGAAGGTCTGCCACACCCCCGGCCCGCCAGGCCCCTTGAACCGGCCCATCAGCAGTGCCGCGAGCGGCGCCCCGATCATCGCCCCGCCGCCGAACCCCATGATGGCCATGCCGGTCGCCATGCCGCGCCGGTCCGGGAACCATTTGACCAGGGTGGAGACCGGCGAGATGTAGCCGATGCCCAACCCCACCCCGCCCAAGGCTCCCATGCCC
>CAXUGD010000288.1:0-4667 GCA_964250355.1 uncultured Acetobacteraceae bacterium | reverse complement strand
CCGGCGGGCCCGGCCCGCGGGGCGGCCGGCCGGCCGGGCGGGCGGGCTGGCACCGGGGGCCGTGCCGGCAGATTTCCCGGCGGCCAGCCTTGTGGAGCCCCAGACGGTCACCTTCGACGCGCCGGACGGCTTGGCCGTGCACGGGCAGCTGTTCCTGCCGTCCCACGGCAAGGCGGGGCGCGGGCCGGCAATCCTGTTCTTCCACGGCGGGCCGATCCGCCAGATGTTTCCCGCCTGGCACCCGATGGACGCTTACAGCTTCATGTACGGCTTCAACCAGTACCTCGCCGACGAGGGCTACGTTGTGCTGTCGGTCAACTACCGCGGCGGCATCGGCTACGGGCTGGACTTCCGCGAGCCGGAGCGTTTCGGCGCGGGCGGGGCCAGCGAGTTCAACGACATCCTGGGCGGCGCGCACTACCTCGCGTCGCGGTCCGACGTTGATGCGAAGCGGATCGGCATCTGGGGCGGCAGCTATGGCGGGCTGATGACGGCGCTGGGCCTTTCGCGCGCCTCGAACCTGCTGGCGGCCGGCGTGGACTATGCGGGCGTGCACGATTGGCGCGCCTCGCTGCCACGCCTCTCCGCACCCGGCGCGCCGACCGGTGCGGCCGATCTGGCTTACAGCTCCTCGGCGATGGCGACGGTCAGCCAATGGCGCTCGCCGGTGCTGGTGGCGCACAACGACGACGACCGCAACGTGGAGTTCGCACAATCGATCGAACTGGTGCAGGCGTTGCGCAAGCAGGGCGTGCCGACGGAAGAACTGGTGCTGCCCAACGAGCTGCACGTCATGCTGCGGCAACATTCGTGGCTGACGTTCTTCGAGGCGGCGGACGGGTTTTTCGGGCGGAGGTTAGCGAGGTAAAGGACTCCCCGAACACGAGCGCCAGAACCAAAAGTTCTTTGGTTCTTTCTTTCAAAAAAGAACTTCTTTCTTCTTACGGCCGCCCCGCACCCGGCCTGAAAAGCAGGTCCTGGTAATCGAAACTGAAATCGGCCAGCTTGGACACGGCGCTCAGCGTCACCCCGGCAACCTTGCCGTCCTGCACGGTGAAGTCGAGGTAGGCGTCCTCGATGTTCTTGTCGGCCCAGTGCGTGCGGAAGCGGTTGGCGTCCACCGGATCGAGCATGCCCGTCATGCCGGGTGTCTGCGTGAAGTCGATGGTCAGCCTGCCCGGCGAGGGCTGGCCGACCACCATGCTGCCGTACCACGGATCGGTGTAGCTCCCGGCATACTGCGCCAGTGCCAGGCCGGGCGGGCGGCCCTGGCCCGGCACGGCCCCGGGGGCGGCGGCCAAGGCGGCCTGTGCCTGGCGGATCGAATGGGTCCGCCCTGCCTGCAACCGGCCGATCCAGTCCGCGGGCTTCAGGCCCAGGTAGTGGTCCAGCAGGTGGAACATCACCGCCCGCCTTGCGCCGCTGTCTTCTGAGTTGATGGAGACGGAGATGCCGGTACGGGTTTCGGGGATCAGGTACAGCATCGACAGCGCGCCGAATACTGCGCCCCCGTGTTCGATCAGGATGTGGCCGCGGTAGCTCTCCACGAACCAGCCCAGCGCGTAGCTCTGCAGGTCGGGTTGCATGTCGGCATAGGCTGGCGGCAGCTTGAACGCGTCGGACGGGACCACCACCACCGGCGCCCACATCGTGTCGGCTTGCGCCTGGCTGAACAGCAGGTGGCCATCGGCCATGCGGCCGCGTCCCAGCTGCACCGCCATCCAGCGCGCCATGTCTTCGGCGCTGGCGTTGATGCCGCCGGCCGGCGAGATGGTGCGGAAACCTGGCGGCTCCGGCAACACGGATTGCGTGCCGATGCCGCGGATGGGGCCGCCAGTGCGCGCGTGCAGGGCGGTGGCGTTCGCTGCCGCCGCATCGTAGTAAGGGGACGCATCGCGCATGCCGAGCGGCGAGAAGATGTTGGTCCGGACAAACGATTCCCAGCTCTGGCCGGAAGCCGCCTCCACGAGCGCGCCGGCCACGATGTACAGGATGTTGTCGTAGGCAAACGTCTCGCGGAACCCGGTCACCGGCTTCAGGAAGCGCAAGGCATGCACGATGTCCGCGCGGCTTCGCGTCGTGCCGGGAATGACAAGCAGGTCGCCTTCGCCCAGGCCCAACCCGCTGCGATGCGTCAGAAGGTCGCGCACCGTCATGTGCGCCGTGGCGTAGGGGTCGTACATCTGGAAGCCGGGCAGCCGGTCCACCACCCGGTCGTCCCAGGAGAGCCGGTGGCGATCGACCAGGATGGCCAGGGCGGCCGCGGTGAACGCCTTTGTCTCCGACCCGATCGGAAACGCCGTGTGACTGTCTGCCGCCTCCGTTGTGCCCAGGCGGCGCACGCCGTAGCCGCGGGCCAGGGTCGTGCGGCCGTCCTCCACCACCGCCAGCGCCAGGCCGGGGGCGCCGAACGCCGCCATGGCGTCGCGCACGTAACCGTCGATGTCCGGCGGCGGTGCGGCGCGGGCGGAACACGCGGCCGCAAGCAGGAGGCCGGCGATCCTGGCAGGCGCGCGGATCATCGCACGGTCTCCGGCGACGCTGGCAGAACCGCCTGGCGCACGCCCGTGCCCCAGACGTCGTCGCCGCACGCTACCGTGCCCTGGCGATACTGCACCCCGGGCGTGCGGTCGTTGCGCAAAAATATCGGCCCATCCAGGTCCACGACCTCGCAAAGCTGTCCCACCACAAAGGCCGGGGCCATCGCCCAGCTCGTGCCCGCCATGTTGCCCACCATGACGCCGAGCCCCAACTCGCGCGCCCGCCTTGCCATGGCCAGCGCCTCTGTCAGGCCGCCGCATTTGTCGAGCTTGATGTTGGCGACCTGGAAGCGCCCGACCAGGCCATCCAGGTCGCCTGACGAAAGTACGCTTTCGTCGGCCGCCAGCGGGATCGGCGAGGCGAAGCCGTCCAGCATGGCTTCCTCCCCACGCGGGAGCGGCTGCTCCACCAGGCTCACGCCGCTCTGCACGAAGGCGGGCAAGACCGCGTCCAAGGTCGCGGTCGTGTAACCCTGGTTTGCGTCCACGCCCAGCCACGCGTGTGGGCAGGCGGCCCGCACCGCCTGCACGCGCGCGATGTCCAGCGCGGTCTCGCCGGTCAGCTTCAGCTTGATCGCCTTGGCGCCCGCGTAGGCCCTGGCGCCGTCCGCCATGGTCTCGGGCGCATCGGCACCGACCGTCATTGTCGTCACCAGCGGTTTAACATCGGCGAACCCCGCCAGGTGCCAGACCGGCCGGCCGGCGCGTGCCGCCTCCAGGTCCCACAGCGCGCAATCGACCGCGTTGCGCGCCCCGCCGGGGGGCAGCAGGTCCTGCAAAGCCTCGCGCGTGGCGCCCGCCTCAACGGCACCGCGCACGCTTTCCGCATGCCCGAGCATGTTCGCTGCATCGTCACCGAGGTAGTAAACGCCGGAAGCCTCGCCGTGCCCCGCATAGGCGTCATCGCTCAGCGTGACCACGATGGCCGGCATGGACTCGAAACGGTATCCGGTGATCACGAAGGGATGCTTCATCACCAGGTCCTCGGCCTGCACGCGCATTCTCAGCATAAGCGGCTCCAGGCTCTTTGTATCCTGTTCAGGATGATCATATAACAGCCTGCCGGTCAATCGTCCGGCGGCCTGTGCCGCGCCTTCACAGGGGGAGAGACCATGTCGGCAGCGGTTCTGGACGATCGGGACGGGCGCACGCTGTTCGGCCATCCGCCGGGCCTGACCGTGCTGTTCACCACCCAGATGTGGGCGGAGTTCTCCTATTACGGCCTGCAGGCGTTGCTGGTCTATTACATGACGCAGCAGCTCGGCTTCAGCCAGGCGAAGTCCTCCCTCATCTATGGCAGCTACGGTGCGGCCGCCTTTTTCAGCCCGTTCTTCGGCGGCATCGTCGCGGACCGCTGGCTGGGCCGCACCCGCAGCGTGGTGGCGGGCGGCGCGCTAATGATGCTGGGCCACTTCGCCATGGCGCTGCCCGCCCTGCTGTTCCCGGCGCTGGCGCTGGTGGCGGTCGGCAACGGCCTGTTCCTGCCGCCGCTGGCCGTGCAAGTCGGCAGCCTGTATGCCGACGGCGACCCGCGGCGCGCGCACGCCTTCAGCGCCTATTACATGGGCATCAACCTCGGCGGCCTGCTGGCGCCGCTGGTGTGCGGTTCGCTGGGCGAGCTGCTCGGCTGGCACTGGGGCTTTGCCGCCGCCGGCCTCGGCATGCTGGCCGGCCTCACGGTCTATCGCACCTGCTCCGCCTGGCTGCCCGCCGAACCGGGCACCGTGCGGGACACGCCAGCAAAGGCACGTGTGGTCCTGGACAGGATCGAGCTGCGCCGCCTGCGCCTGCTCGCCGGCATCGTCGCCGTCGTCATCCTCTTCCGCATCGGCTACGAGCAGAGCGGCAACGTCCTCGCCTTGTGGATCGCCCACCAGACCGACCGCACCGTGCGGCTGTTCGGCACGGCCCACACCATCCCGGCCACGTGGTTCCAGGCGATCAACCCGCTGCTGATCATCACATTAACACCGGCGCTGATCGCCTACTGGGGATGGCAGGAGCGGCGGCGCGGTTCCGCCAACCTGCTGCGCAGGATGAGCATGGGATGCGCGGTCGCCAGCCTATCGATGCTGCTGATGGTGGCGGCCGCAACCCTGTATTCGCAGAGCGGCCACAGGGTGGGGG
>CAXUGD010000287.1:0-4690 GCA_964250355.1 uncultured Acetobacteraceae bacterium | reverse complement strand
ACTGTGGACCGGCGCGGGCGCGCACCGCAAGCGGGTGGTGGGTGGCTTCGCGGCTGCCGGCAAGCTATGCTGGATCCGGAGGAGTGGTGTTCATGAAGCCCTTGATCGGCGTGGCGGCCGACGTGCATGCCGGCAGCAAGCACGTAACGCACAGCGTTCAGCAGAAATACCTCGATGCCGTCACCGGCGGCGCCGGCGCCATCGCCCTGGTCCTTCCGGCCCACATCGACACACCGGGCGGCGCCTGGTCCGACCCGGCCGACCTGGACCGGGTGCTAGGCATGCTGGACGGGCTTTTCCTCACCGGCGCCACCAGCAACGTGGCCCCCCAGCGTTACGGCGCCGCCCTGGCCGACCCCGCCTCGCCTGCCGACCCGGCGCGCGACCACGTAACCCTGGCGCTGATACGCGGCGCCGTGCAGCGCGGGCTGCCGGTGCTGGGCGTGTGCCGCGGCTTCCAAGAGATCAACGTGGCGCTGGGCGGCACCCTGCACCAGGCGGTGCACGCCGTGCCGGGGCTGGACGACCACCGCGAGCGCCCGGCCGACACGCTGGCGGCTCAATACGCCCCCGCCCACACCGTTGAGATAACCCCCGGCGGCCTGCTGCACAGCGTCTCCGGCATGGTCACCGCACGGGTGAACTCGCTGCACGGCCAGGGAGCCGACCGCCTGGCGCCGGGCCTGGCCGTCGAGGCCACGGCGCCCGACGGCCTGGTGGAGGCGTTCCGCCTGGACCGGGCGGACCAGTTCCTGCTCGGCGTGCAGTGGCACCCCGAATGGGCGTTCCGCGATGACCCGCTCTCGGTCGTGATCTTCCGCACCTTCGGCGCCGCCGCCCGCGCCTATCACCAGCAGGCCACGCGCCTCGCCGCTTGATCCCGCACTCTGACCGTTGACGACTGGAAACTGCCAAGGAGCCCGCCATTTTGGATTTTTCCGCACCCCGCGCCCCCCAGGACCTCGACCTCGCCTCTGTCCGCCCGAACCAGTCGCCCTCCGTGCTGGAGGCGTTCGTGGTGGACGTGAACGGCATTGCCCGCGGCAAGTGGGTGCCGGCCGAGCGGATCCCCGAGGTGATGAGCAAGGGTGTGGCGCTGCCGCGGTCGGTGTATGCGCTCGACGTGTGGGGATGCGACGTGCCGGAGGCCGGGCTGTGCCGCGGCACCGGCGACCCGGACGGCATCTGCGTGCCGGTGGAGGGCACGCTGCTGCCGGTCACCTGGCTGACCCGGCCCACCACGCAGGTACTGCTGAGCATGGTGCAGCAGGACGGCACACCCTTTTACGCCGACCCGCGTGTGGTGCTGCAGCGCGTGGCGGACAAGTTCAAGGAGGCCCGCCTGACCCCGGTGATGGCCACCGAGCTGGAATTCTACATCATCGACCGCCGCCGCACCCCGCGCGACCCCGTGAGCCCGCCCAGCAGCCACGAGGGGCGCTGGAACGGCTGGCAGACGCAGGTGCTGTCCATCGCCGAGCTGCACAGCTTCGAGCCGCTGCTGGCCGACATCTTTCACGCCTGCGAACGGCAGAACCTGCCCGCCGACACGGTGGTGCGCGAGAACGGCCCCGGCCAGTACGAGGTGAACCTGAACCACGTGGCCGACCCCATGCTGGCCGCCGATCACGCCTTTCTGCTCAAGCGCATCGTGAAGGGGGTGGCCCGCCAGCACGGGCTGGACGCCACCTTCATGGCCAAGCCGTACGGCAACCTGGCGGGCAGCGGCATGCACGTCCACATGTCCATGCTGGACGAGGCGGGCCGCAACATCATGGCCGCCGAGAACGGCGCGCCCACGGCGGAGCTGCACCACGTGGTGGGCGGCATGCTGCACGCAATGGCCGACACCATGCTGCTGCTTGCCCCGCACGCCAACTCGTATCGCCGGCTGACCCCGGGCGGCCACGCCCCCACCAACCTCACCTGGGGCCTGGACAACCGCAGCGCGTCGATCCGCGTGATCACCGCGGGACGCGCGACCCGCGTGGAGCACCGCGTGGCCGGTGCCGACTGCAACCCCTACCTCGCGCTGGCCGGCATCCTGGCCGGCGCCATGCACGGCCTGCGCGGCCAGATCGACCCCGGCCGCCCGATCGACGGCGAGGAGCGCGAAGGCCACGAGTACCTGCCGGTCAACTGGGACGACGCGATCGACGAGTTCGATGCGAGCGAGGTGTTGGGTGAGTATCTGGGGCTGGAGTACCAGGATTTGTATTCCGCGTGCAAACGCCAGGAACAGGCGGAGTTCAGGCGCCGCGTGACGGATGTTGAGTACGACGCGTATTTGCAGTCCGTCTGAGGCGCCCCCGAGCCTGTCAAACAGCTGGACATTCCGTTCCAGGAGTTCCCTCCATCTCCAACCTACTGTTTTCGCCCTCGCGCATGAAGTCCTACTCCCAGTTGGGGGAAGACGTGTACTGCCTGCAGAACTTCATGAATGTGCCACGAAACGACGCGGTGCTTTTTGAGGTCGGCGCCTATGACGGCCTCACGTATTCGAACACGCTTGCCCTTGAAGAAATCAACGATTGCCGATGCGTTCTTATTGAGCCGTCGCCGGTCAACGTGCGGAAGATCTACCTCAACAGGCCAAAAGCCTCCATCCACGGCTTGGCCGTCATGGACGGCTTCGGCGTTCATGACTTCCTGGGCGATTCGCCGCTTTCGGGCGTGGCGAGCGAGCTGACCGACGAGTACCGCACGACGTGGAAGCTGGATCAATCGCGGCACTACAAGGTTCTGGGTGCACCGCTCAGCACCGTCATGGAGATCGAGCAGGTCCCGTACATCGATTTCATATCGATCGACGTGCAAGGCGCCGAGTTGTCCGTCCTGAACTCGACGAACTGGCAGACACCCATCGGTGTGATCTGCATCGAGCTGGAAGGCCACCGTCCCGACGATGACGAGCGGTGCAGGCGCCTGTTGAGGGACAGGGGTTTCCAGCACCGGTGCCGCCTGCACATAAGCGAGTTCTGGTACAACGCGGCGTATTTCCGGTCCGACCTGCTGTTCGACCCCCGCAGGAGGTCACACCGCCTCGACTTGTTCGAGTGCCGGTATTTCACCGAATCGTGGCAGTCGGCGCTTCGCGAGCATTTCTACTAGGGGCAGGAGTTGTTACATCCTGGTCGAACCGACAGACCGTTGGTTCACTCCCTCCGATCGGGGGAGACTGGGGTGCAGTTGAGTTCGTGTTGGCTTTCTGACGGGCCGTAGAGCCTTGCGACCGGAGTGCTCCCAGCGATGGCCAGGGAAGGACGATCGAGCTTGAAGGCGCCGCAGAAGCCGGCGGGCCATGCTGACCCCGCCCCGATCCCGCACGCCCCGAGCTACTACGCGGCCACCGCCAACCCCGCGCCGGACCGCCCGGCGCTGCGGGGTGACGTGCGCGCCGACGTGTGCGTGATCGGGGCGGGCTTTACCGGCATCTCCGCCGCACTCGAGCTGGCCGAACGCGGCGCCAGCGTGGTGGTGCTGGAGGCGGCGCGTGTGGGCTGGGGCGCGTCGGGGCGCAACGGTGGGCAGATCGTCAACGGCTACTCGCGCGAACTCGATGCCATTGAGCGCCGCTACGGCACGCAAGCCGCTCGCGCCCTGGGCGGCATGGCGCTGGAAGGCGGCCAGATCATCCGCGACCGGGTCGCCAGATACCGGATCGACTGCGCCCTGGCCGGTGGCGGGGTGATAACCGCGTTCACCGCCCGCCAGCTGCGCGGGCTGGAACACGCGGCGCGCGTGTGGGCCCAGCACGGACACGCTACGATGCAGGTGGTGGACCGCGCCGGCCTTGCCCCCATCGTGGCGACAGACCGTTACGTGGGCGGCCTGGTCGATCCGCTGGGCGGCCACATCCACCCGCTCAACCTGGTTGGGGGCGAGGCCGCCGCGTTCGAATCCCTGGGCGGCCGCATCTACGAGCATAGCCGGGTGACGGCCGTCGATACCGGGACGCAGCCGGTCGTGCAGACGGAGGGCGGCCGCGTGCGTGCCGGCCACGTGCTGGTCTGCGGCAACGCCTATCTCGGCCGCCTGCTGCACCGCGAGATCGGCAGCAAGATCATGGCCGTCAGCAGCCAGGTGATGGCCACCGAGCCGATGGACCCCGCCAGGCTGGCGGCGCTGCTGCCGGCCAACTACTGCGTGGAGGATGCCAACTACTTCCTGGACTACTTCCGCCGCACGCCGGATGGCCGCCTGCTTTATGGTGGCGGCACCGTGTATGGCGGCGCCGATCCTGCCAGCATCGAGGGCAAGATACGGCCGCTGATGCTGAAGACGTTCCCCTCGCTGGCCGACGTGCGGACCGAGTACGCCTGGAGCGGCAATTTCGCGCTCACCCTGCCGCGCATCCCCCATGTCGGGCGCGTATCGCCCACGGTGCTGTTCAGCCATGGCGATAGCGGCCACGGGGTGACCACCACCCACCTGCTCGGCCGCCTGCTGGGCGAAGCGGCCGCGGGCGACCCGTCGCGGTTTGATGTCTTTGCGGGCTTGCCCTATCTGCCCTTCCCGGGCGGACGCGCATTACGCGTTCCCCTCACGGTGGTCGGATCGTGGTATTACCGGGCATTGGACAAGGTGGCCTGACACATGAAGCTACGCGAATTCCTGCTCTCGCCTCTGCGCGGCAAGGCTCCCGATCAGCCGGCCACCGAGACCCTGGTGGCCGAGCGCCCCCAATCGC
>CAXUGD010000286.1:0-4705 GCA_964250355.1 uncultured Acetobacteraceae bacterium | reverse complement strand
ATGCGGGCGGAGGTTGCGCGCTTCTGCCCCCGCGACGTGGCCGGTTACGACGCGTTCATGCGGGCCAGCGAAGCGATCTACCGCGTGGGTTTCGAGCAGCTGGGCCACGTGCCGTTCAGCCGCTGGACCGACATGGCGCGGCTGGTGCCGCAGCTGCTGCGGCTGGGCAGCCTGCGCAGCGTGCATGGGCTGGTGGCCAAATACATCACGGACGAGCGGTTGCGCACGGTGCTGAGCTTCCACCCGCTGCTGGTGGGCGGCAACCCGTTTGCCGCCAGCTCCATCTACAGCCTGATCTGCTTCCTGGAGCGCCGCTGGGGCGTTCATTTCGCCATGGGCGGCACCGGCGCGCTGGTGCGCGGCCTGGTGGGGCTAATCGAACGGCAGCACGGGCAGGTTCGTTGCGGTTGCGACGTGGCCGAGATACTGGTGGAGGACGGCGCCGCAAGCGGGGTCCGGCTGGCCGATGGGGAGAGGCTGCGGGCCGATGTGGTGGTGTCCAACGCGTGCTCGGCGTTCACCTACCGGACCCTGCTGCCGGCGCGCCACCGCCGCCGATGGACGGACCGGCGGATCGAGCGCGGGCGTTACTCCATGAGCCTGTTCGTCTGGTATTTCGGCACGCGGCGCCAGTATCGCGACGTGGCGCACCACACGATCCTGCTCGGGCCGCGCTACCGGGCGTTGCTGCACGACATCTTCGCACGGCACCACCTGGCCGACGATTTCAGTCTGTACCTGCACCGGCCGACGGCGACCGACCCGTCGCTGGCGCCCGCGGGGTGCGACGCGTTCTACGTGCTCTCCCCGGTGCCGCATCTGGCGAGCGGCACCGATTGGCGCGCGGCCGCCGAGCCGTACCGCCGCAAGATCGCACACGCGCTGGGCGAGAGCGTGCTGCCTGGGCTGGAGGACGAGATCGTATCCTCGCACATGATGACGCCGCAGGATTTCGAGAGCCGGCTGCTGTCGTACCGCGGCGCGGCCTTCGGGCTGGAGCCGCTGCTGACGCAGAGCGCCTGGTTCCGGCCGCATAACAGGAGCGAGGAGGTGGACCGGCTCTACCTCGTCGGCGCCGGCACGCATCCCGGCGCGGGGCTGCCCGGCGTCCTGTCTTCCGCGCGTGTTCTGGACAAGGTCGTGCCCGATGCCCGCATTTTCGCCTGACGACATGGCCGCCTGCCGCAGCCTGATGCGCGGCGGTTCGCGCAGCTTCTTCGCCGCCTCGCGCCTGTTGCCGCGCCGTGTGGTGGAGCCGGCGACGGCGCTGTACGCGTTTTGCCGCCTGGCCGACGACGCGATCGACGAGGGTGCCGCCAAGCAGGACGCCCTGGCACATCTGCGCGAAAGACTGGATTGCGCCTATGCGGGCCATCCGCACGACCATGCCGCCGACCGCTGCTTTGCCGCCGCAGTGGCTGCGCACGACGTGCCGCGCACGCTGCCGCTGGCGTTGCTCGAGGGTTTTGGATGGGATGCCGAGGCGCGGCGCTACGAGACGCTGGAGGATGTACTGGATTATGCCGCGCGCGTGGCGGGCAGCGTTGGGGCGATGATGGGGGTGCTGATGGGCGCGCGCTCGGCGCCGGCGCTGGCGCGCGCCTGCGATCTGGGTGTCGCGATGCAGATGACCAACATCGCGCGCGACGTGGGCGAAGATGCGCGTGCAGGACGGTTGTACCTGCCCCTGGCGTGGCTGCGCGAGGCCGGCATCGACGCGGATGCGTTTCTGGCCGATCCTGCGTTCAGCCCTGAGCTGGCCGGCGTGGTCTGGCGCGTGTTGGATGTCGCGGGCCGGCTGTACGGGCGTGCTGCAGCCGGTGTTTCGCTGCTGCCGGCAGCCTGCCGCCCCGGCATTCGCGCGGCTGGCCTGATCTACGCCGATATCGGCCGGGTTGTCGCGCGTTCCGGGCACGACCCGGTAAGTTCGCGGGCGCGGGTGTGGGGCGGACGCAAGGTAGCGTTGCTCGGTCGCAGCGTGTTGGCACTGGTGCCCGCTGCGCCGCCGTCGGCGCCAGCTTTGCCGGCTTGCCAATACCTTGTCGATGCGGCCGTCTGCGATGCGTCGGCGCGGCCTACTCGCACGCCGGTGCTGGCGTTGAACACGCGGGTGAACTGGGTGCTGGATCTGTTCGAGCGCTTGCACGCGGCACAATGGGAGACGCCCTGAACCGTGTTCGCCAGGTGGGAATGGGCCATCGTCGAACTGATCGTGCTGGCCGCGCTGCTGGCCGAGCTCGTGTCGGTGCGGCGTTCGATCAAACGCGACAGGGCAGCCCAGGCCGCCCGCGCGCCCGAGCCGGACATGCACGACGATAGGACGGCGGGGTAGGCCGTGGCCTGATCTGCCATCCGGACGGGCTGCCGCCTCGAACCCAGGGCGTGGTGGCCCAGAAGGCAGGCCTGCGGGGCGAACGGTGATGCGGGCGACACGGTCACAGCTTCAGGATCGGGCCGGGATAGCCCGCCAGCCTTTCGTCGGCCGTCAACAGCGTGATCCCCTCCACGGTCGCCTGCGCCACCAGGATGCGGTCGAACGGGTCCTTGTGGTGCGGCGGCAGGCCGCTCACCGCCAGCATGTGTTCCACGGTGATCGGAAGCGCGCTGTAGCCGTTGTCCAGCAGCCCGCGGCGCAGAACGTGCGGGTCGCAGGTGAAGTCGGCGCGGCCGAGGCCCGCCTTGATCACCACCTCCCAGATGGTGGCCGCGCTGAAGACCACGTCGTTTGCCGCGTCGCCCAGCAGCCTGGCGGCCTCCGGCGGCAGGCGGTCGGGCGACAGCGCCGCCCAGAGCAGCAGGTGCGTATCGACCAGATACCTCACATGCTGCCGTCGAACATCGCTTCGACCGCGTGGGCGCCCATGGTGTCGAAGTCGTCCGGCACCGTCGCATGGCCCGTCAGGAAGCCGAGCCGCTGGATGGCGGCCGGTTCGGGTGCATCCATCGCGACGATGCGGGCCACCGGCTTTCCGGCCTTGGCGATCACCACGGGCTCTCCCTGGGCGGCCAGCTCGACCAGGCGGGAGAGGTGTGTTTTCGCGTGGTGGATGTTGGCAATCTGCATGCTGCCTCCGAAGCTTAGCTAACTTGGTTTAGTCATCGATGGGGCTAGTTGCAAGCAATCTGGGCTGAGGTTGCGTGGCCGTCTGTTTAGGGCGGATAGGCTTACGCCGTGATCGGCCAGATCGCGCGCGGCGCCTTGAAGGGGAGCATCGCCTGCACCCAAGGGGCGGTGAAGCGGGTGAGCGACAGCGTTTCGTGCACCGCGGCGACCGGTTCGCCGAGCACCCCCGTCGCGATCACCGAGCGGGCGTAAAACGGGGCGTCTTCCAGGCGCTGCGTCACGCGGGGCGCGGCGCCGGGATCGGCGAGCGTGCGCAGCGCCATACCCCAGCGGCTGCGGCCGACCAGGGCGGAGGGCGGCGGCTCGAAATCCTGGGCCTGGCCCGCGCCGTCGTAGCGCAGCGCGGTGCAGAACGGCGCACCGTCGCGGCGGATGCCGTGGTACAGCACGGCCACGCCTTGGCGCAGGGGGGCGCGGCACCAGTCCCACTCGATGAACCCGTCCTCGAGCGGCTCGTCACCGGCGTTGGTGTCGAAATAGGCGTGGCCACGCCAACTCAGCGCCGGCTGGCGCAGGGCCACCTCCACGCGGGCGGCGGGTGCGATGGGCGACCAGCGGTGGCGGCCCACCCCGTCCAGTGCGACCCCGTGGGTGGCCAGCGCGTCCGGGTGCAGGCGTATCGTGCCGCGCAGGCGGGTGGGCCAGGGGGCGGTCACCTCGTCGACCTCGGCGGTGAGCGCGGTGCCGTCCCAGGCGAGGTGCGAGCGGCCGATCTGGAGGCGGTCGGCGGTGCGCGACAGTGCCGCGGCGGGGCGCTCCGTCATCGCCCAGCGATGGCCGCCCGCACCGTACAGCGCGACGTTCATCGTGCAATGGTTTTCGGCCTGGCCGCCGCCGCCCCGCCGCGCCAGGCGATACCAGGGTGAGAACACGCTGCCGACAAAGGCGATCAGCGTCAGCCCGTGCCGCCCGTCGTCGCTCAGCGCGTCGAGGTACCACCAGCGGTAGCCGCGCGGTGCCACGGGCGTGTCGAACGCCCATCCGCGATCACGCTGGCCGCCGCCAGCCGGCCCGACAGCGCCGCCATCGGCACCCCTGCCCCCGGATGCGTGCTGCCCCCCGCCAGGTAGAGCCCCGGCAGGCGTGTGCGGCTGCCCGGCCGGCGGAACGTCGCCCAGGGACCGTGCACCGCCTGGCCGTAGAGCGCGCCCCCCGTCGCCGGGAACATGCTCGCGAACTGCGCCGGCCCCGTCACCACGCTGGCCGCCGTGGTCCGGTCCACATGCAGGCCGCATCGTGCCAGCAGGCCGAAACTGTGCTGGGCGCATTGCTCGATCTCCCCATCGGAAAAGCCGCCGGCGCCGGTAGCCGGCGCGTTCACCAGGCAGAGCAGGCGCTCCGGTCCGGCGGGCGCGGTGGTGTCGTGGCCCCGGTCCTGCGCGCAGACGTACACGGTGGGTGCGCCGGGCAGGCGGCGGTGGCGGAAAATGTCGGTGAACTCGGCAGGGTAGTCCTGCGAGAAGAAGACGTTGTGCCGCGACAGGGGAAAGCCGGACGCGCGGGCGTGCAGGGCCCAGGTGAGTGCCGACAGCGATCGCCGGGCGGGCGCCACCGGCGGCACGGCGCCGGAGACGGCGGGCC
>CAXUGD010000285.1:475-4728 GCA_964250355.1 uncultured Acetobacteraceae bacterium | reverse complement strand
GCTCTCCCGCTTGTGGGCGGCAATCCCGCCCTGCCCCACCGCCGCGCGCATCACATGGGGCCCGAACCGCAACAGGCCGTCCGGGCCGATCCGGGCCGGTTCAGCCAAGCAGGTGGCCCATGCGGCGCGCCTTGGTCTGGAGGTAGCCGTCATTGGTGCCGTTAGCGGCGATGGCGTGGCTGACCCGCCCGGCCACCGTGATCCCGTGCGCCACCAGCCCGGCGATTTTTTCGGGATTGTTGGTCAGCAGGCGCACCCGCGCGATGCCCAGGCGCTTCAGCATGGTGGCGGCCGCGGCGAAGCTGCGCTCGTCGGCACCGTAGCCCAGCGCGCGGTTGGCATCCAGCGTGTCCAGCCCCGGCTGCCCGTCCAGCCCATCCTGCAGGGTGTAGGCGCGCAGCTTGTTCACCAGGCCGATGCCGCGGCCCTCCTGCGCCATGTAGAGCAGCACGCCCGCGCCCTCGGCAGCCATCCGGCGGATCGCCTGATGCAGCTGCGGGCCGCAATCGCATCGCAGGCTGCCCAGCAGGTCGCCGGTGAAACACTCGGAGTGCACCCGCACCAGCGGCGTTTCGGCCTGTTCGGGCCGCCCGATCAGCACGGCCAGGTGCTCAATCCCGCCATCGGGCGGGCGGAACGCCACCACCCGCGCGTCGGCCGCCTCGCCCAGCGGAACATGGGCCTCGGCCGCGCGGACCAGGCCCTCCGCCGTATCGGCGGGGTAGGCCAGGACGGCGGAGGCGGGCACCTCTAGCAGGTCGGCGGCCCCTGCGCGTCCCCGGTCGTCCTGGCTCGCCATCAGCACGGCCGGCAACAGGCGCCCCAGTTTGGCCAGCACCAGCCCGGCCTGCGACAGCGCCGCACCAAACGGGGCGGGACCGACCGGACCGGCCAGCAGCCGCCCAGGGATGGCCGGCATCGCCGTGGGATCGGCCAGTCGGCGCAGCGAAACGAGGTCGAGCCGGTCGCGCTCCAGCGGCAAGGCCAGGGGAAGGTCAGCGCTGTCGGCGGTGGCCACGAACGGTCCGGTGCCGAGGTTACCGATTCGGGACGGCGCCAGCACCAGGACGGGCGCGCCCGCAGCCTCGGCCAGAAACTCCTGCAGGGTCGCCGGCGTGGCCGTCTCGGTCGGCAGCGCCAGGGCACGCTCCCCCTCGTCGCCCAGCACAGCCACCGCCACGCCACGCCGCAGGTCGCCCACCGCGCGGTTGACGGCGCGCGTGCCTTGCGCAGTCGCTCGAAACGATGTGTGGTTCATCCCGGTCCGCTGCGATCCACGCCGTTGCCTGTCAATAGGTCGGACATTCCCCTGCGTAAACAAGCCCGCCGCGGATTATCCGGCGAGCGGGACGGGCCGCGCCGGCCGCCCGCAAAAACTTTTGCAACCGGGCCAGCGCCCGGCGGCTTAGGGCAGTAACGAAAGCGCGCGCCAGTCTGGCCCTGCGGTAAGGAGACTAGCGATGTCCGGCGAGCGTCCCATCCTGATCGTTGACGACGACAGTTCCCTGCGTGAGGAACTCGCCGCGCAATTGCAGGTCGATGGCGAGTTCACCGCGGACGAGGCAGCCACGGTGCACGAGGCCGAGGGCAAGATACGCAAGCACGAGCAGCGTTTCGACGCGCTGATCCTGGACGTGGGTCTGCCGGACGGCGATGGCCGGGACCTCTGCGCCGAGCTGCGCCGCCAGGGCCTGCGCATGCCGATTATCATGCTAACCGGCTCGGACGACGAGGCCGACGTGGTGCGCGGTCTCGAGTCCGGCGCCAACGACTACATCGCCAAGCCGTTCAGGCTGAACGAGCTGCTGGCCCGGCTGCGCGCCCAGTTGCGCATATTTGAGAACTCCGAAGACGCCGTGTTCACCATCGGCCCGTACACCTTCCGCCCCTCGGCCAAGCTGCTGCAGGAGCCGCAGCGCAACCGCCGCATCCGGCTGACGGAGAAGGAGGCGGCGATCCTGAAGTTCCTCTACCGCGCCGGCACCAAGCCGGTGGCGCGGCAGATCCTGCTGAACGAGGTGTGGGGCTACAACGCGGCGGTGACCACCCACACGCTGGAGACGCACATCTACCGCCTGCGGCAGAAGATCGAGCCGGACCCCGCCAACGCCCGCCTGCTGGTGACGGAGGGTGGCGGCTACCGCCTGGACCCGGCCGCCGCGGCCTGACCTACGCCTCCATGTCCAGCATGACCGGCACGTGGTCGGACGTCTGCGGCCAGTCCCTGGCGTCTTTCAGGATGTCGTAGCGGGAGAGTTGGCCCACCAAATCGGGGCTGACCCAGACATGGTCGAGACGCCGCCCGCGGTCTGACCGCCGCCAATCCGCGTTGCGGTACGACCACCACGTGTAGAGTTTTTCCTCCGCCGGCACGAAATGGCGGATGGCGTCGCGAAAGCCGGCGGCCAGCCAGGCCTGCATGTGCGCCACCTCGATGGGCGTGTGGCTCACCACCCCCAGCAGCTGCCGGTGGCTCCAGACGTCGTGCTCCAGCGGCGCGATGTTGAGGTCGCCTACCAGCACGGTGCGGGGCCGCACGCCGGCGGCAGCAAACCACTGCGTGGCCTCTGACACGAAATCGAGCTTGTGGCCGAATTTCGGGTTCTGCGTCCGGTCCGGGACGTCGCCGCCGGCCGGCACGTAGAAGTTATGCAGCTCGACCGGGCCGCCGGCTGCCGCCACCTGCACGGCCAGGTGCCGGCAATCGCCCCGGCCGCACCAATCCGGCGCCTCGACCGCCTCCAGGGGCAGGCGGGACAGGATGGCCACGCCGTTGTAACCCTTCATCCCTCGCCGGGCCACGTGCGGGTAGCCCAGGCGCGCGGGTGCGTCGTCCGGAAACAGCGCGTCGGGCACCTTGGTCTCCTGCAGGCAGATCACGTCCGGATCGAGTGCTGCGGCCAGCCGCTCAAGCAGCCCCAGCCGCAGGCGCAGCGAGTTGATGTTCCAGGTGACGATGCGCATGGCCGGCAGGCGTGCCGCAGCGGCGGGCGCGGTGCAACCCCGCGCCCTGCAACGCAACTTTTACCTTTTGCCGTCACCCTGCGAACTCACCCGTCGCAATTTCGGAGGTTTTGCGGTGACCCCGCCCGATGACCGCAGCTGGCAGCCGGCTACATTTCGCGAACGTGGGGTGGCCTTGCCAACGACCAGCCCGATGCTGGCCGGCGCGCGTGCGCGGCTGACCGAGCGCCGGTGCGATGTCGTGGTGCCCCACCCTGGCGGCGCGCGCGGGGTCTACATCTTTGCCCTGGGGTCCCTGGCCGAGTTCTGCACACCCAGCCTGCACGACCAGCGGCTGGTGGAGCGCGTGGCGGCCTTGCGGCCCCTCTCGCCACACGCCGTGCGTCTGGCAGGGCGCGCCGTGGCGGCCGAGGGCGCCGCCGGCCGCGCGGCAGCCACTGCAGCACAGGCCGCCGAAGCGCGCGACGAACAGATGGCGCAGCGTTTCGAGACGATCGTCCTGCACTCCATCCTGCTCGGGAGCGGCCAGGCCGCCCTGGCCTCCGACCCCAAGCAGCGCACCGCCCACGCCCTGCTGAAACTGGCACAGCGTACCGGGCGGGAGGCCGATGCGGTGCGGGCGGATGTGGAACGGCTGTCCCAGCTTCTGGTCGCAGCCGGGCTGGATGCCGCTTCGCGTTCGCATGAAGGCCCGCCGCTGCAGGGGCGGTGCCGCACCCTGCTCGAAGCCGTGGTGAGGATGCAGTCCGGGATGAGCGCCTGGGCGGAGACGGCCGGCAACAACCCTGCCTGTGCCCCGGTAATCCAAGGCGCGTCCATCATCCTGGCCGCAGGGCGGCACGCCCTCGACGCGGCGCAGAGAACGCTGGACGATCCGGCCACCCTGCTCAACGCCTGGGCCACGGCGCCGGATAACGTCGCTGCCAGGCTGTGCCGGCCCGCCTGGCTGCTAGACGGGTGGGAGCACCTATGCCTGTTGTGGCGCCTGGCTGAAACTGACGAGCAGAAGGCGGAGGCTGCGGCCGAGGCGTGCCTTCTGCTGCCGCCGATACCGCCCGAGATCGAAAGCTGGTTCGGCGCGGCACCGGACCTGCTGGCCCAGTTGCGGGTGCGGCCTGCTGCGATGACGGCCCGCGCCGTGCAACCGCCGAGCCAAGCCGTCTGCCTCACCGCCCGCAACGAGCGGATAAGGGCCCTGGCCGCATGAACGCCCCGGCTTTGGCCCCCCGCCACGCAGGCCCGCCGCCGGCCGCCGCGTCGCAGAGCTTGAGCGAGGTGCGGCGCGGCGT
>CAXUGD010000285.1:0-465 GCA_964250355.1 uncultured Acetobacteraceae bacterium | reverse complement strand
GCAACCCGGTCTGAACCGGACGCGACACAAAACCTGCGCGAGGTTCGGCGCGGCGTGGCCCAGGCAGCCGACGCGCAGGTGCTGCAGGTGGTGCGCATGGTCGATGCGCTGGAGGAGCGCGGTGCCACCGATGCCGTGCTGGAACCTGTGCGGTCCCGCCTGCGCGCCATACAGCCGGCCCGGCCGCTTCGCTTCGCGCGGCTGCTGTTCATGCCGTTCGACCCGCTGATCGTGGCACCGAAAGGCTGGCGCGCCGGCACCCCGTTCCTGCCGCGCAACGCGCTGATGGTGCTTTCCCGAGCGGTCCGCCTGGCGATTGCGGCTGCCGGGCCGGCGCAGGCCGGCTGTCTCGACCGGATCGACGGCGCCATCGCCGGGGCCACCACGGCGCAGACGACGGTCGTGCGGCAGGCGGGCGGGCTGCTATGGCCGCTGGCCGCAGCCGCGCTGCGCAGCCTGTCCGCC
>CAXUGD010000284.1:0-4738 GCA_964250355.1 uncultured Acetobacteraceae bacterium | reverse complement strand
TTCGGGCCGTTTGGGAATCCCCGTGAGTCAACCTCATCCAGGGTTGGTATTAGAGGAGCAACGACGGAATGTCCGAGCAAATCATCAGAATATTACATCACATACTCAACGCTTGAGGGTAATGCTGCATGCAGCCCCACATAATAACGCAAGTAGCCAAGGTCATTTCGGAAATGGGATAGCATAGATGGCGTCGAACGAAAAAATCAAGTTTCCGAATGATAGGGTAGTGTCTCAGTTTGAATTTCCTATTTTATAGACAGTCGGGCGCTTTGGCGCTTCGGCGCGCGCGTCGATCAAGGCCACCACGTCCTCCATGCTCCACAGCGTAGCGGATAAGCCAGCCGCCATGGCTGGCGAGCATTTCAGCGTCTTGTGGATGCGCACAAAGTTGAACCAGACGGTGTAGAGCGCAACCATGTGAGCGTGGTTCTCAGCCTTCTTACTGAAAGCATTGGTGAGCCGGGTGAAGCGACGCATAGACATGCGCATGGTGAGGTTCGCCCGCTCCACATAGGACGTGCTGACGTGCTCCTTGTCGGGGCGGCCTTCGATGCGGGTTTTCTTGATGCCGGTGCATTCGGCCGGGCTGTAGCGCCCCGCCGGGCCGGGGGTGTCGCCATACAGCTTCACGAGCTGGGCGTAATCCACGTCCGCGCCAAAAGCGCCTTCCACGGCCTCCAGATAGGCCTTGTGGCCATCCGTGGTGAGCTGCACCCGATTAGCCAAGCGGCCCGCCACATCCTGCATGAATTCGTGCGCGTAGCCCGCGTCCCGGCCGCCAATGAGGTAGGAGACGATCAGCTTGCTGTCCGCGTCGATTGCCGTCCAGGTCCACACGTCGCCAGCATCGCTCGGGGCGGCTTTGGCGGTCGCGACGTTCTTTTGCTTAGCGTAGCAGAATGCCCAGATTTCATCGGCCTGGATGCGCTTGGCTTTCACGCCCTTCACGGTCGCGTCGTGGTGGGCAGCGCAGGCCTCGCCCGCGTCCACCAGCAGCGCCGAGACAGTGTTGATAGACACGTCGGCAACGCGGCTGATGGATCGCATGGAAGAACCTTCCACCAGCATGGAGAGGATTTGGACGCGCTTGGCGAGGGGAAGCTTGTTGGCCATGCTCTCTTGTAATGAACCTTTTTGCTTACCGTCAAGGATAATCATTAGGGGATTCACAAAAAAAGCCGGTGATGCTATGCACCACCGGCAGAGGCGGGCGAACGTTTTCTTGGATCACCATAAGCCGTCCTTCCCTGGCAGGGGTTGGGCGGCTTTTGCTTATTGGCCGCTCCGCAGCGGTGACCGTGCTGCGGTTAGACCGACCCTCCTTGTCACGGCGAATCGCCTCCAATCGACACATTCAACTTACGGCAACCGACAGATGTCCGTCAAGAGTGCCGTGACGATTTGCCGTAATTAACTTGCAAGCGCCCCCGTCATCGGCTACATAGTAGCCGTAATCTTTGTAAGGGCGCAGTAAATGCAGCAGCGTAGCCCAGCCTATCCAGGCACCAGTCTTGGACAAGCTCTTGTTCTTGTTGAGAAAATCCATAGTAAAAATCGAACAAATCCCATTGACCGCGAGGCAGCAGCAAAAGAGATGGGCTTCGCTGGCCTTACGGGGAGCTCTACGAAAGCGCTTGCCGACCTTGCTCACTACGGCCTTATCGAAAAGGCTGGGAAGGGGGCGCTTCGGGTATCACAGCGCGCAGTCGATATTCTCTACCCCGCTTCTTCTGCGGGTAAAACATTTGCTTTACGGGAAGCTGCATTTGCTCCGGCGTTGTTTGGAGCGCTGCATAAGCATTTCCATGATGGGACACCGTCTGAAAACGCTCTCAAAGGATATCTGATCCGACAGCAGTTTGTCTCTGCGGCCATTCCCTACGTTGTCACGAGTTACATGGAGACGTGCCGTCTCGTTCAGCAAGAGGGCGCGACCGAAAGTCATGGGAAGCCGGGATTTAATGATGAAGATAGCGCCGTCGATGCGAGTGAAAGTGCGCCCGCGTCGGAGCGTATAGAGCCTCTATTCAAGGCGGCTGATACGCTTTCGGCAAAGGCATCCACACCCGCCGACAAACGAACGGAGGGTTTGCAGATGATGACCGGTGAACGAGAGTTAACTACTGGAATGCTCTCGAAAGGAGCGAGCTTCCGCTTAATCGTCAGCGGCCAAGTGGGCGAGAAAGAAATCGAGCGTCTTATCCGAAAGCTAGCCCTCGATAAGGAGATATTAGCTGACGCCAACGAAGTCTTTGATGTAGAAGGGCTGTAGGAGCGGCTATTTGCCGCTCCACCTTTTACCCGCCGCCTTCTTCGCTTGATCGACGCGCTGCTCTGGTGTCATGTTCCGCGCCCGGGCCTGCCCGCCCAGCTTGCCCAGCGCCGCCCCTGGGCTAACAGGCGGGTCCAGCTCCTCCGTCTCCTCGCCAGTGGCAATGCGCATGACCTTGACGGCCGCGCCGATCACGTCGGCGGGGCGGGATTCGCCTCGAGGGCCTTTAGGCATTAGGGCGCCCTCTTATTTGATGTTACGTCGGACACGTCGTGAGACGGCCATCGCCAAATTTCGGCAGTTTGTTCAAATAGCGCAATCGCTGCTGGCTCTGCCTGACCACCCGACTTAGCCATCAAACGCTCGGTATTGAAACGCTGTTTTGCCTTAGCTTTGGCGTCCTCTAAGTCTTGCGCCTCTATGTCAAAAGATGCGCCTACAGCGTCATTGCCCCATCTCGTTTTCATTAGCCAAGCTTGCCAAGCCATACTCGTCTCCATGCCTGCCGCTAAGCATAGCAGGCCGGAGCGGGCTAGGCCACCGTCTCAGAAATTGGGATTTTCAAACTGAGACACTACCAATGATAGGTATAAGTATCTACTCGCGGCTGTTGTCGTACTCTCCGCGGGATCGGCAGGCGTTACGGGTGCCCTGCTTCTGATAGGCACCATCCGCGGCCCCCTGATGTGGATTACGTTTTTTGGGGAGGTTGGCTTGATGTTGTGGGGAGGGTTCACTCGCTTGCGTCAGCAAAAAGCTAACGACGAATACTTGAGAAAGCTTGGCTGACAACAAGTCTCCACCACCTGCCGTGCTGATAGTCGAGCTGGGTGTTTCGACCCCGTCCAGTCGTTCACGCGGCTGCCGCCGGGCGGTCCCCTTCGTCAACGTCGGCTTCGGCTTCGGCGCTCACGCCCTCCTCCAGGCGCGCTTCGTCGGCGGCGAGCGCGCTTGCGTCGCGTTCGGTGATGCCGAAGCGCGCGGCCACGTCGGGCGCGAACCGCAGCAAGTCGGGACGCAGCCGCAGCAGGCT
This sequence comes from uncultured Acetobacteraceae bacterium, assembly GCA_964250355.1. GTDB lineage: Bacteria > Pseudomonadota > Alphaproteobacteria > Acetobacterales > Acetobacteraceae > BOG-908. Next base: position 1,430 of record CAXUGD010000284.1, on the reverse strand, counting down.
CAGATCCTTGGACTTGCCCTCCATCATGACGTCGAAGACCAGGTCCCCGGCCGTGCGCATGAAGGTCGCGAACTCGAAGGGGTTGGTGAAGTCGGCGTGCCCCGTCCAGATCGGCGGCCGCAGCACCGTCTTGACGCGCGCCGCCGCCTTGACCGGCGCCTTCAGCAGTTCACCGCGCTTGGGCTTGGCCGTGCCAGCCCGGGCGGCGGCGCGCTGCTTGGGTGTGATCTTCTGCTTGACCTCGCGCAATTCGGTGCGCGGCGAGGAGAAGTGGATCTTTGGCCGCACGCCGGCCGGCCAGGAGGCGACGAAACGTTCCAGCGTGCCGCGCATCTCGAGCCGTTCGGGGTTGAGGCACCAGAAATGCTGGTAGTCGAACACCAGGCGGACGCCGGTACGGTCGTGGATCCACAGGACGTCGGCGGCCGAGAAGCGGATGTCGTCGTTCTCCAGCACCAGCCGCCGCCGGACGTGCTCGGGGCATTGCTCCCAGCCGGCGATCCACCGGGCACGGCTGGCCGCGTGGTCGTCATAGACCCCGCCGACATGGGTTATCATCACCGCCTCGTCGTCCAGCCCCATCCGGTCGAGCATCTCCGCCTGGCTCGACAGGTCCCAGATACTCTTGCGTGTCAGCTCGGGGTCGGGGGCGTTCAGCAGAACGTATTGCGACGGGTGGAATGACAGCCGGATGCCGTAGCTGCGCGCCTTGGCGCCGAAGGCGCGCAGCTCGGCGTCGCTCTCGGCCACCATCCCGTGGAACTGCGGCATGTCCGGATGGGTGGCGTAAGGGGCGAGGTCGGATGAGAGCCGGTACATGTCGAGCTTCTGGGCCCGGAGGTAGTCGAGGATACGATCGACCAGCTCGAGCGAGCATTTCAGGTGCGGCCCCTTCTGCCAACGCCGCGTATCCTGCGACTTCAGGTCGGGCCGGCCCATCACCTTGACGGGGAAGCCGAGCCGCAGGGGACGATCGGTGCCGGTCATACCCCTACCTGTGCCTGCGGAAGGCCCAGCCCCCCGATGAACTCGTTCCAATCGGCGGCCGCGAGCGCCCCGCCCGTGGCCTGCGCGTGGCCGTTGCCGTAGCGCCCGTCGGCGCGGGCCGGACGGTGGTCGGCCAAAAAGGCGATGAGGTCGCGGCCGCTCGCCGACCGGGCTGCGAAGTGGACCCAGCCGGGCCGATAGCCGCTATTGGCCGCGATCACGATCTTGTCGCGCAGCCTGCCACGCCATTGCTGCGCCACCAGCGGGTGAATCTGGCAGGGCGTGTGGAGGCTGATGACCGCCACGTCGCCCGCGATGGCGGGCGGTATGCGCCGGGCCGCCTCCATCGCCGCGCGCACCTCGGCGCGGGCCGCATGGAGCGCCAGCGCATCGGTGTCATCCCCCTTCGTGATCTCCTTCGGCCCGCCGGCGCGGAGCAGAAG
>CAXUGD010000283.1:0-4748 GCA_964250355.1 uncultured Acetobacteraceae bacterium | reverse complement strand
CATCCAAGGCTAGAACCGCAATCGAGTGCATAGGCAGAAGCCTCCTCGTCGACATGGGCAGAGAAAAGGGCCGTACCCGCGCAAATAGGCTGGATGGCAGAGACTAATCAATCTTTGTCGTTTCTGCCGCTCACGCAAACGGGCGAGGTGAGTTAGGAGTAGGGGATTATGGAGACGCGCGAACCATGGCCGACACCCCACCCGCTCCCGTCCCCAACGATCGCGAGGCGATCGCCAGGGACGTTCTGCGACGATTGCAGGATGCCTGGAACGCCGGCGACAGGGCGGCTTTCGGGGCGCCGATTTCGGTGACGATCAGGGCGGACCACCTCAAGGGCAGGCAGGGGATCGTTGCCAGCCACCTCCACATTTTCGAGACCTTCTACAAGGGCAGCCGCAACGAGATCAGTCTGGAAAGCGTTCGGATGCTCGGCGATGGCATTGCGCTTGTCCATGCCCGGTCGGTGCTTCAGGCGCCGGACGGCACCCTGGCATGCCGCCACTAGGCCGAGATGTCGCTGGTGCTGACACCCGGGCAATCGGCTTGGCAGATCGCGTCGTTCCACATCACGCTGGCAAGCACGCCGCCGGCGTGAGACGGGCGCCGGGCCGGCTTCGCCTGATGCCAATCCATTTCCAAACAGTTACAACGCGCACGAAAGCTTCCCTGAGGGTGAGCTGAAGAAGTGAGCGAGCCAGCCGCCGGCGCCGATTACCAAGGAGGCAACTGCGATTGCCCTGGCAGGAGCAGGGGCAAGTCATCGGATTTTGGTGGCCACCAGCTCGGACCGCGACTGTCGGACCCCAGTACAGGTCTGCCGCACGACCGCTCTCCCGTTGGTCAGACCGCATGGCCGGCCGGCGCGACATCAAGCCAGGTCTTAACTTTTCGCGCTTTGGAGAAATGAAATGCGTTCGACGAACCGCACCAGCCTCAAAGCCCTGCTCCTCGTCACGACAATATCCGTCGTCGCGGGCGGGACTGCCGCCCAAGCGGCACCTGCAGCGCCGGTCCTCACCACGCTGGTCGCGTTCGGCAGCAACGGAAACCTCCCGATTGCAGGCCTGACGTTTGACTTCGCCGGCAGACTCTACGGCACGACGCTCTTCGGCGGCAGCGGCGGCGGCGAGTTCGGCAGCGGCACCGTTTTCGAACTCTCGGGGCCAAACCTCACGACTTTCACCAGCCTCGTCTCATTCAAAGGCAGCGACGGCGGCTCGCCCGCAGCGGCGCTGACGCTGGATGCCTTCGGCAACCTCTACGGAACGACGCAGGCTGGCGGCGTGGCGGGCACGGGAACCGCCTTCGAGCTCGCCGCGCCGAACCACCGGACGCTCTCCAGGCTGGCCTCGTTCAACGGCAGCAACGGAACCGCCCCGCTGGGTGGGCTGACGTTCTTCTCGACCGGGCAGTTCCATATCCCCGGCCACCCCTATTTCGCCGGCCACCTGTTCGGGACGACCAGCACGGGCGGCGCCAACAACGACGGCACCGTATTCGAGCTGTCCGGCCCGGATCGCAAAACCCTCACGACGCTGGTGTCCCTCACCTCCGGCGTGACCGGCGCCCGTCCGGGCTCCACGCTGGTGGCCGACAGTGCCGGCCACCTGTTCGGCACGACGTCAACCGGCGGTCCCGGCGGCTACGGAACGGTGTTCGAACTGTCGGGGCCCATGCACGAGACGCTGACCACCTTGGCCACGTTCACCGGGCCGAACGGCGCCAACCCAATCGGTGGCCTGACGCTGGACCCCAACGGCAACCTGTATGGGACCACGCAGTATGGCGGACCAGGAACCGCCGGGACGATCTTCGAACTGGCCGGGCCCACCCACCGCAAGCTGGTTACCATAGCCAGCTTCGGCGTGAACGATCCCAACGGTGCGGTGCCGCAGGGCACGCTGTTGATCGACGCCGCCGGCAACCTTTACGGAACGACCAACGGCGGCGGCGACGAGTTCGGCGGCGGCGGGGCTTTCCTCGGCTCCGTGTTCAAGCTTTCGGCTGACCACACGACGCTCACGCCGCTCTACGCCTTCACCGGCAACGCCGATGGCGGCATCCCCCAAGCCGGTCTCACCGCCGACGCCGCCGGCAACCTGTATGGGACGACCACCAGCGGCGGTAGCGGTGGAGGCACGGTATTCAAATTGTCCGGCAGCGGCTTCGTGACGTCCACCGGCTCACTGCCGGCTCGCAACTAGGGGGCGACGCCCGGCCTGCCCGTCAAGCAACGAAATTCGAGGAATCCTCATGTCGAAATCCACAAGCGCCATCAAACTTGGCTCCGTCCTGGGCATCGCCGCCCTGGTGCTACCCGCCTTGTCCGATCCCGCTTCCGCGCAGGTGAGCGTGCTGACGCAGCACAACGACAATTTCCGCGATGGCGTGAACGCGGGCGAGACGGTGCTGACGCCGGAAAACGTCAACGCGTCCCAGTTCGGCATGCTGTTCAAGCTCGCCGTCGACGACCAGGTATTCGCTCAGCCGCTGATCGCCTCGCGCGTCACCATCGCAGGCGGCGTGCACAACGTCCTCATCGTGGCGACCGCGAACAACAGCATCTACGCATTCGACGCCGATAGCGGCACGCTCTACTGGCACGTCAATTTCGGCACGCCGATGAGCAAATCCGTCTCCACCTGGAACTGCAATGACGTGCTGGGATCGTCCGGCATAATGAGCACGCCGGTGATCGCCAACGGCCGCCTCTACGTCGTGGCGCAGACCTACATTGGCGGCACCTCCGTCCATGCGCTGCACGCGCTCGACATCACCACGGGGGCCGATGCGGCGGGCAGCCCGGTGCAGATACAGGCGCCGGAGTTCGTCTCGCTGGCGCAGATGGAGCGGCCTTCGCTGCTCTACGCCAACAACAGCATTTATTTCTCGGTCGCCTCGCATTGCGACAACGGCAACTGGAAGGGCTTCACCTTTGCCTACGACGCGGCCAGTCTGGCGCAGACCGGGGTGTTCGACGCCTCTCCGGACGATAATGGCGGCGGCATCTGGCACTCGGGCAATGGCGACGCCGCCGATCCGCTCGGCAATGTGTTCGTGGTGACGGGCAATGGCGGCTGGGACGGCATGACCAATTTCGGGGAAACGGTCCTGAAGACCAGCCCCACGCTGGCGCTGGAGGACTGGTACACGCCATCCAACTGGAACGACCTGAATGGCGGCGACGCCGACCTCACCGCATCGGGTCCTTTGCTGCTGCCGAATGCCAATGCACTCGTCGCCGGCGGCAAGGATGGATATCTGCGCTTGGTGAACACGACCGATCTGGGCCATCTCGGCGACAACACCGCGCAGAGCTGGCAGGCGACGTCGTCGCATATCCACTCGCTCGTCTACTACAATTCCAACCTCTATATGTGGGGCCAGAGCGACTATTTGCGGGTGTTCCACTTCAACGGCACCACTTTCGCCACCTCGCCGAGCTTCGTGGGCAACCTCCAGGCGCTCGGCCATCCGGGCGGCACGCTGTCGATCTCGGCCAATGGCGGTGCCAATGCCATCCTGTGGGCGGCCACGAACAGCAAGGGCGATCCGAGCGACCCGACGCTCGGCGCCTGGCACATGACGCAGCCGGGTATCCTGTACGCCTATAATACGGCCAACATGACGCAGATCTGGAACAACGAGCAGAACCCGGCGCGCGATGATTGCGGCAACTATGCCAAGTTCACCGCGCCCACCATCGCCAATGGCAAGGTCTATCTGCCCAGCTTCGGCACGGCGCAGACGCAGAGCGGCCAGGTGTGCGTCTACGGCCAGCTGCCGACGGGGACGCATGCGCTGCAGAACGGCACCTACACCATCGCCAACGTCAATAGCGGCCAGCTGCTCTCCGACCCAGGCGGCTCGCAACAGCCCAGCATCGTCATGCAGCAGCAGGCGGCGGCCAACACGGCGAACCAGCAATGGGTGCTCAACAACATCGGCAACAACGTCATCACCCTGACCAGCGCCGCCAGTGCGCAGGTGCTCGACGTGAACGCCGGATCGACGGGTCCTGGCGCGCTGCTGGATCAATACCCGTATAAGGCGGTTACCTGGCAGCAATGGGCGCTGAAGTCGCTGGGCTCCGGGTCGTTCGAAGTCACCAGCCACAACGGCGGCAATGCGATGGAGGTGACCGGCGGTTCGGTGGCGGCCGGCGCGAACATCGACCAGGCGGCCTATGCCGGCAAGGCTTGGCAGCAATGGGTGTTCGCCAAGGCGGGCACCGCGGGGCAGCTGATCCCGAATGGCACCTACGTGGTCACCAGCGTCAACAGTGGCGCGGCGCTGGACGATCCGGGCGCGTCCAGGACGGCGGGCACGGTGATCGAGCAGGTGACGGTCAACGGCGCCGCCAGCCAGAAATGGGACGTCAACAACATCGGCGGTAACGTGATCACCCTGACGAACGCTGCCAGCGGGCAGGTGCTGGAGGTGGCGGGCGGCTCCATCAAGCCAAGCGCGCTGGCCGACCAGGTGCCTTACCAAGGCGGCCAGTGGCAGCAATGGGCGGTCACCGCGGTCGCCGGTGGTGCCTTTCAGCTCACCGGCGCCCTCAGCGGTCAGGCGCTCGACGTCGATGCCGGCTCGACCAGCTCGGGGGCGGTGATCGACCAGTGGCCTGTCTCCGGCGCCAAGTGGCAGCAATGGGTGTTCACCCGGTCGCATTGACGATGGGAGTCACCGACGGCGAGGGAAGGCCGGCGCGGTCTGGCCTCGCCGGTGCGGCAGCGTTCACCAC
>CAXUGD010000282.1:0-4748 GCA_964250355.1 uncultured Acetobacteraceae bacterium | reverse complement strand
TGAACGGGAGCGGGTCGTGCGGATCATCGAAGCGAACGCGAGCGTCGTGCCGCCGACCGAGGGGCTGTTCGTCGCCCAGTCCCGAGCCGATGCGCCAACCTCGACAGCGCCTTGGGACCGCAGCGAGGCTCCACCCGTCGCGACGTCGGACGGTCAAAGACCTGGCCCTGGAGGCGCCGTGAAACCGCCGCTCAGCCCACTGTTTGTCGTCAGGACAGCGACGGACTCGACGCGATGATCTGCGCCTCCTCGACCGTGTGCGACGTAAATGCCGTGTCGCCACCCCCCAAGCGCGTGATGGCTTGCCGCTCCGGTGAGGTGGTCTTGACGGCCACCATTCGGAGCGGGCGAGGGGCTCAGAACGCAACGGAAGCTGGAGGGCAAGGTAAAAGCGCTGCCAGCGCCGGGTGTTCGGGGTGGGGCTCACGCGAGCGTAATCAACGACTTGCGACCTCACGAGCTGCCAGCTCTTGCTGCCGCCCGGCTGGCGCCCGCGGCCGTTTTCCTCGGAAAATCAACGTTTTCAGCGCCAGCCCTAGCCGGCAATCCGGCGGAAATGCCTGATGGCCAGCCGCGACGACGAACTTCGCATTCGCCCCGGCCGGGTCCGCGACGGCGGTCGCGGCGCCGGCAAGCCGCAGAGCTTCGTCGGCCAGGTGATGCGCGCCGTCCGCAAGGCCGGGCACACCGGCTCCGGGCTGAGCGGCGAAGCGCACCGACAGACCTTCGCGTTCGGCCGAGGCCGTGCCGCCGCTGCCCGTCTCGCGCTGCGTTCGCCGCACCGCAGAGTGATTGTGAAGGCGCGGGTCGTGCGGCACCGCGGCGCGAAGTTCCGCTCGGCGCCGCTCGCGCAGCACCTGCGCTACCTCGAGCGCGAGGGCGTGACGCGCGACGGCGTGGACGCGCGTATGTTCGACCGTGCCGGCGACCAGGCGGATGGCGCCGCGTTCGCGGAGCGCTGCGCGGACGACCGCCACCATTTCCGGTTCATCGTATCGCCCGAAGACGCGGGCGAACTCGCCGACCTCCGCGCCTATACGCGCGACCTCATGGCCCATGCCGAGCGGGATCTCGGGACCAGGCTTGATTGGGTGGCGGTAGACCACTGGAACACCGACCAGCCGCACGTCCACGTGCTGGTGCGCGGACGCGGCGACGATGGCCAGGACCTTGTCGTCGGACGCGACTACATCAGCCGCGGCCTACGCACCCGCGCCGAGGCCCTTGCCTCGACCGAGCTCGGACCGCGTTCCGAGCAGGCGATCCGGGCGAGCCTTGAGCGGGAGGTCGGCGCGGAGCGCTGGACGAGCCTCGACCGCGCGCTCCGCTCTGCGGTCGATGAAGGCGGCGGCGTCGCGGACCTGCGGCCGGGAGGAGAGAGCGATCCCGAGCTGCGGCGGCTTCTGGTCGGGCGGGCGCAGACGCTGGAGCGACTGGAGATGGCCGAGCGGGTCGGGTCGGCACAGTGGACGTTCAAGCCCGACCTAGAGCCGACCCTCCGCGCGCTCGGCGAGCGTGGCGACATCATCGCGACCATGCACCGGGCTCTAAGCCACGGTGGTCGCGCGCCGGATCCGAGCGGGTTCGCCATCCACGGCGACGACCAGCCCGGCGTCCTCGGCCGGCTCGCCGACCGGGGGCTGCACGACGAGCTGAAGGGCTCGGCCTACGTGGTGATCGACGGCGCGGACGGCCGCACGCACCACCTCCGGTTCGGCAGCTTGGAGGCGACAGGCGATGCGCAGATTGGTGCGGTCGTCGAGGCGCGTCCGTTCACCGGCAGCGACGGCCGCCCGCGGCTCAGCCTGTCGGTCCGATCCGATCTGCCTCTCGAAGCGCAGGTGACGTCAGCCGGTGCGACCTGGCTCGATCGCAATCTGGTCGCGCGCGAGCCGCCGCCGTTCGCGCATGGTGGGTTCGGGGCCGAGGTGCGCGATGCGATGGAACGCCGGACGGAGCATCTGGCCGACGCAGGCTTAGCCAAGCGGGCCGGACCGCGTGCCGTCTTCGCGCGCGACCTGCTTGACACGCTGAAGCGACGCGAACTCGACGCGGCCAGGAAGGAGCTGTCGACCGCGACAGGCCTAGCTCATCAGCCGGCTGTGTACGGCGAGCAGGTGGCTGGGGTCTACCGCCAGCGCGTGCAGCTCGCCTCGGGGCGCTTCGCCATGATCGACAATGGCCTGAGCTTCGAGCTCGTGCCCTGGAAGCCGGCACTGGAGGAGCAGCTTGGACGTCACGTCTCCGGCGTGGTCTCGCCGGGAGGAGGCGTGGAGTGGAGTTTCGGACGCAAGCTCGGGCTTGGATTATAGGTGCAACGCCTTGTCGCGACAGTCCCCATCCTCCGTGTCGAACCGACCGTTTCGGGAGAGAGCGATTGGGAACAGATTTCGGGAAATGGTCACCAGCTTCGATGGCCTAAGCGGCCCGATCAGCGACCAACCGTCCTTCACGACCTTCGTTTGCGGGAAGATGAATGAACGTCGTTGATACTCGACCGATCGACCATGCAATTAGGATGGCAGGTAGAAGCCGCATCAGCCCACCCGCGTTCGATCCACATGGAGGCCAAAGCCGGAGGCGCCGGGATCACCGAGTTCGGGGCGCAACTCCAGGCTGGGAACCTGGTAGTCGCCGCCGTTCTGCATTCTGTATGGGATGGGCGCGGTGGTCTCGATGCTGCGCATCCGCTCCCTGAGTTGATCCGCCACCTTCTGGAACCCGGCCTCGTCCATGCGGTCCACGCGGTAAGCCACAAAGGGCGGCAGGACGGTGTAGCCGAGATAGTGGAGGATGCCGTGGTTGATCGGGAACAGGATGTCCTCGATCGGGCCATTCGTCGTCGGCCTTGGCGCCGGACGGCGGGTTGCGCTCGGCATGAGCGGACAGCAGCGCGGGCTGGCTCAAGTTCAACCGGCGGGCAGCATGCGTCACATTCCGCTCGGTGAGCAGCGCGGTCAGCGTGAGGAGCAGGTAAAAAGTCAAGGCGACTGGTATCCATCTGCGCGATACCAGCGTTGAACTCTTTCGATTTCATCGATGGCATCGATCGACTCCATAAGCGTCGCGCTGACCAACAGGCTGAGCCAGAGGTCAGCTTTTGCTGTCGAGGAAGGAGTTGACCGTGAGCAAGGTTCGAGAACGCGGAGGCGAAAGCATGAGCCGCGAACTCTGCACTGTCCGTCTGTTCGACGACGATGCGATCGCGGTTATCGAACTGAACGACCCTCCTACCGCCAACGCGATGAGCCCTGAGATGGGCGACGCGTTCCGAGAGGCGATGCATCGGCTCGCCAGATTGGAGAAGCTCCGCGCGGCGATCATTCGAGGTGCAGGCAACAATTTCTCGATCGGTGGACACCGAGATATGCTTGCCACGCTGACCAGCGACAGCATGGATAAGGAGGCGCGGCACGCCTTCATGCTCGGCTATTACGAGCGCTGGTTGAGCGTGCTGGAAGTCAAGGTCCCGGTCATCGCCGCCATCGAGGGCGAGTGCATCGGCGTCGCGCCAGTCTTCGCCTTCCTGAGCGATATCGCGCTCGCTGACGAGACCGCTCATTTCGAGATCACGTTCACCCACCTTGGCCTTTATCCAGGGATGGCGCTCCCCAAGCTAGTCCCTGAGATGATCGGGCGGCAAAGGGCAGGTCTGACCATGATCGCGGCCGCTCCGTTCAGCGGCGCGGAAGCGGCTCGGCTCGGCGTCGTCTCGCGCGCCGTTCCGACGGGAACGGTTCATGACGCGGCGCTTGCGCTCGCGCGGCGTATCGTCGAAGCGGCTCCCGGGACGATCCGTCAAGTCGTCCAGACGCTGCGTCCCAGCCGCGAGGATCTTGCAAACGAACTGGAGAAGAACGCCGACGCACAGGCGGAGAGCTACGCGAGCGCCGAGTTCCGACAGCGCATCGCTCGATACCTGCCCGACCATTACCAGCAGTGAATCGCTGCCTCTCTTACACCAAACCATGATGATGCGTCGGCAGGCTACGGCCCCACTCCGGTGGTATCCAGGCGAGCGTCTAATCGGTCCCCTGCCGCTCGTTGCTCAAAACATCGCGGAGCAGCCGTGGTACCGTCGCGGGCCCGGCAACAATGTCGCCGCCACCATCATTGATCGAGCCTCCGGCAAAGGTCGTGACCTGTCCATCAGCCTCCCGAACGAGCAGCGCTCGCACTGAAGAACATGCAGCGCCGCGTTGATCATCACCCGCATTGGGAAGCCCACCACGATGCGTAGCTCCGTCACAGGCCTGGATGTGCTAACGCCTTCAACGCTGTCATATCGTTCGCAACCGGGATTTTCACGCACCTTCAGCATCGATCGGCTGACGCTCGGCCTGTTTCTACCCATCGAAACCTTTGCTGGAACCGTGCCTGCGATGGAGCAGCAGGTCGAGCGCGTTCGTCTGGCGGAGACAATGGGGTTTTCAGCGGTGTGGTTGCGGGACATTCCACTGCTGGATCCCAATTTCGGCGATGTCGGGCAGGTCTACGACCCGTTCGTCTACCTTGGCTATTTAGCCGCACAGACGAGCGAAATTGCACTTGGCACCGGGTCGATCGTACTGCCGATTCGCAATCCGCTGCATGTCGCGAAGCAGGCGACCAGCGTGGATCAGCTAAGCGGCGGCCGTTTGCTGATGGGGGTGGCTTCAGGTGATCGCCCCGTCGAGTTCCCGGCCTTCGGCACCGACCTCGAAACGCGAGGCGAGCTGTTCCGTGAGCATCTAGCCGTGCTGCGCGAC
>CAXUGD010000281.1:0-4767 GCA_964250355.1 uncultured Acetobacteraceae bacterium | reverse complement strand
CCCCGGCGACGGACGCAGCCTTGCACAGGCCGGCCAGGCCCAGGTGGCCGAAGGCCGGATCGAGCGCCCCGAGATCGGCGGTGAGGTAGGCGTCGCCGCGCGGGCCGGGCACCCAGGGCGGCGCGCTCAGCACGTGGGTGAAACCCTGGGCCGCCGCCAGCGCAAAGGCTGCCTCGGCACCGCCCGAGAGCGGTGCATGGACGATGCGGAGGGCAGGCGGAGAAGGCGGCACGGGGACGGCCGTGGCGTCCGGGGGAGCTTTGCCGGCGGTGGTTACAGCTGTTGCCATCTCGTCGATCCTCACCGCCTCGGGTGGCCTTAGAGCATCAGCGCAGCGCAAGTTGCCCAGCACGCCGCGCCCGGCCGTCAGCCATGCCGGCCGCCAGGCGGCCAAGCGGATGGACGCCGCTACACCTTGTCCAGCTGAACGCCGCCGCTGACCGCCTGATAAGTGGCAATGGCCAGGGTCAACGGCTCGAACGGCTTGGTGATGACAAAGGCGGGCTCGATCGCATCGCCGGTCAGCAGCCGCTCCGGATAGGCCGTCACGAAGATGACTGGGGCGTAGTGGCTGCGCAGGATGGCGGCCACTGCGCTGGTGCCGTCGCCGCCCAGGCCCAGGTTGATGTCGGCCAGGATCAGGCCGGGCCGGGTGCGCTTGGCCAAGGCCACCGCCTCGGCCTCCGTGGTGGCCAGGCCAACCACGCGGTGGCCGCAGCTCTGCACCAGCTCCTCCAGGTCCATCGCAATGATCGGCTCATCCTCGATGATCAGCACGTCGGTGGCGGCAGAGGCGCGCAGCCGCTCGCACGCGTCGGCCAGCTGGCGTGTCGCCTGATCGGCCGACAGCCCCAGGATCGGTGCCGCGTCCTCGGTCGAGACGTCTTCGAGCGAGGTCAGCAGCAGCAATTGGCGCTGCTTGGCCGACAGCCCGTCCTGCTCGTCGCTGCCTCGCGGACTGCTATCGAAGAGTTGCGTCACCCCGTGATAGAGCACCTGGCGCGGTTCGGTTACACCCGCCAGGTCCGGCCCCTGGCCGGCCAGGTTCTCGCGCAGGCACGTGGCGACCAGGGCATCGCCCGCCGGTTGGCTGCCGGTCAGGGCGCGGGCATATCGGCGGGCATAGGGCAGCGCGCGGAGCAGATCCTCACGTCGCAGGCTGGTCATCTTCGGGCCTCATGGAGAATTTAGTGCGGGTAAAGACGGGCATAGCGATCGCGCCACCCTATAAGGGCACACCGTCTCGTGGATAAAGCCGTGTACGACAAGGCGGGGCATGGCCCGGCGGCACAGCGTAAGGCCCGTGCCGGCGAGACCGCGCCATCCCGTCAGGACCTGGCGGCGCTGCTGCCCGAACTGCGCACCTACGCACGATTCCTGATGCGGGACCCTACAAAGTCGGACGATCTGGTGCAGGACGCCGTGCTTCGTGCGCTCGCCTCCATCGACCAGTTCCAACCCGGCACCAGCCTGAAAGCCTGGGCGTTCACAATTTTGCGAAACGCCTTCTTCGAGCAGGAACGGCGCCGCAAACGCGAAACGGCGGCCATGGCGCTGCACGCGCAAACGGCAGGCGGCGGCCTGCAGCAGCACGGCGGCGAGATCGCCGACATGTCGCGCATGCTGTGGGACCTGCCGCCGCTGCTGCGCGAGGCCCTGGTGCTGGTCGGCGCGCAGGAGCTGACCCACGAGGAGGCGGCAGTCGTCTGCAGTGTGCCCACCGGCACGATGCGCGCCCGCGTGTCACGCGCCCGCAGCAAGCTGGCCCAGGCGTTCGGCGAGGGCGCACGTCCCTGGGAGGCCTGAACCGGGCCGCCACCGTCGGGCGCCGGCCGGCTCACGTCCATGGTTCACGGTTTCGTGTAGCAGCGCCATGCAGCGTACCGCCGGGCTGCGTCATTGGTGGTTCAGGAAGACGGAGACACCGATGACCGCAGCGACACTCGCCCCCACGTTCCACGACCAGATCATCGCCATCCTGCCGAAACTGCGGATCCAGGCACTGGCCCTGACCCGCAACCGTGCGGCGGCCGAGGACTTGGTGCAGGACGCGGTGTGCAACGCGCTATCCGCCCAGCAGAGTTTCATCCCCGGCACGAATTTTCCCGCCTGGATGCATCGCATCCTGCGCAACCGCTTCATCAGCAACCTGCGCAAGCGCCGCGATACCACCGACATCGACGACGTGCCGAGCTCCGTCTTCGCCAGCGAGGCACCGCATGAAGATCGCCTGGCCCTGAAGGAGCTGGCCCAGGCGATGACCCGCCTTCCGTCCGACCAGCGCGAGGCGCTCGTGATGGTGGTCGTGCACGGCATGAGCTACGAGGCTTTGGCCGAGTCGACCGGTTGCGCCGTCGGCACCGCCAAAAGCCGGGTGTTCCGCGCCCGCCGCCAGCTCGAATCCTGGCTGCTGGGCGAAACCAAGGAAAGTGCGAAGGCCGCGCGCGGTGCCGCCGCCCTGCTAGCCCGGCGGCTGGCGGTGGAAGAGCGCGAAGCCGAGTACGTCTGACCCTGGCCTAGAGCAGCCGAACACGTGATGCGATGGCTGCCCAACCAGGGCAGCCATCGCTCGTTGTGCTTCGACAGGGTTTGAAATGTTGACCATGTCGAAGGCCAAAGTCCCACCGTCGCCTGCCCAGCCCAAGAAGTCCCGCAAAACCGAAGCGGCCTTCGACCTGTGGCTGCAAAAAGGCCTGCACGAGCTGTACGACCAGGTGGCCAACGAACCGGTGCCGGAGGAGCTGTTGAAGCTGATCGAGGAGGACCGAGGCAGGTGAGCGTAGCGCGCACCGCGGCCCAGCCTCCGGTGCGGCGCGACAGCAGGGAGGCAGCACAGGAGCATCCCGGACGCGACCGGTTGCGCGAAGCCCTGGGGTCGATCCGAGTCCGCCTGGCGCTTCTCGTCCTGATCGCGGCCATACCGCTACTGATGCTGTCGGCTACGATCGCGTTGCAGAACTATCGGCTGGCCCTGAACGCCACTGGCGACGCGGCCGCCCGTCTGCGGGACTCAGCGGCAGCCCGCCACGTCTCGGCCGTCACGGGCGCCGAGGCGATGCTGCAGGCCCTGGCGGAGTCCGCGGATTTTCTCGTTGAAGACCCGCAGGCCTGCCACGAACGCCTCGCCAGCCTGCTCACCCTCCAATCCGACCGGTTTTCCAACATCGCCGCCGGCGACACGCAGGGCAGTTTCCACTGCTCCGCCCACCCCTTGCCGGCCGGCGGGCTGCCGGCGTTGAACCGGGACCAGAACCGGCAGCTATTCGCACGCTCCGCCGCGCAAACGCGCTTCGCGCTGGGGCCGATCCGCACCAGCCCGCTGACCGGCGAGACCGTGATCCCGGCGACTTACCCCATCGTCCGCCACGGGGTGGTGGCGGGGCTGGTCTATGCCGGGCTGCGCACCGACTGGTTCGGCCGGGCCGACCATACGGCCGCGCAGCAGCGCTACGCCCTGTGGATCGCCGACAGCGAGGGCCACACCGTCCCCGTCTCCACCACGGGCGAAACCAGCCTGCCGCCGGACGAACTGCTGGGCCGCCTGCGTCGGACGGCCACCCTTGTGGAGGCACGCTCGGCCGGCGGCGCCCCCTATGCCTACGCCTCCGCCGCGCTGGGCGAAGGCTACAGCCTGATCGTCGCCGTCCCGGCCCGCGCGGACCGCGAGGCGGCGGCCAGCCTGCTGATCCGGCGCATTGGCCAGCTTTTCCTGCTGCTGCTGATCGGCCTGGCGGGCGTGGCCGTCGGAACGCATCTCGCCCTGGTGGAGCCGCTGACCCGGCTGAGCCGTGCCGTTGCGCGCTGGCGCACGGACGGCCGGTTCGACCCGGCCTCGCTTCGCGACCCGCCCACGGAGGTGCGCGACATGGCCGCAACCTTTGCCGAAGCCATCCGATCGGTCGCCGACCACGCGGCCCGCCACCAAGTGGCGGTGGCGCAGCAGGAACTGCTGATGCGCGAGATCCATCACCGGGTGAAAAACAACCTGCAGATCGTGGCCTCGCTGCTCAACCTGCAAGCCTCCCGCATCCGCGTGCCCGAGGCGCGTGCGGAATTCGCCAGCGCGCGCGACCGGGTGCGCGCGCTGGCCACCCTGCACCGCCACCTCTACATGCACGGCGAGGTGCACACGATCGACATGCCAGGCTTCCTGGACGAGCTATGCAGCCAGCTGTTCCAGGCGATGGGCGAGGTGCCCGGCCGCCGCATCCGGCTCAGCATCGAGGCCAGCCCGCTGCAGATGTCGAGCGACCAAGCCGTGCCTCTGTCCCTGGTGGTGACGGAGGCGGTCAGCAACGCGGTGAAATACGCCTTTCCCGGCGGCCGCGCGGGCCATATCCGCGTGATGCTGACCACCGAAGGGCAAGTCGCCGACCTGGTGGTGGAAGACGACGGCGTGGGCATCCCGGCCGGCAAGACCGAAACCGACACCGGGCCGCGCGACGGCATCGGCATCACCCTGATCCGCGGCTTCGCCCGCCAGCTCGGCGCCACGCTGACGGTGCACGAGGATGCCGGCACGCGCTACTCGTTGCGCATGCCGCTCAACCGCGAGCCGGCCGACGCCGAAGCCGCCGCCTAGCCCTGCCGGCGGCTCCCGTTCCATGTCCGAAGTTTAAGCGAGCGGCACACATTCCCTCCTGCGGCTGGCGAGGCTACATCGTGCCCATGCAGGACAGACAGCGGGCAGCCAGAAGCTGGACCACCGCGCAGACCCACGCCGGGCGCCGGGCGGCGCTGCCGGTGGTGGGCCTGGGCCTGGCCGGC
>CAXUGD010000280.1:0-4776 GCA_964250355.1 uncultured Acetobacteraceae bacterium | reverse complement strand
GCCGGGCCGGCCCCACGACCCGCCGGCCTGGCCGCCGCGGGCGAACACTTCGGCCGACAGCGCATCGGTCTCGCCGCCGATCTGCTCCAGCACGTCGGCCAGCCGGTCCACCACCGCCTCCAGCAGGCCCAGGAAGGGTGCGGTGCCGGAAACCGCCGCGCCCTCGGGCATGCGCCACGCGGCGGCGAAGCGGTCGAAGACCTGCGAGCCGGCGAACCGGACTGTGAGCAGGCGCTGGGGGGACAGCACGAATCCCACGGGCGCCACGCTGAGCACGCCGTCTGCCGAGCGGCTGAGCATGGGCGTGCTGAGGGTGAGCACTTGGCCCTCCTGCGACAGGCGGCTGGAGCTTTCGATCTCGGCGACGTCGTTCCGGTCGGGCACGCGCAGCCCGGTGCCGCGCGCCACCGCGCCGCGCTCGGCCTCGCCCGGGTTTTCGAGGTCGATCCAGACCGACCGCGCGCAGACGGCCTCGGCCGCGGCCTCCAGCGGCAGCACGGCAGGCGGCGCATGGCCCGACATCGCCCGAAGCAAACGCACCTCCTCCCGTAGCAGCGGCCTGTAGTGCCACGGGAGGGCACGGAGGCACAGCCTCGTGCGTCAGCGCAATCGTTCGCGGCGGTGGGGCGGTTCGCGCTCGGTCTGCAGGTGCCTGGACTGCGGTCCGGGAGCGCGCCGCTCTACAGAAGGCGCGCTGCCTCCACTGCGAAGTACGTTAGCACGCCGTTGGCGCCGGCGCGTTTGAAGGCGAGAAGGCTTTCCAGCATTGCGCGGTCGCGGTCGATCCAGCCGCGTTCGGCGGCGGCGACCAGCATCGCGTATTCGCCGCTGACCTGGTAGGCGAAGGTTGGCACGGCGAAGCGCTCGCGGACGCGGCGCAGGACGTCGAGGTAGGGCATGCCCGGCTTGACCATCACCATGTCGGCGCCCTCCGCCAGGTCGGCTTCCACCTCGCGCAGGGCCTCGTCGGTGTTGGCCGGGTCCATTTGGTAGGTCTTCTTGTCCCCCCCGCCTTGAGGAGAGTGCAGGGATGCGGCCGAGCCGAGCGCGTCGCGGAACGGGCCGTAGAAGGCGCTGGCGTATTTGGCGGCGTAGCTCATGATGGGGGTGTCGATCAGGCCGGCCGCGTCCAGCGCCGCGCGTATGGCGCCCACGCGGCCGTCCATCATGTCGGACGGTGCAATTACGTCGATGCCGGCCTGCGCCTGGTTGACGGATTGGCGGGTCAGCACGGCCAGCGTGTCGTCGTTGTGCACGTAGCCGCCGCGGATCACGCCGTCATGGCCGTGGTCGGTGTAGGGGTCCAGCGCCACGTCGCCAATCAGGCCCAGGTCGGGGTAGGCGCGCTTGAGCAGGCGGGCGGCGGAGCAGATCAGGTTGTGGGCGTTCAGGGCCTCCGTGCCCTCGGCGTCCTTCTTCTCGGCCGGCGTGGCGGGAAACAGGGCCACGGCCGGGATGCCCAGGCGGGCGGCTTCGGCCACGTGGCCTTCCAGCCGGTCCAGGCTGACGCGGTCCACGCCGGGCATCGCGGCCACCGGCACGGTGAGGCCGGTGCCCTCGATCACGAAGATCGGCCAGATCAGGTCGTCGATCGAGAGCCGGTGCTCGGCCACCAGCCGGCGTGTCCAGGCGTGGCGGCGCAGCCGGCGGGGCCGGCCGGCCGGAAAGGGCGCGCTCACCGCAACGCGTGGCCGGGCTGGCGCAACTGGCTGTGGAAGCGGCTGTAGCCAAAGAACACGCCCAGGCCGAGCAGCAACCAGCCCATGGCCAGCACCCAGGTCTGCAACGGCAAGGAGGCCATCAGCGCGCCGCACACCAGGATGCCGGCGACCGGCACGTAGGGCACGTAGGGCGTGCGGAAGGCGCGCCGTCGGCCGGGGTCGGACCGGCGCAGCACCAGCACGCCCACGCAGACGATCACAAAGGCCAGCAGCGTGCCGAACGAGGTCATGTGGCCCAGCTCGCTAATTGGCGTGAACCCGCCGGCCAGGCCCGCGAACACCATGAACAGCAGGTTCGACAGGTAGGGCGTGCGGAACCGCGGATGCATGGAGCAGAACACGCCCGGCAGCAGCCCGTCCTTTGACATGGAGTAGAACACCCGGCTCTGCCCCAGCAGCATCACCAGGATCACGCTGGTCAGCCCGGCGATGGCGCCGACATCGACCGCGAGCTTCAGGAACGGCAGCGGCGTCTGCCCGATAGCCACCGAGACGGGGGCTGAGACGTGCAGCTTGGTGTAGCTGAGCAGGCCGGTGAGCACCAGGCAGACCAGCACGTAGAGCACGGTGCAGATGGCGAGCGAGCCCAGGATGCCGATCGGCATGTCGCGCTCGGGGTTGCGGGTCTCCTGCGCCGCGGTGCTGACCGCGTCGAAGCCGATATAGGCGAAGAACACGGTGGCCGCACCGCGGAACACGCCGGAGACGCCGAACTGGCCGAAGGTGCCGGTGTTGGGCGGAATGAACGGATGCCAGTTCTCGGGCTTCACATAGATCGCGCCGAAACCGATGACGGCGGCCACGACGGCCAGCTTGACCGCCACGATGACCGCGTTGACCTTGGCCGACTCGCTGATGCCGCGGATCAGGATCATGGAAACGCAGACGATGATCAGCATGGCCGGCAGGTTGACGAGGCCCGGGGAGGGATGGCCGGTGGCGTCGCTGTCGAACGGCGAGGCGGTGAGCGCATGGGGCAGCGCCAGGCCGAACTTGCCCAGGAAGCTGACCACGTAGCCGGACCAGGAGACGGACACCGTGGCGGCCCCCACCGCGTATTCCAGGGTCAGCGCCCAGCCGATGATCCAGGCCACCAGCTCGCCCAGCGAGGCGTAGGCGTAGCTGTAGGCGGAGCCCGCCGCCGGGATCATGCCGGACAGCTCGCTGTAGCACAGCCCGGCCAGCGCGCAGCCCAGCGCCGCGAGCAGGAAGCTGATCACCACGGCGGGGCCGGCGTTGTCGGCGGCCGCGATGCCGGTCAGCGAGAAGATGCCGGCGCCGATGATGGCGCCGATGCCGAGTGCCACCAGGCTCAGCGGCCCCAGCGTGCGCTTGAACCCGTGCTCGCCATGCTCGTCGTCCGCCCCCATGACGGCGATGGGTTTCTTGGCGAAAAGCGGATTGCCGAGGGTGAGGCTCATGAAGGTCCTTGGATGGCTTGGGTCGGGCATGTGCTATGCGGGGTATCGGTCGGGCTGCCGCCGGTGGTAAGGCTGCCCGCTTGGCGCGCCTTAAGCAATCGCCCCCACAGACCGCCGTCGGGAGAGTGCCGTGAACGATCAGACCCCCACCCACTCCTACACCCGCTTTTTCGGCGCCTCCCTGGCCGAAACCGACCCGGAGATGGCCGCCGTGCTGGGGGCCGAGCTGGCGCGCCAGCAGGACGGCATCGAGCTGATCGCGTCCGAAAACATCGTCTCGGCCGCGGTGCTGGAGGCGCAGGGCAGCGTTCTGACCAACAAATACGCCGAGGGCTATCCCGGCCGCCGCTACTATGGCGGCTGCCAGGAGGTGGACCGGGCCGAGGCGCTGGCCATCGAGCGTGCCTGCGCCATTTTCGGGTGCAGCTTCGCCAACGTGCAGCCGCATTCGGGCGCGCAGGCCAACGGGGCGGTGTTCCTGGCCCTGTTGCAGCCGGGCGACACGGTGCTGGGCATGTCGCTGGCCGCCGGCGGGCACCTGTCGCACGGGGCGGCGCCCAACCTGTCGGGCAAGTGGTTCCGCGCCGTGCAGTACGGCGTGCGGCGGGAAGACGGGCTGCTCGACTACGACGAGCTGGAGCGGCTGGCCCATGCGGAGCGGCCCCGCCTGATCATCGCCGGCGGTTCGGCCTATCCGCGGGTCATCGATTTTCCGCGCATCCGCGCCGTGGCCGATGCGGTGGGCGCGCTGTTCCTGGTCGATATGGCGCACTTCGCGGGGCTGGTCGCGGCCGGCCTGTATCCCAGCCCGTTCCCGCACGCCCACATCGTGACAACCACCACGCACAAGACGCTGCGCGGCCCGCGCGGGGGCATGATCCTGTCGGACGATGCGGAGCTGGGCAAGAAGATCAACTCGGCGGTGTTCCCCGGCCTGCAGGGCGGCCCGCTGATGCACGTGATTGCGGCCAAGGCGGTGGCCTTCGGCGAGGTGCTGCGGCCGGAGTTCCGCGCCTATGCCCGCGCCGTGGTGGAGAACGCGCGGGTGCTGGCGGCGACGCTGGTGGAGAGCGGGTTCGACATCGTGACCGGCGGCACGGACAGCCACCTGGCGCTGGTCGATCTGCGGCCCAAGCGGGTGACCGGCAAGGCGGCCGACCTCAGCCTGCAACGCGCCCACATCACCGCCAACAAGAACGCCATCCCGTTCGACCCGGAGAAGCCGGCGGTCACCAGCGGCATCCGCCTGGGCAGTCCGGCCGCCACCACGCGCGGCTTCGGGCCGGAGGAGTTCCGCCAGGTGGGGCACATGATCGCCGAGGTAGTGGACGGGCTGGCGCGTTCGGGCGACGGTGGCAACACGGCGGCCGAGCAGGCGGTGGGCGCGCGCGTGCTGGCGCTGTGCGCGCGGTTCCCGATCTACCGTTAATCCCGCCATGCGGTGCCGCCGTGCCGGGCTGTGGATGGCGGCCTGGGCCCCGGCGGCCCACGCCGCCGGCGTGCCGGTCGTGACGGAGGTGGCCCAGCACGGCGCCTATGCCGGCATACGCGACAGGCTGTTCACCACCTGGCTGCCGCCGGGCGCGGCGTTTGCCGGCCTGTCGGGACGCATAGCGCTGGCCGGCAACCGGCCG
>CAXUGD010000279.1:0-4778 GCA_964250355.1 uncultured Acetobacteraceae bacterium | reverse complement strand
AAACTGGAATCAAAACTCGCCGAGCCGGGTCAACCGCTTATGGGTCCTGACCTTACTCAATTCGATTATCTTCACCTGCGTTAAATCAATTTAGACCTAAAAGACTCTCCGATAGGGATGTGAAACACTATTTTGCCTCGTCGGATAGGTTGTTACTCATCTCAAAGCTTTGCACAGCATTTGCATAAATAGTGTTCGACATGGCAGCAACAGCTTGCACCTGGGTCGCCCACGCAAAACGTTCGTCGACTAGTTGAAGGGCGTGCTTATCGTCGCGGAAATGAGTGCTGTCGGGAGGTAGTGGAAAGTTGTAAATGGCACTGCGTCCCCCGGGTGGTATGCCATTGAGCCCGAGCGGGCGAGCGGGACCTATCCCATGTGATGGTCCGATGTCAAAGCCAGCCCCTTTTGGCAATGTATAAACCGCGACGACAATCAACGTGTTCTGCCGCTCCGCCTCGGCAGCAGTATCTACGAGCGCAACCATATTCTCCAACGTCAGGTCAACAGGCTCCATGCTAGACATTGACGTGGACCCGAGAGTCATCGCGATCTCCTGTCTGTTGAGGGCATCGACGCGGCTGCCCATGCCTCTTCGCCACCGCGATACCATGCAACGTTGCGGTATCCTTTTGCCACAAGTTTCGTCGCCGCTTGGTAAGCCGCGCATCCATACATACCATCGCCCATCAGGGCGATCGGAACATCCCAGTTCTGCAGAGCACGGGCGCTGACAACGCGGATCGCGAACTCTGCTGCAGACTCAGGCGTCAATCCCTCCTCATAGAAGATTGCGTTTGGCGGATCGGCGGCGCCCCGCCCAAGATCGAGCAACAGAAGCGTGCGGTCGAGGCGCAATTCTTTAGCAAGGGTCGTAGTATCCCAGACACGTCCTCCCTTGACGGTGGTTGGGGTCGTGTCGAAGTCACTGCCAGGGCATGACACTTCCGAGGTCAAGTTCAGTTGCTGTTCGTCCGCATACCGTGGCATGCCTGCGTCGGTGAGGGCGTCCAACACACGCCGAAAGCCGGGTAGGTTCGCATAGGATCGGGGAAACAGTTCCGATATGCGCCACACGGTGCGGTTGGGCCAGTCCGTTCGATAAGCCTTGTAAAGACGGCTCGCTTCAGCGACGTCTCCACTCATCTGGCTGGCTGCAATCAGCATCAGTCGCGCGACCTCGACCCGGCCCATGCTGTCCTTAGCGGCGCCGTCTTGATCGGCAGCCACGGCTTGGTGCAGGCGACCGGAAGCCTCTTGTATCCGCCCCTGAATCAATTGAATAACACCGAGCATTAGGAAGCGAGATTTGTTGTAGGGACTGCTTGGGTCAAGCTGAAGGATCGCCTCTACTCGCTTGACTGCTTCTTCAAGTCTGCCCTCGGCCTGTGCGCAGACCGAAAGAACAGTCTCGGCTTCGATGCTGGAAGGTTCAATCGCCAGCGCTGCAATGGCATCGGACGTCGCTTCATCGTACTTGCCGAGGACGCTGAGCGACCTTGCTTCGGCAGCCAATGCCCGGGCATTTTGGGGTGACACGCCTAGCGCCCGGTGGATTGTGACGCGAGCTTCCGCGAAATCGGCATCGGCGTTCGGATCCTCCATATCGCGAACTTTGGTCAACAGCGTGGCACCCAGTTCTGCCAATGCATCGCCAAAGTCGGGTTGGAGAGTGATGGCGTGCTCGAGCATTGCCTGCGCGCGCGCGTAGCTGGCCAATGAGTCGTCTTGGTCGAGGGTGGCGCGAGCTCTAAGGTATAGGTCCAGGGCGTCCGGGTTGTTCGGCCTGTCTTGCAGCGAGCGTGCACTCTCCTCGTCAACCAAGCGGAAGTTTAGTGCGGAAGCAATGTGACGTACAATTGCGTTCTGCACATCAAGTATGCGGCCTCGTGTCTGATCGAAACGATCTGCCCACAAATGTGCGCCGTTACCAGCATCAATGAGTTGAGCATTCACGTGAAACTGCCCGTCTACAACCTGCAGACTACCCTCTAAGATGTAGCGCACGTCGAGTGACCGGCCGATTTGCTGAACCTGCACAAGCCGGTCACGCCAAGATGCCGAGCTCTCCCGGGCGATGACGATAGCTCGCGGTATATGTGCAAGATCGGTCGTTAGGTCATCTGTCAGTGCATCAGCCAGGTAATCTTGACTGTGGTCGGCGCTCAAGTTGCGGAATGGCAGAACCGCTATGGACAGTCGCGGAGCAGACGGTGCTTTGTTCCAGAAAATGAATGCGGCACCAGCCAGGAGTAACAAACTTAAGGTGATAAGCCCCGCGGCCTCCACTTTCCGCTTCTTTGTTGTGGCGATAGTTACATTGGCCTCAGCAAGAAAGGATTGCGTGCCATGCGATATGGCAGGGCGAGTGGTTGATGAATCCGCGACGGCGATTGTGTGCTCGTCCGTTACCTCGCCGGCAAACCGATATCCTCGCCCTGGCACAGTCACAATCAGCGGGGCTCCATCCGCATCATTGCCAAGAATGCGGCGTAGCGTTGAGATTTGCACGGTAAGGTTGTTATCACCCACAACCAAACCATTCCATACATGTGCAACTATTTCATCGCGGGTTACTAACGCGCCGCGCCGCGCGATTAGCAGGGCCAAGATGTCGAAGGCACGGCTGTTAAGCGGGACTAGTTTGCCATCGGTGTAAAGCAGACGCCGTTGGGTATCCAGTTGCCAACGGTCAAACCGATAAGGTTCAGGTGCGACCGACATCGGAACGCCCTCGTGGCGCAGTGGCGGCAGCGCTTTAGCCCATCCGCCAGCGTCACTTCAACCAGATGCTGATGGCTGTCGTGCACAAGATTGCGAACACAAGCGATCAGGACCGTATCCGACCGTCGTAGTGCCTTTAGAAGGCCTCGCCGTAGATCGCCAGACCTACTATAAACCACTGAAAACCCATAACTTATATCGCTTAGCAACGATTTGCATCGATTGATGCAGGCCCACGCCGAACTGCGCTTACCGAATTGGGTGTCGCCACGGGCCGCCATGCACCGGGCACCGGCCGGATCATCTGGCCGAACCGTCAACCACACACCCAACGGAGACCACCATGAACGAGTTCCGCACCACCCGCCTGCCGATCGCTGCCGCCTTGGCGGCCGCTGCCTTAGTGTCAGCGCCGCTAGCCAAGCCGGCTCGCGCTGAAACCGTCACGCAGCAGGTAGTGGTGGACTACAGCGACCTTAACCTGACGGCCAAGGCCGGCGTGGACGCGCTGCGCCGCCGCTTGATCATCGCCAGCCGCAGCGTGTGCGGCGATGCTGGTCACGAAATGACCGAGACGGCCGACGAGGTTGCCTGCCGCGATGCGGCACTGAAGGACGCGCTGCGTGACCTTCGCCTGGCAGTGGCCAGCGCCGAAACCCGTCACAACGTCACGTTTGCCGCCAAGTAAGCGAGAGGGCTGCCGCACGCCGCGCGGCAGCCCTCGACCCTACCGGTGCCCCATGCGGCGTAGCGCTTCGGCGGTGTAGTCGGCCAGGGTCAGCGAGGTTGCGTTGTATAGGGGGGCTTGCGGCTCCTCGTTGTGCAGGCCCTGCACCAGGTAGCGGTGCTGGTAGAGGTCGATGTACTCGTAGCCGTCTGCACCGAACACCGGCACCTCGGGCGCTTCCATCGGGAAAGCCATGGCGGTGCGCCACAGGTTGCCGCGGCCGTCGTAGCGGTCGGCGATCAGGGCCTGCCAGCTGTCCTCGTCCAGGTAGAAGGTGCGGCGGGTGTAGATGTGGCGGAACTCGGGCTTCAGCTTGGCTTCCACCACCCACACCCGGTGCAGCTCGAAGCGGAGATATTCAGGCTTGATCGAGTCGTGCCCGATCAGGCTGGCGTAACGTAGCCCAGGGTCCTGCAGCTTATTGGTGTTGTAGGGTACGTATATCTCGCGCCGGCCTACCAGGCGCCAGTCGTAGCGGTCCAGCGGGCCGTTGAACAGGTCGTAGTCGTCCACCGTTTCCAGCCCGTCGGTGTCGGTCAGCGGCGTGTCGTAGTTGATGTCGGGGGCGCGGCGCACGCGGCGTTCGCCGGGGTTGTAGCTCCACGCCTCGCGGTCCTGGTCGTACGGGTTCTCGTGGTTGACCACCAGCGTTAGCGCGCCGGCGTCGCGCGGCGGGGCCAGCACCTCCTGGCGGAACAGGCTGTCCCACTGCCGCGTGTTGGCGAAACCCTGCGTGTTGTAGGGGAACATGATGTCCTCGTGCCATTTCTGGATCGAGTAGTCGCCGCCCGGCGTCGAGATCACGTTGTCCACCGTGCGCACGATCTGCGTGCCGCGCCAGCGCAGCGTGTGGTTCCACATCGCCTCCGCGCCGTTCTGCGGCACCGGGAACGGGACGGAAAGTGCCGCGCCCTCCACGCCCTGGCCGTCATGCACCAGCCGGGCGCGGGCCATGTTGCCCACCGCGTTGTCGTAGATGTACTGCGGTGCCGCGAAGGTCCGGTGCGACGGGTACACGTCCACATGGTAGTCGCGTATGGTGCGGATCATGGCAACCGTGCCGGCTGCCAGCCGGTCGGCGTAGCGGTCCACGTTCTGCGCGGTAATGGTGAACAGCGGCCGCTCGGCGGCAAACGGGTCGGGGCGGTAGCGCACCGCCCCCGTGCTGGGCGTGCCGGTCAGGCCGCCGGTCCAGGCGGGGATGGTGCCGTCCGCGTTGCCGGCGCGTATGGCACCGGTGGGCGTGAGGCCAGGGCCGGCGCCCTGGGCCTGGGCGGCCGTGTCTGGCAGGCGCAGGCTGGCCATCGCCGGCTGCACGGTCACGGCA
>CAXUGD010000278.1:0-4813 GCA_964250355.1 uncultured Acetobacteraceae bacterium | reverse complement strand
GTGCCGGGTGCCGACATGCCGCTCGGCGCAATCGCCCCGCCATTGGCGCCGGCCCCGGTGACGCCGGTTCCGGTGCTTCCGCCCATGCCCACGCTGCCCGCACCCAGCCCGCGACCGCTCTGGTTGCTCGATCCCGCACCCATACCGGCATTGCCCAGGCCGCCACTGGAACCGCCGGCACTTCCGGCCGGCTGGGCCAGGGCGGCACCCCCCGACGACGCAACCAAGCCGGCCAGCATGGCAACCCGCAGGCTGCCCGACATCATTCCCATTTCGCCTCCACTCCTACGTTCGCCGCCAACCCGTCCAGTTACTCAACGCAGCCGGACCGGCAGGTTTCCACCATCCCTTCGTGCCGGGTAGGCAGCTTCCACCCGGCAAAATGTGCCGGGCGGAGGCCGGAGGCAGCCGATTTCCGGGCCTCCCGCCGTGGCACGCCGCTTGCGAAACGATCTCCTGCACCCCGCACAGCGCGGGCCACGCCGGAGACGCTGCCCGACCATGGACAACACCACCAACATTGCCCTTTCCCGCCTGTCGGCCCAGCAGCGCGCCATGGACGTGGTGGCGGGCAACCTGGCCAATGCCAGCACGCCCGGCTACCGCGCCGAACGCACCGTGTTTGCCGACTGGCTGCTGCGCGAGCCGGCCGGGGCGGAACCCCCCGGCGGCCGCACGGTCGCCTTCACCCAGACACGCGCCACCTATCGCGAGCGGGCGGAGGGCACGCTGACGCAGACCGGCAACCCGCTTGACCTCGCCTTGTCGGGCGATGGCTGGTTCACCGTGCAGACGGCAAACGGCACCAGGCTGACGCGGGCCGGCCGCTTCACGCTTCAGAAGGACGGCAGCGTCACGGACGAGGCCGGCAACCCGCTGCTGGACGTGCAGGCACAGCCGCTGAAACTGTCCACCGCCGATACCGACTTAACGGTGAAGGCTGATGGAACGCTGCGCAGCCAGAACGGCGTGATCGGCCAGATCGCGGTCGTGGTGCCGAACGACGCCAACCGCATCACCGCCGAGGGCGGCCGCTTGTTCCGCGCCGACGTGCCCACCACGCCGGTAGCCCGGCCAAAGATCGTGCAGGGCGCGGTGGAGGACAGCAACGTGCAGCCGATCGCCGAGATCACGCGGATGATCTCGACCGAGCGCGACTTCCAGTTCGTGACCCAGATGGTCGAGGCCGAGGGCCAGCGCCGCCAGAACGCGATCGACAAGATCGCCGCCCCCGCAAGCTGACCGGCAAACACACTTACTTAGGGGAGTAGAACCATGCGGTCCTTGGACATTGCCGGCACCGGCATGCAAGCGCAGCAGACCAACGTGGAGGTGATCTCCAACAATATCGCCAACATGAGCACCACCGGCTTCAAGCGCCGGCGCGCCGAGTTCCAGGACCTGATCTACCAGAACCTGCGCAGCGTCGGCTCGAACAGCTCGGATAACGGCACGGTCGTGCCGTCGGGCGCGCAGATCGGCCTGGGCGTGAAGACGGCGGCGATCTACCGCATAACGGAGCAGGGCAACCTGCAACAGACCGGCAACTCGCTGGACATGGCCATCCAGGGCAACGGCTACTTCCAGGTGACGCTGCCCTCGGGCGAGACCGCCTACACGCGTGACGGCACCTTTGCGCTGGCACCGGACGGCACGATCGTGACGGCGGACGGCTTTCCGGTGGCACCCGGGATCACTGTACCCACGAACGCCGTCAGCGTCAGCGTGAACGCGTCGGGCCAGGTGCAGGCGACCATCAGCGGCCAGACCGCGCCGCAGACGCTGGGGCAGATACAGCTGGCCGCCTTTCCCAACGAGGCGGGACTGGATGCGCAGGGCGACAACCTGTTCCTGCAAAGCGGTGCCTCGGGCAACGCCGCCACCGGCACGCCCGGCTCACCCGGCTTCGGCAGTGTGATGCAGGGCTACGTCGAAGCAGCAACGTGAACGTGGTGACCGAGATCACCAGCCTGATCACGGCACAGCGCGCCTACGAAATGAACAGCAAGGTCATCACGTCGTCCAACGAGATGCTGCAAACCTTGACGAACCTGAGGTGAGCTTCATGCGCATGCGCATTTTCCTGATGTCCGCGCTGCTCGGCGCGGCTGCCCTGCCCTGCCGGGCTGCCATCCTGCGGCCATTCACGCAGATCACCGGCTCGACCGTGCGGCTGGCCGACCTGTTCGACGCGCTGGGCGCTACACCCGACCGCGTTCTGGGGGCAGCGCCCGCGCCGGGGCTGCGCATCGTGGTGGCGGCCCCGCAGCTGGCCGCCATCGCGCGCGATTTCAACGTGGATTGGCGGCCGTCCAGCGGCACGGAACAGGCGGTGGTGGAACGGCGTGGCGATGTGCTGTCGCCGGCCACCCTCGGCAGCACGCTGCGCCGTGCGCTGGCCGATGCGGGCGCGCCCGCCGATTGCGACGTGGCCTCGTCCGACCTGCAGCCCATCACCGTTCCCGCCGGATCGCACATCGAGCCCGCGGTGGAGCAGGTGAGCTACGACGCGCCGAGCGGGCGCTTCACCGCGCTGTTGACGGTCTCAGCACCGGACATGGCCGGCGTGCAAACGCGCGTCTCGGGCCAGGTGCTGCCGATGGTGCAGACCGCGGTGGCCACCCGAAGGCTCGCCCCCGGTGGCGTCATCGGCGAGGGCGACGTGCAGCTCGCCCGCGTTCGCCTGGCCAGCCTGCATGGCGGTGCCGCGCTGCTGCCCGAAACCGCGCGCGGTATGGCCGCCAAACACGGTGTGGCCGCCGGCCAGCCGGTCAGCGCGGGTGACCTCACGCGGCCGCCGCTGGTGGTGCGGGGCGCCTCCGTCCGCATGACGCTGGACAGCGACGGCATCTCGCTCACCGCACAGGGCCTGGCCGTCGAGGCGGGCGCACGTGGCGACCGGATCCGCGTGCAGAACCCCCAATCCCACCTCCTGGTGGAAGCCGAGGTGGTGGACGAGGTACGCGTCACGCCACACGCCACCGCCATTGCGGTGGTCTCCGCACAATGAAGCGTATCACCTGCGCCGCCCTGCTGGTGCTGCCGGTCCTGACGGGATGCAACACGCTGCAACGCCTGTCTGAAATCGGCCGCCCGCCGGCGATGACGGCGACGTCGGATCCCACCGCCGACCCGCGCTGGCGGCCGGTGACCATGCCGATGCCCCGCGCGGAGGCCACGCCCAGCGAGCCGGCCAGCCTGTGGCGCAGCGGCAGCCGCGCCTTTTTCAAGGACCAGCGGGCGGCCCAGGTGGGCGACATCGTGACCGTGCTGGTGAACACGACCGACGCCGCCAACGTGCAGAACGCCACCAACGCCACGCGCACCGGCACGGAAAGCGAGGGCTTGCCCAACCTGTTCGGCTTGCAGGCGGCGCTGCCCAAGCTGCTGGGCAAGGCGGTCGATTCAAGCCTGCTGGTGAACGCCAACAGCAGCAACGCGGCGGTGGGCTCGGGCACCATCAAACGCAACGAGACGGTAACGCTGCGCCTGGCCGGCGTGGTGACCCAGGTGCTGCCCAACGGCAACCTGGTGATCGCGGCGCGGCAGGAAATGCGGGTGAACAGCGAACTGCGCGAGCTGGAAGTCAGCGGCGTGATCCGTCCGCAGGACATCGCCAGCGACAACACCGTGCCGCACGACCGCATGGCCGAGGCGCGCATCTCCTACGGCGGCCGCGGCCAGCTGACCGACGTGCAGACCGCCCGCTACGGACAGCAGGCGCTGGACATTCTGCTGCCCTTCTAGCTGCCGCCGTCTCTCCCCGGGCTGCACGAGGGAGAAGGTCACGAACAGGCCAGCACGGTTCTGCTGAATTTCGGCAGCCGCGCCGTGCGCGGGCCGCCTCCGCTCGGACGAACCGTTTGTCAGCGTCCTGTACCCGCCATCAACCCTCGTCGGCTTCCTCGTCATGAACCGGCCAGCGTCCCTCCGCGGGGAACTCGACCCGCTCGTAGAACTCGGCCACCGGCACGGCGATGCCGATCTCGGGCATGTGCAGCACGTCGTCTGCACCCAGCGCGCTCGCCGTCCACGCCACCACGCCCGGCTCGCGCTCGAACACCGTCAGCCCCGGACCGCGGTTTTCCAGGATCGCGTAGCGGCGGATGCTAGGCACCGCGCGATACTCCAGCAACTTGCTAATGCGATCCGTCTGCCCGGAACGCGGGCTCAGCACCTCGAACACCACCACCACGCCCGACACGACCCTGTCGCCGCCGGCCGCCGCCGTGCAGGTGACCAGCGCGTCAGGATAGCGCACCGCCTCCCCGACAGTGGCGATGCCGGCATCCGGCCCAAGCGCCTCGCAACCCGTGCCACGCAGGCGCGTGCGAAGGGCCCCCCATAGGTTCTGGCAGATCCGGTTGTGAAGAACCGTTCCGCCCGTCATTGCCACGGGCGCAAACCCATCGAACTCGTAACGGCGGTCGTCGGGCGGGACCCACGCGAAAAACGCGTCGCGGGTCATGCTGGCGGTCTGCAAGGCGCTGCTCATATGGCAAGTCTAGCATGGCTGCCCGCAGACCACAGCCGCCGTCTCGCTCACCGCCGACCCTGTCCGGCGACGACGGTGCAGCGGCCGCGTTGGGGGGCAGAGACCGCCATCTCCGCGTGGCCGACCCGCAAGCCGCCCGGCAGGAGGACCATGTTCCCCAACACCCACATGCAGGATGCCCCGAGCGCGTGCCTGGCCGCTGCGAGCCGGCGGGCGTGATGCACCCGCCGCAGCACTTCAGCGCCGCGCGCATCCTGACCGCCCTGCGCGCGCTGCCGGTCAGCACCTTGCCGGCCGAGACCGGCGGGGCACCCATCC
>CAXUGD010000277.1:0-4840 GCA_964250355.1 uncultured Acetobacteraceae bacterium | reverse complement strand
CCAACGGGACAGCGCCGCCGTCAGCCAGCCGGAATCGCGGTCGGCATGGCAGGCCGAGCAGCCATTGGTCACGCCGATATCGGCCAGCGCCGGGCGCGGCAGCCGAAAGCCGTGGTCGTGCCGGATGTGTACGCCCATGTAGGTGCGGCTTGGCATGTGGCAGGCGATACACTGGCCGCCGGGCGAGCTGGCCGCGTGGTGCGTATGGGCCGGGGCGTCGAACACCGCCGCACGGTGGCATTGTGCGCACACGCCGTTTCCCGGTGCCCGCAGCGCGGAATCGTGCGGGTCGTGGCAGTTCGCGCAGGTGACGCCGGCCCGCGCCATGCGGCTCTGCGCGAAGGCGCCGTATTCGAACACCTCGCCCAGGTTCTGGCCGTCCGGCTGGTAGAGCTCCGCCTCCAGCAGCGCCGGGCGATAATCGTCCAGGAAGGCGTCGCCGGGCCGGGGTGCCGCTACAAGTTGCTCGCGCCTGGCATGGCAGGGTGCGCAGATCTCGGTCAGCCCAGTACTGTCGGACGTCTGGGCCGGTGCAGCCACCGGCTGGTCCGGCGTGGCGAAGGTGAAGCGCGGCAGGCTGGCACCGTCCAGCCGCATGGCGAAGCCAAACTGCGGGTCCGGCGCACGCGGGACGGCGTGCGCCCAGGCGAGATGGCCCGATCCGGGGCCGTGGCATGCCTCGCAGCCGACGGCGATGTCGGTCCAGCGTGTGGCATAGCGGTTCGTGACATCGTCGTAGCCCTTGGCCACCCCGGTCGAGTGGCACGGCGCGCATGCAAAGTTCCAGGTCACCTCGCGACCGGTCCAGTGCAACGCCTCGCCCGGGGCTGCGGCCGCCAGCGGCCGGAACCAGCGCTGGCCGCCCGCCGCGCGCGTCCGCGTGTCCCAGGCGAGGTCCAGCACCTGCAGCCTGCCGCCCTTTATCGGAACCAGGTATTGCTGCAACGGCCAGATGCCGAAGGTGTAGGCCACGCTGAACACGGCGCGCCGGCCATCGGCGCCCGGCGCCTCCACCTTATAGGTGCCGCCGTCACGGAACAGCCGCGCGGCGGCATCGCCCTGCCCCACGATCACGCCCGAGAAGTCGCCCAGCACCGTCGCCGGGCTAGCCTCGGCCATGGCATGGGCGTGATGCGATGTCCGCCACCGCGCCGCCTGGTCGGCATGGCAGGAGGCGCAGGCCTCCGCACCGACGTAGGGTGACGGTTCGGCCGCCTGCCCGGCCTGCCACGCGAGCAGCAGGCCGGCGAGCAGCAAAACCGTCCTGATGGCGTTCAGTATTTCTCCGGCACCAGTTCGCTGTCGTAGCCGGGGGTGATCGGATCCACGGTGATGACCTGGTTCTGCGCCGCCCAGTTGGCCCACAGGCTCTTCAGCAGGTTCCGGGTCTGCGGCTGGCTTCCCGCCAGGTCGGTGGTCTCGCCGGGATCTGCGGCCAGGTCGAACACCTGCCAGTGCGGCGGTTTCAGGTTCGGCTCGGCCTCATAGACGCCCTTGAGGTTGCCCAGCCGGATCGCCCGCTGGCCCCACTGCTCCCAGCCCAGCACCTCCTCGGCCGAGTGCACGCTGTCAGCCTGGTTGTAGAGGAACGGCAGCCAGGAGATGCCCTGCAACGGGGCGATCGGGTGGCCGCCGAACGTCGCGGGATGTTCGATGCCGGCCAGGTTGAGGATGGTGGGCGTGATGTCCTTCACATCGACATAGGCGTCGCTGATGGCGGCCTGCCGTGGAAATCCGGCCCAGGTGACAAAGGCCGGCGTATGGATGCCGCCCTCGGCGGTGTACTCCTTCTCCAGCTTATGCGGCGCGGTTGCCGCCTGCGCCCATAGGATGCCGTACTGGGTGAAGGAGTTGACGGTGCCCAGGTTGCTGTAGCCGTTGTTGAAGCCGGCGCCGAACTTGCTCGTGAAATCGCTGCCTTCCGCGCCGTTGTCGGCCAGGAAGATGACCACTGTGTTGGCCAGCTGCCCGGTGTGTTGCAGATAGGCGAGCACGTGGCCGACATCGGTGTCCATGCGATCGACCATCGCCGCGTAGATCTCCATCTTGCGCGCGGAGATCGCCTTGTCTTCCAGGCTGAGTTGGTTCCACGGCGTGCCGAACTGGAACGGGTGGGCGTCGGCCGCCTGGGCCGGGCTTAGCAGCCCCAGCGCCACCTGCTGGGCCAGCCGAGTCGCCCGCAGCTTCTCGGGTCCGCCGTCGTACACGCCGGCATACTTGTCGCGGACGTCCTTGGGCGCCTGCAACGGCCAGTGCGGCGCGGTGAATGGCAGGTAGGCGAAGAACGGGCGCTTGTCGCCGGCCGCCTGCTGCAGCTTCAGGTAGTCGATGACCTTCTGCGAGTACGTGTCGGAGGAGTAGAAGTCCTGGGGCACGGTCACGTACTGCCCGTCCTCCTCGAACTTCGTGTTGTCCACCAGCGGATTGGGCGGCGTGTGGGCGTTCGGCGCGAAATGCAGCCAGGCGCCGCCCAGCAGCGCGAAGGAGTGCTCGAAGCCACGGCCGGCCGGCGTCTCGGGGATCGGCACGCCCAGGTGCCATTTGCCCGCCATCACGGTGTAGTAGCCGCCCGCCTGCAACAGCTCGGCTACCGAAGCCACGTTGAAGTTGAGGTAGTCCTCATAGCCCGGCTTGCCCTGGGTTGGCGGCGGCCCACCCCCCATCCAGCCCTCGCCGGCGATGTGTGCGTCCGTTCCGCTCATCAGCTCGGACCGCGTGGGTGCGCAGATCGGCATCGCGTGGAAGTTGGTCAGACGCAGGCCGTGCTGCGCCAAGCTGTCCAGGTTGGGCGTGCTGATCTCCCCGCCGAACGCGCCCAGGTCGGAGTAGCCCATGTCGTCGGCCACGATCAGCAGGAAGTTTGGCTGAGCCGGCGCTGGCGCAGCCTGGGCCGCCAGGGCAATCGCGCTACCGGCCGAGATCACAAGCGCCCGGCCAAGAGTTTTCACCACCCGCATCGTCCCCTCATCCTTCGCGACAGGCGCGAAGCTGGCAGACGCCACCGCTCCGCTGCAAGCGAAATCCTACTGCGGAGACATGATACAGTTTCGGCCTGGAGCGACCCACGAATTACGGTCATCGAGGGACTTGGCGGACGGCCTACTCTGTCAAGCGGCGCCCTGTGCGACTTGCCTCGACGTCGATCAACAGCGCGCGGCGTAGCAGCGCGTTGATTTGCGACCGCCAGCCGGGGCCTGTCGCGCGCCAGCCGGGGTCTGTCGCGCGCAGCTTGCCCATGACCTGCGCGCCGCAATCACCTGTTGGGCCGACAACTCCCGACACGCCTGTACCTGGGCTGCCAGCATCTACAGCCGCGCCAGGCAACGAGGCTGCCACACGTGAGTGCCGGCGCGCGCTCTCCCTTTTGTGCCCGTTCTGCCTCGCGCCTTAGCTAGCGCCTGGACTTCCCACGTAGCAGCCTGGCGGCAGACGTAAGCCGGATCGAGTGGACCCTCACGCACCTCCTTGTCAGTCAGCTTGCGCACGCCATGCAGATTCAGCTCGTCCCGCTCGGCTTCGCTGCCCCGGAACTCGCGGTCGATCTTGGCGCCCAAAGCGTCCACCAACTCGCGCCCGGCCGGCAACAGCAGCCCGCGCACCTGGGTCGAGTGTGCCGCCTGCCGCGTGTTGTAGGTCAGCGCGTCCCGCAGGCGGCGAGCCCGCTCCTCGCGTTCGGCCTCCTTCTGCTCGCGGGTCAGCTCGTCGCGCGTCGGCCACGCGATCGACACCGCCCGCACCTCGCCGCGCGCCATCTGACGGGCGAGCTGGCCGGCGTTCCGCGCCGTCTCCCGGGCGACGAACACCTACGCACTCTCTCGCTGACGGGTCAGTGCCACATAGCTCGCCGCCGATCGTCAATGCTCGGTGTGGTAGAGGTATGTCCGGTCCAGAATCTCGCCCTGGCCCTTGTAGATCGTCCCCGCATAACCGTGCCGGAAGCCCTCGAACTCGGCGGCGGGCCATCGAACTTCCCGCCCCTGCTTCCGACCGCGTCCAACGTCGCGGTGATCTTGCCCGTAGCTGGGTCTAGCCGTGTGATGGTGCCGACGTTGCCGTTGTAGATGCGGAGCTTCTTGTCGGTGTCGGTGAACTGCCCCGATCGCCCACAGCGAAGTCGGCGCGCGAACGCGCACCGCGTATTTTTGGCATTACTGGGGTGCTATGATCCGAAACGACCGTTGTGACCGTAACACCTAAGTTGCCGAGGGAACCGTCGATTTTGCGCTGGACGAATCGGCCGCGATTTGATGTAGCATGCCATGTCGCCCTAACTATGCCTGAGCTACGACTCGGGTGCGGTAGCTATAGCGGCGTATGACCCTGCTTTGCGGGTCTTCTCACACCTGAAGGACTACCTTCGATGCCCGACCAGCTTGCGAGCTGGCTGTCGGTCGTCGTTGCTGCGCCTGGTGCGGTTGTCGCCATTCTCCAGCTTTGCAAGATCGTGATCCCGCGCCGTCATCGGCGTAAGGCTCGGCTTGTACAGTTGAAGTTGGGGCCGATTGCCTGGACGCGGCTCGACATCACCGACGACCGCCAGCTTTAAGTCTTCACTCCAGCAACTTTTTAACGACAACCAAGTCCTACCAAGCAACGATGCGCAACACACTATGTATGATAATATCTTTTATCTTATGTAAAATCGAGAGTATGATAGCGGCATGAGGCTGGTTGATTTTACCTCGGATACTGAGACCCTCTGCGCTCTCGAACCTGACGAATTAGGGCTGCGAATGTTGCCAGTGCTCGCTTCATGGCGTCAGCACTATATGACTCATACCAACTCGCCTAAAGACTGACACACGCCCACTCGCGGGTGCCGATTGAGGTTATCCGCGCC
>CAXUGD010000276.1:0-4859 GCA_964250355.1 uncultured Acetobacteraceae bacterium | reverse complement strand
GAAAAGCACCCCGGTGCCGCCCGCCAATCTCACCGCCGCGCATCTGTGGATGCACACCGATGGCGAGCTGTTCTGGTGGCTGACGCACGGCATGGAGGGTCCGCGCGGGGGATTGGTGATGCCCGGGTTTGCGGCCTTGGGGGAGGACGACCGCTGGGCGCTGATCGATTTCATCCGCGCCCGCAACGCCGGCGACACGCTCGGCCAGGCCGGCTGGACCACGCCGGTGCAGGCGCCCGATTTCGCCATCACCTGCGCGTCCGGGCAGCGGACGCTGCGGGCCCTGCGCGGCGGTGTCGTCCGCGTGCATTTCGGCCCGGCGGGCCTGACCGCGGTTCAGGCGGGTGGGGCATGGTGCCGGGCCAACGATCGGACGATCCAGGCCGCCTATGCAATTGCGGCGCCTGGGGCCACCAGCCTGCTGATCGACGCCAATGGCTGGCTGCGTGCCGCGTCTGCCGGCCAGCAGGCGCCGGACGCCGCTTTGGCTTGGCCGCCGTTGCCGCCCGGCCGCCCGGCGATGGCGATGGCGGCCGACATGAAGATGTAGCGTTACGTTGCCCTCGGGTATGACGACATAAAATTACTCACAACAGCCCCTAGGGCGCGCGGAACATCTTATTTCGACGGCCGCGTTGTGCGGTGTCCAAACTGTCTCTAGCTCTGATTGAATAGGGCCGCGGCGCCGAACCGCGCCCGCCCGGAAGGAGCGCCGATGGACGCCGAACGCGACTCACGCGAGATACTGCAGGAGATCACGTCCAGCCCCGTGCGGCATGCCGTGGCACTGGATGACAAATACGCGCGCTTCGACGGCCGTGTGTTCCTGACGGGCATCCAGGCGTTGGTTCGTCTTCCGCTGCTGCAGCGCCGCCGCGACAGGGCGGCCGGGCATAACACGGCGGGGTTCATCTCCGGCTATCGCGGCTCGCCCCTGGGCGGCTACGACATCGCACTGTGGGGTGCGAAGAAGCATCTGGACGCCCACGACATCGTCTTCCAGCCTGGCATCAACGAGGACCTGGCGGCTACCGCGGTGTGGGGCAGCCAGCAGGCCGGCCTGCTGCCGAACCCCAAGCACCAGGGCGTATTCGGGCTGTGGTACGGCAAGGGTCCTGGCGTGGACCGGTCCAGCGATGTGCTGAAACATGCGAGCTACGGCGGCGCACCCGCCTTGGGCGGCGCTATCGCGCTGTGCGGCGACGACCACGGCGCGCGGTCCTCCACGCTGGCGCATCAGAGCGACCTCGCTTTGATCCATTTCGGCATGCCCGTGCTGAACCCGAGCACGGTGGAGGAACTGGTCGGCTACGGCCTGGCCGCGTGGGAGCTCTCGCGCTACAGCGGCTGCTGGATCGGCATGAAGGCGCTGACCGACACGGTGGAGGGCGGCGCCTCCATCCCGGCCGACATGGACCGCATCGCCTATGCCACGCCCGACGATTTCGAGATGCCGCCGGGCGGGCTTAACCTGTCCGCGCGCAGGCTTTCGGCATTGGAGGTGGAGGCGCGGCATTTCGAGCAGCGCCACCCGGCGGCGCAGGCCTGGGTGCGGGCCAACGGGCTGGACCGCCTGGCCTGGGGCCGCGCGCGCCGGAACCGCCTGGGCATCGTCAGCACGGGCAAGGCGTATCTCGACGTGGTGGAAGCACTGCGCGGGCTGGGCCTGACGGAGGAACGCTGCACGGCGCTCGGCATCGCCGTCTATAAGGTTGGCATGGTGTGGCCGCTGGAGCCGCTGCGGCTGCGCGAGTTTGCCGAGACCTGCGACGAGATCTTCGTGATCGAGGAAAAGCATCCGATCATCGAGGACCAGATCTCCACCATCCTCTACAACCAGCCGGCCCATGCCCGCCCGGTGCTGACGGGCAAGCTCGACGAGCATGCGCGCCCGCTGCTGCGGGAGGTGGGCGAGCTGGACCCGGACCTGCTGCTGCACGTGATCGCCGGACGGCTGCGCGGCCGCATCGAGGACGATGCGCTGCGCCAGCGATTTGGTGCGATCAAGCCGCTGGAAACGGGCATTCCCACCATCAGCTTCGGCGTGAAGGACCTGCTGCGCCCGCCGAGCTTCTGTGCCGGCTGCCCGCACAACACATCGACGGTGGTGCCCGACGGCTCCATCGCCGGGGCGGGTATCGGCTGCCACATCATGGCGGCCAACATGCCGCAGCGGAACACGGTGGCGGCGACGCATATGGGCGGCGAGGGCGCGCAGTGGATCGGCCAGGCGCCGTTCACGAACACGCCGCACATGTTCCAGAACCTGGGCGACGGCACGTATTTCCATTCCGGCCTGCTGGCCGTGCGTGCCGCGATCGCCGCAAAGGTGAACATCACCTACAAGATATTGCTGAACGGCGCGATCGCCATGACCGGCGGCCAGACTGTGGAAGGTGAGGACTTCGCGGGCCAGATCACCGGCCCGCACGTGGCCCACCAGCTGGTAGCCGAGGGCTGCGGGCGCGTGGCGCTGGTGAGCGACGACGTGGCACGGCACGACAGGGCCGACTATCCGGCCATCGTCTCGTTCCACGGCCGTGACGAGCTGGACGCGGTGCAGCGCGAGTTGCGCGAACGCCCCGGTGTCAGCGCCATCATCTACGAGCAGGCCTGCGCCACCGAGCGGCGGCGGATGCGCAAACGCGGCAAGCTGCCCGATCCCCCCGAACGCGTGTTCATCCACCCCGAGGTGTGCGAGGGCTGCGGCGACTGCGGCGTGCAATCCAACTGCATCGCCATCGAGCCGCTGGAAACCGTGCTGGGCCGCAAGCGGCGCATCAACCAGACCGTCTGCAACAAGGATTTTTCGTGCGTCAAGGGGCTGTGCCCCAGCTTCATCACCGTGCTCGGCGGAGAGGTGCGCACCCGCGCCGACGCCCTGCCGCAGGCCGCCGATCCGCTGGCCGGCGAACAGCAGCTGATCGCCTCGCTGCCGAAACCGGCGCTGCCGCGCATCGGCGAGGTGTACAACATGCTGCTTGGCGGCATTGGCGGGCAGGGCGTGGTGACCGTGGCTGCCCTGCTGGGCATGGCGGCGCATCTTGGGGGGCTTCTGCTGACGGTGCTGGACAATTCCGGCCTGGCGCAGCGCAACGGCTCGGTGACCAGCCACCTGCGGCTGGGCGACGGTGCCGAACGCCACTCCCCGCGCATCCCCAACGGCGACGTGGACCTGGTGATCGGGGCGGACCCGATGGTGGTGGCCATCCCCGAGACGCTGGCCAAGCTGGGCCACGGGCGCAGTGCGGTGCTGCTGAACCGTTTCGTCTCGCCGAACGCCATGTTCGCCAACGATGCCAACCTGGATCTCAGCTTCGACCCGCTTCTGGCCAAGGTGATGCCGCGTGCGGACGGGGAGCGGGTGATGAGCATCGACGCCACGCGCATTGCCCAGGTCATGCTCGGCAATGCGGTGGGCGCCAACCTGTTCCTGGTGGGCTACGCCTGGCAAAAGGCGCTCATACCGCTGGAGGTGGAGCATATCGAACGTGCCATCGAGCTGAACGGCACCGAGATCGGGATGAACAAGCGCGCTTTTGGCCTGGGCCGGATCGCGGCGGCACGCCCCGAGCTGGTGGCGGTCTGGTTGCGGGGGCACGAGGAGGCGCACGTCCCCGACACGCTTGGCGACCTGCTGGCCGACCGCATGCCCCGGTTGCGCGACTGGGGTGGCGACCGCTGGGCACGGCGCTTCCGCAAGCTGGTGGCGCGCGTGGAAGAGGTGGAGGGCAGGCTGGAGGGCAGTGACGGCCGCCTGGCGCGCGCGGTGGCGCAGACCGCGGCCAAGTTGATGACCTACAAGGACGAGTACGAGGTGGCCCGTCTGATGACGATGCCGGAGTTCGGCCAGCGCCTTCGCGAGAACTTCTCCGGTGACTTCAAGATCGCCTACAACCTGGCTCCGCCCTTGTTCGCCCGCCGCGACGCGCGTACCGGCCGGCCGCAGAAGCGCCGGTTCGGCCCCTCGATGACGACCGGCTTCGGGCTGCTGCGCCGCCTGCGCCGGTTGCGCGGCACGCCGCTCGATCCGTTCGGCTACGGCGCGCACCGCCGGATGGAGCGCGCGCTGATCCCGGAATACGAGGCGCTGGTAACCACCGTGCTGGGCGCGCTGACGCCCCACAACGTCGCACAGGCCGAGGCGGTGCTGCGCGCCCACGACGCGGTCCGCGGCTACGACGTGGTGAAGGAGGAATCCGTGTCGCGCGTGAAGGATGCGCTGCCGCCGTTGCTGGCGGCCATGCAGGCCGTCTGACGCGCGGCCGGTCACAACAGCCGGGCGGCCGCCTGCGGGCCGGCGAGGATCTCCATCAGGCGGGCGCGGTCCATCGCCTGGAGGCCCGCGGCGCCTGCCACGGACACGCCCGCGTTCTGCACCAGCAGATCGAACTTGCTGGCGCCGCCCAGCCGTCTCGCTTCCAGTTCGAACCGGCGCCGCGTCCGCGCCGACGACTCCATGGCGTCGAGCGCCGCGTCGCGGGCGCCGGGGTTGTCGGGTAGCGCCTCGAGCGGGGTGGCGACCTGGTCCTGCAGCGACGCTTCGAAGCGATGCAGGCAGCCGCCGATCAGGTGGGTCTTCACCTCAATCAGGCGCCGCCGGCGGGCAGGGTCGCCCGTCTGCGTCGCCAGCGCGTCGAGGAGGGCGGCCTGCCGGCCAAGCTCGATGGGTGCAGTCTCGGCAATGCTGCTGGTCTGGTCGGCAGTTTCCGTCTCGATCCAGGTGAGCGCCGTTTCGGCAGCGGCATCGGCCAGCGGCCGTAGGCTGCGGTTCACCTCGGCGCTGGCCAGCAAGGCCGTCGCCGCCTGCGGCACCCGGATGACCAGCAGGCTCAGCATCATGCCCCAGGCGCGCGGCC
>CAXUGD010000275.1:0-4873 GCA_964250355.1 uncultured Acetobacteraceae bacterium | reverse complement strand
ACCCTGAACACACCCCTGCACGAAACGTTCCTTGTTACCCAGTCGTCCCATTCGGGGGTGCCGTTCCGCGTGCCTCAGGCGGCGGAGGCGGCATCGCCGCGCGGCGGCGGCTTGCGTATGGCAGAAAGCAGCGCCCGCACCTCCGCCCGGGCGGCGATATGGCTCATGCCCAGCTGTATCTGCAGGCCCGCCTCGCGCACGTCCATCAGCGTCAGGCCCTGCAGGTAAAGCTCGCGGAAGATCACCCGCTCGCCGAAGCCCTTCACCGTGCGGAAGCCGATCCGCTTGGCCAGAGTCTCCAAGGTGGTGCCCACGTCGCGCTTGTTGCGCATCTCGGTCGCACCCATGCGGTTGCGCATCACGATCCAGTCGATCCTGGCGCGGTCGCGGGCGAATCGCTGCTTGCGGGCCTGCCAGACCATCTCGCTGTAGATGCTGGGGTTGATCACCGTGTGGTTGTCCGGATCGACCCGCGCCAGCATGGCGAAATCGACGAAGCTGTCGTTGATCGGCGTGATCAGCGTGTCGGCCGCCGCGTGGGCCAGCCGCGCCAGGTTGGTGTCGGCACCCGGGCAATCGACCACGATCACCTCGCAGGCCTCGCCCAGCCTGGCCAGCGCGGCGTCCAGAGCCGCGCGCTCCTCCGCTTCCGCCTCGGCCCGGCTGTCGATCTCGCTGCGGAACACGCTTTCGGCCTGCGGCACCGGCAGTTCCACGCCGTGCCGCGCGGCATAGGCGATGCGGGCCGAAAGGTAGCCCGACAGCGTGCCCTGCCGCGCATCCAGGTCGATCGCGCCCACCCGGTAGCCGTCGCGCAGCAGGCCCACCACCAAATGCATGGCTGTGGTCGATTTGCCCGACCCGCCTTTCTCGTTGCCCAGCACGATCAGGTGGGCGCGCCGTTCGATCGAGACGCTGGACAACGCGTGGGGCCTCCATGCCGGAACGCCGCGCTTATGCCGCGACGCGTCCGATCTTGCCAGGGTGGCCCGCCTGCTGCACATCGCGCGGAACGGGCGGATGGCCGTCGCGTTGCGGGACGTTGAATGGACCACCCCAACAACGAAGCTGCGGCCCCGGACGGCACGCCAGGCGAGGTGGTGCCGCACGAGATCCTGCGCGAATGCCAGGATTGCGGCCTGTTCCAGACGGTGGCCGTGCTGCAACCGGGCGAGGCCGCCCATTGCCGGCGCTGCAACGCCACCCTGCGCCGGGGCCGGCGTGACAGCCTGAACCGCGCGCTGTTCTGTTCCCTGTCCGCACTGGTGCTGTTGCTTCTGGCCATCGAGATGCCGTTCCTCGAACTGAGCACGGTGGGCCGCACCTACCAGGCGACCCTGCTGACCGGCCCCGTGCAGCTGGAAGGCCACGGCATGTGGGAGGTCAGCGGCGTGGTCCTGGTCACGCTGATCGGCGTGCCGATCCTCCAGCAGGTGCTAATCCTGACCGTGCTGCTGGGACTGCGGACGCCCAACCCTTCGCGCCGCCTGCCGCTGCTGTTTGCCTGGGTGGAGGCGCTGCGCCCCTGGTCCATGGTGGAAGTGTTCCTGCTGGGCGCCTTTGTCGCCTACTCGCGGCTGCAGGCGATCGCCCAGGTGGAGGTAGGGCCGGCGCTGTTCGCGCTGGGCGGCGTCATGCTGTGCATCATCGCCGTCGATGTGGAGCTAGACGGCGAGGACGTGTGGGAGACGATCGAGGCGCGCGGGCTGCCGCTGCGCGTGGCCGAGCAGACCCAGTACCCGCTGATCGGCTGCGACACCTGCCGCCACGTGCTGCATGCCCGCCCCGGCACGCGCTGCCCGCGCTGCTTTTCCCGCCTTCGGGTGCGCAAGCCTTACAGCCTGGGCCGCGCCTGGGCGCTGGGCGGGGCCGCGGCGGCCCTCTACATCCCCGCCAACATCTACCCGATCCTGACCCTGATCCGCTTCGGCCGCGGCGCTCCCAGCACCATCATCGGCGGCGTGATCGAGCTGGCGCAGGCCCAGATGTGGCCGCTGGCCATCCTGGTGCTGACCGCCAGCATCATCGTGCCGCTGGCCAAGCTGGCCGCCCTGGCGATCCTGCTGATCATGACCGGCGAGGGCTCGGTGACCCGGCTGCGCGACCGCACGCGCCTCTACCGGCTGATCGACGTCATCGGCCGCTGGTCGATGATCGACGTGTTCATGCTGACCATCTTGGTGGCGCTGGTCCGCATGGGCTTCATCGCCACTGTGCTGCCCGGCATCGGCGCGGTGGCCTTCGCCTCCGTCGTGATTTTGACGATGTTTGCCGCCGCCAGCTTCGACCCGCGCATCATGTGGGACGCGGCGGCCAGGGCCGGCCACGACCTGGACGCCGAGGACCTGGAAACCCATCCGCCCCGCGCCCATCCGGTGCCGGCGTGAGCGGACAGGCGGCCGAAGCGCCGCGTCCCACGCCGGACGCCGTGGTGAAGCGGCGCCGGCGCTTCTCCCTGATCTGGCTGATCCCGATCGTGGCGGCCGGGATCGCCATCTACCTGGTCGCCACCACCCTGGCCAACCGCGGACCGCTGATCACCATCAGCTTCAAGACGGGAAGCGGCATCAGCGCGCAGCAGACCCAGGTGACCCACAAGGCAGTCTCGCTAGGCCAGGTGGAGGACGTGGAACTCTCCCACGACATGCGCACGGTGCTGGTGCACGTGCGGATGAACCGGCAGGGCGCCACCATCCTGACCGACCATGCCCGTTTCTGGGTGGTGCGGCCGCGGCTGTCCACCGGCAACATCTCGGGATTGGAGACGCTGGTTTCCGGCGCCTATATCGAGGTCGATCCGGGCCTGCCCGGCGGCCAGCCCAAGCGCGACTTCGTGGGGCTGGAAGACCCGCCCGGCATGCGGTCGGACGAGCCGGGCCGCAGCTTCACCCTGACGGCATCCCGCCTGGGCTCGCTCGGTCCGGGCGCGCCCGTGTTCTACCGCGACGTGGAGGTGGGCGAGGTGCTGAACGCCGACCTCGGCGGCGGCTTGGGGCCGGTCACCATCAACGTGTTCGTGCGCGAGCCGTTCGACAGGTTCGTGCACAACAACACGCATTTCTGGAATGCCTCGGGCGTTTCGGTGAACCTGGGCGGCCAGGGGCTGCATGTGGAGGTGGAATCGCTGCAGGCCGTGCTGTCCGGCGGCATCGCCTTCGAGACGCCGCATGTCCGGCTGAAGGCGCCCGTCAGCCCGCCCAACGCGCGCTTCGTCCTTTACAACAACAAGGCCGATGCGGACGCGGCCGGCTTCAGCAAAAAGATCCCGTTCGTGACCTATTTCACCAGCTCGGTCGCCGGACTCGACCGCGGCTCGGCAGTCCA
Organism: uncultured Acetobacteraceae bacterium; assembly: GCA_964250355.1. Classification (GTDB taxonomy): domain Bacteria; phylum Pseudomonadota; class Alphaproteobacteria; order Acetobacterales; family Acetobacteraceae; genus BOG-908. The sequence goes on along the minus strand of CAXUGD010000275.1, from coordinate 1,549 downwards.
GGTGTTCGGCATTCAGATCGGCTCGGTGACGGATGTGACGCTGGTGATGCCGCCGAGCGGCGAGAGCATACGGGCGCGCGTCGCCTACGAGTTGCAGCCCGAACGCGTGTTCTCGCCGGAACAGGATCAGGAAAATGCCGATCCCGTCCACGTGACGGAGGCGCTCGTACGACAAGGAATGCGGGCCGTGCTCGAATCGAGCAGCTTCATCACCGGCCAGAAATCCATCTCTCTGCAATTCGTGCCGAACGCACCGGCCGCGGCGGTCGGCCACGAGGGCGAGGCGCTGGTGATGCCCAGCCAGGGTGGCGGACTGGACAACATCACCACCTCGCTCAGCGACATCTCCTCCAAGCTGGACCGCATCCCGTTCGACGAGATCGGCCGCAACCTGAACGCGGCGCTGGATTCCGTGAACCGCACGGTGAGCGGGCCGGAGGTGAAGAACGCGCTGACCCGGCTGAGCGAGACGCTGACGGACGTGCAGCATCTGGTGCGCCACACCGACCAGGGCTTGACCCCGGCGCTTCAGCGCCTGCCCCGGATCAGCGCCGACCTGCAGCAGGCGGTGGCCCACGCCAACGCGGCCCTGGGCGAGGGCGGCTACGGCGGCAACTCGGATTTCCAGCGCAATATCGGGCACGTGCTGGACCAGGTGAGCGAGGCGGCGCGCAGCCTGCGCCTGCTGGCCGACTTCCTGGACCGGCATCCCGAGGCGCTGATACGCGGCCGCACGACGCGGGCGGCGGAACGATGAGGAAGGCCCTCGCCCGCCTGGCACTGACGGCGCTGCTGGCCGGCTGCGCTTCGGCCGATCCCACCTACTACACGCTGCAGCCGACCCCAGGCGCCACGGTGCAGGCCGGCGCGGTGACCGTCGAGGTGCGCCGGCCGGGGCTGGCCGGCTATCTCGACCGCGCCGACGTGGTGCTGAAGAACGCCGGCTACACGCTGGCGGTGAACGGCCAACTGCGCTGGGCCGAGCCGCTGGGCGACATGATCGGCCGTGTGCTGACGCAGGACCTCTCGCAGCGCCTGCCGGGGGCCAGCGTGTTTTCGCAGTCCGGCGCCATTTCCGCCGACCCGCAGCTGCGCGTGGAGGTGGACATACTCGGCTTCGACGCGGATGCGTCGGGCACGGTGGTGCTGACGGCCGAGGTGGCCGTGGAACGCGGCACTACGCATGCCCCGCTGGCCACGCGCCACGTGGTGCTCAGCGCGGCGCCGCCCGCCGCCGGTGCGGCGAACCTGGCGGCCACGATGAGCGGGCTGCTCGGCTCGTTGGCCGACCGGGTTGCGCAGGATGTGGGGCAATCCGCATTGCGCGTGTAGAGCACTCTCACGCGGACTGGACAGTCTAAGTAAGAAATTTGCTCGACAAAACAGAAATTTAGAGCGCGTTGACCGTTACGGTCAGCCTCCACGCGCTCTAGCTGTCGCTGCCATGGAGGGTGTCCCTATCCGGGCTGCCACGATCCGCGATCGTCCCCCCGCGGGGCGGGCGCCGCCCCCCACACCCCCCCCCCGGGCGGCCGGGGGGGGGGGGGAC
>CAXUGD010000274.1:0-4895 GCA_964250355.1 uncultured Acetobacteraceae bacterium | reverse complement strand
GCGCAGGCCGGCGACTGGCAGCAGCTCCGGCAGCGGAAGCGCCAGGGGGGAGGTGGCGGACCGGTCCGCCATGGTGGCGTTACTTCTTGGCGGGTGCGGCCGTGGCGGGCGCCTTGGCCCCGGCCGGCGCGGGCGTGCTGATGGTCTTCACCGGCTTACCGTCCGGGCCGTATTGCACGATTTTCACGCCGGCGCGGGCCTGGGCGGCAAGCGTCGAGGCGTCCTGGCGGAGCAGCGCCTGGCGGATGTCGTCGTGCACCGCATCGTATTTCGGCGGCTGGGAGATGCTGGTGTCGAGCACCTGGATCACGTGCCAGCCGTAGCGGGTGTGCACGGGGGCCTGGGTGTACTCGCCCTTTTTCAGCTTGAAGGCGGCGTCGGAGAACTCGGGCAGCATGTCGCCCTTCTTGAAGGTGCCGAGGTCGCCGCCGGCGGCACTGGCGGGGTCCTTGGGGTCGCCGTATTTCTTGGCCAGGTCTTCGAACTTGGCGCCGCCCTGCAGTTGCTTGATGATGTCCTTCGCCTTGGCCTCGCTATCGACCAGGATGTGGCGGGCGTGGACCTCCGGTTCGCCGGGCTTGCTGGCGAACTGCTTGTCGTACTGGGCCTTGATGGCCTCCTCCGTCACCTGTGGCAGGACGGTCTTCACCAGGATGGCGCGCTGCAGCACCTCGTCGGCGGCGGCCTGCATCTGGCGGGCGACGGCAGGGTCGCGGTCCAGGCCCTGCTTGCGGGCCATGACCTGCAGCGCCTTGCCGGAGACGAGGTTGTCGAGGGCGGCGGCGAACAGCTTTTCCTGGCCGATCTGCTGGCGCTGCTCGGCGGGCACGTGGGTATCGACCCAGGCGGAGATGTCGGACAGGCGGATGGCGTCGTTGTTGACGGTGGCGATGATGGGGTTCTGCTGCGCCGGGGTCGCGGGGGTGGCGGCGGGTGCGGCTGCCGGCTTTGGCGCCTGGGCGATGGCGGCCGTGGAGAGCAGGGCAGCCGTCAGGGCCGCGGAAAGGGCTAGGCGCATGGGAACCTCGTGTGGGGAGCGGCGGCCTTATGCGCGAAACGAGCCGTGGCAGCAACCGGCGGCGGGGTGAATTAACAGCAAGCCGGGGGCTTTGCCCCCTGGACCCCCACCAAGGCTGGGCCTTGGATGCCTTATTAAGGGTAGGAGAATGAGGGGCCGCCCGAGGAGATGTAGTAGAACGGGTTGGCCCCTCATTCTCCTACCCTTAGCAGATAGGTTCTAAGGACTTGTCCTTAGCGGGGTCCAGGGGCAGAGCCCCTGGCCTTACCTGATGATTGACCCACCCCCGGGCGCCGCCTATCTGCCATCCATGTTTGCACGCTTAGCCCGCGCCGTTTTCGGCACGTCCAACGACCGTTCGCTGAAGGCGTATCAGCAGCGCGTTCCCAAGATCAATGCCCATGAGGCGGCCACGGCCGCGCTGTCGGACGAGGCGCTGGCCGGCAGGACGGCGGCGTTCCGGGAGCGGCTGGCCGGGGGGGAGACGCTGGACGCGCTGCTGCCGGAGGCGTTCTCCGTGGTGCGGGAGGCGAGCCGGCGGGTGCTGGGGATGCGGCATTTCGACGTGCAGCTGGTGGGCGGCATGGTGCTGCACGACGGCAAGATTGCGGAGATGAAGACCGGCGAGGGCAAGACGCTGGTGGCGACGTTGCCGGTGTACCTGAACGCGCTGTCGGGCCGGGGCGTGCACGTGGTGACGGTGAACGACTACCTGGCGCGGCGCGACAGCGAGGACATGGGGCGGCTCTACGGCTTCCTGGGGCTGCGGACGGGCGTGATCGTGCACGGCATCTCCGACGAGGAGCGGCGCGCGGCCTATGCCTGCGACGTGACGTACGGAACGAACAACGAGTTCGGCTTCGACTACCTGCGCGACAACATGAAGTACCGGCTGGAGGACATGGTCCAGCGGCCGTTCAGCTACGCGATCGTCGATGAGGTGGACAGTATCCTGATCGACGAGGCGCGCACGCCGCTGATCATTTCGGGGCCGGCGGAGGACTCTTCCGACCTGTACCGGTCGGTGAACCTGGTTGTCCTGGAATTGGTGAAGGACGCCTCGACTTTCGAGAAGGACGAAAAGGCGAAATCCGTACACCTGACGGAGGTGGGCAACGAGCGTGTGGAGGACATGCTGCGCCAGGCCGGGATCATCACCGAAGGCAACATGTACGACATCTTCAACGTGTCGGTGGTGCACCACGTGCAGCAGTCGCTGCGGGCGCATACGCTGTTTGCGCGCGACGTGGACTACATCGTGCGCGACGACAAGGTGATCATCATCGACGAGTTCACCGGCCGGATGATGGAGGGGCGGCGGTATTCCGAAGGGCTGCACCAGGCGCTGGAAGCCAAGGAATACGTGACGGTCCAGCAGGAGAACCAGACGCTCGCCTCCATCACGTTCCAGAACTACTTCCGGCTGTTCCCGAAATTGGCGGGGATGACCGGCACGGCGATGACGGAGGCCGACGAGTTCGCCGAGATCTACAAGCTGAACGTGATCGAGATACCGACCAACGTGCCGGTGGTGCGCGCGGACGGCGACGACGAGGTTTACCGCACGGCGACCGAGAAATACGACGCGGTGGCGACGCTGATCGAGGAAGCGCGGGCGCGCGAGCAGCCGGTGCTGGTGGGCACGGTCAGCATCGAGAAGAGCGAGCTGCTGAGCGAGATCCTGAAGGCGCGCCGGATACCGCATGCGGTGCTGAACGCGCGGTTCCACGAGCAGGAAGCGACCATCATTGCGCAGGCGGGCTCGCCGGGCGCCGTCACGATTGCGACCAACATGGCCGGGCGCGGCACGGACATCAAGCTGGGCGGCAATTTGGACATGCGGTTGCGTCAGGAGGCGCATAGTCTGGCCGACGAGGCCGCGCAGGCGGCGCGCGAGGCCGAGATTAGGGCGGAGATCCCGGGCTTCCACGACCGCGTGAAGGAGGCGGGCGGGCTGCTGGTGATCGGCACGGAGCGGCACGAGAGCCGTCGCATCGACAACCAGCTGCGCGGCCGGTCCGGGCGCCAGGGCGACCCGGGCGCCAGCCGTTTCTTCCTGTCGCTGGAAGACGACCTGATGCGGATCTTCGGGTCCGACCGGATGGGCGGCATGTTGCAGCGTCTGGGGCTGAAGGAGGGCGAGGCGATCGTCCATCCCTGGATCAACAAGGCGCTGGAAAAGGCGCAGAAGAAGGTGGAGGCGCGCAACTTCGACACGCGCAAGAACCTGCTGAAATACGACGACGTGATGAACGACCAGCGCAAGGAGGTTTATGCCCAGCGCCGGGATTACATGCAGGCGGTGGACGTGTCGGAGACGGTGGCGGCATTCCGCCACGAGCTGGTCGATAGCATGGTTGGCGCGCGCATCCCGGAAAAGGCGTTTGCGGAGCAGTGGCAGACGGCGGAGCTGACGGCGGACGTGCGGCGCGTGTTCGGGCTGGACTTGCCGATCGAGGATTGGGGGCGCGAGGAGGGGATTGACGAAACGGCGATCCACGACCGGCTGACGGCGGCGGTGGACGGGGCCGCGGCGGGCAAGACGGCCAATTTCGGCCCCGAGATCATGCGCTACATCGAAAAAAGCCTGTTGCTGCAGATGTTCGACACGGTGTGGAAGGAGCACCTTCTGGCGCTGGACCACCTGCGCCAGGGGATCGGGCTGCGCGCCTATGGCCAGCGGGACCCGCTGAACGAGTACAAGAGCGAGGCGTTCGCGCTGTTCAACGCCATGCTGGACGATTTGCGCGAGCGGGTGACGAGCACACTGGCGCGCGTGGAGCTGTCGGCCGAGCCGCCGCCGATGCCGCGGGCGTTGCCGGCGGGCCTGGTGGAGAACTTTGCAGCCCCCGCCTATGCCGAAGCCGACACGGTGGCGCGGTCCGACACCTGGCAGGTGGGCATGGTGGGCGCGGCCGAAGCGCTCGACCCGAACGATCCCACCACCTGGGGCGGAACGCAGCGCAACGCGCCGTGCCCATGCGGATCGGGGAAGAAGTACAAGCACTGCCACGGAAAGGCGTGAGGCTGGGCAGGCGGCTCGCTGGCGCTGCCACCGAGGTTGTCTCTACCCGGGCTACCACGATCCACAATCGTCCGTCGCCTGCCGGGCCGTCTCAAGACCGAGCCCTTCGGGCGCCTTCGGCGGCCTTGACCCGTCCCGGCAGACGACGGGACGGGCTGACATCGTAAGTAAACTTTGCTGTGCAGCGCGGTGGCCGCTTCTTGTCCTTGTTCGATGTCAACCCTTCGCTTGCTCCGGTGGCTCGCGGTCAAGATCGCCGAAGGCGCCCGAAGGACTCGGTCTTGAGGGCGAGACGCCGGGGCAAGCACACTGCGACAGCAAAACGGGACAACGTCCCCCCCGTAACGACGCCTAGAGACAGTTTTGTCAGCCTGTGTTTGACATCTTGCGGAAGCAGAACTCCGCTGTTGCTTCGCGGATCGTTCCGTGCGGGGGCGACAACATCCCCAGCTACTTCGATTAAAACGCGACGTGGCCGAAAAGGGCGGTGAGGAGGGCGTAGGCGGCGCCGCCTACGAGGAAGCCGACCAGGGTGCCGTTCATGCGGACGTATTGCAGGTCGCGGCCGACCCGTAGCTCCAGCCGGTCGGTCAGGGTGGCGGTGTCCCAGTTGCTGATGACGGTCTGGATGAAGTCGGCAACCTGGGTCTGGGCGGCCGGGAGCAGCCGGGTGACCAACCGTTCGGCAGCGCGTTGCACGCGGGCGTGGGCCACCGGGTCGTCGGCCAGCATGTTCCCCAGGCTCCGGACCGCGTTGTCCAGCAGGGTGGCCGTGTGGCCGCCCGGGCGGCCGGCATCGGCGGCCAGCGCCATGCGCAGGCGCTGCCACACGTCGGCCAGCCAGACCTGGAC
>CAXUGD010000273.1:0-4898 GCA_964250355.1 uncultured Acetobacteraceae bacterium | reverse complement strand
CGCTCTCGCCCGCGAACACGCCGCCGCCCTCGGTCAGCCGCAGCACCAGCCGCCCCGGCTCGCGCAGCAGGGACGTGCCGGCCAGCAGCTCGGGCGTGCCGCCCGACAGCGTGTAGGCCAGGCGCAGCGCGGTGCCCAGGATCTCTGCGCGGCGCAGCGTGCTCATTTCCAGCAACATGCGTGCGCCGTTCAGGTAGGCGGTCTCCGGCTCCGCCTCGTAGCGCAGCGCCAGCGTGATCGCCAGGAAGGCGCGCGCGTGGTGGTCGAGAGCGATGCCGGGCAGGCGCAGCACGCGGAAGAAGGTCTGTTCCGAGCGGTATTCCGGGTGGTCCTGGCTGCCGATGTCGCTCATCCAGCAGGCCGCCTCGCGCAGCTTGGCCGCCTCGGCCGCCTCGTCCTCGAACAGCGCCGCGGTCCACTGCGCCAGGGCGGGTGGCAGGCCGGCGTTACGGCCGTATCGCAGCGCCAGCTCGCGGGAGGCGGCCAGCACGGGCTCCTGCGCGCGCGCTTTCGGCCGAGCCACCGTCTGCATGAACCAGCCCTCGCGCAGGCCGTTGGCGGAGAACACCACCCGCCGCGCGTTGGTGGCGCGCAGCAGCCGGCGCAGCACTACGGCGGCGAAGGGCATGTCGTCCACGCGGCGGCGCGACACGCCGGGCAGGCGCTCCAGGGCGCGCCGGTTGGCCGCACCGATCACCCCGGCCAGGTCGCGCGCCTCCTCCCGCCGGATGGTGTAATGGTGCACGATGTTCAGCGGGTAGCCGGTCTGCTCCATGTGGATGCGGGCCAGCGCCCGCCAGGCGCCGCCCACCAGGTATAGGTCGCGCCCCTCGCCCTGGGCCAGCCACGGCACGCCGGCCAGCGCCTCCTCCGCGATGGCGCGGGCCCGCACCACGTCACCGCCGGCGCGGTCGGACAGGCGGATCACGCCCAGCTTCAGCGTCAGCGCGCGGTGCCCGGCGCCGTCGGCCAGCTCCACCACCTCCAGCGAGCCGCCGCCGATGTCGGCCAGGATGCCGTGCGCTGCGGGGATGCCGCAGAGCAGGCCGGCGGCCGAGAACCCGGCCTCCTGCTCGCCGGACAGCACGCGGATGGGCACGTGGGGCATGGTAGCCTGCAGGGCCGCCACGAAATCCGGGCCGTTGCTGGCGTCGCGCACCGCGGCCGTGGCCAGCACCTCGAACGGGGCGGCGCCCATGGCGCGTGCGATGGCCGCGTAGCGCGCCATCACCTGCACCGCCTGCGCCACCCCGTCCTCGTTCAGGCGGCCCGTCTGCTGCAGGCCGCGGCCCAGGCGCAGCACGGCCTTCTCGTTGAAGATCGCGGCCGGGTTGCGGCCCTGCCCCTCGAAGACGACGAGGCGGACGGAGTTCGATCCGAGGTCAACGACGGCGGAACGGGGCAGGTCTGAAGAAGGATGCATGAGCACGCCGTAACAGCGCAGTCGTCAACAAGGTTGCCGCGTTCGGCCGGAACCTCGATCGCCGGCGGTCGCCACCGGGCGGGGCGGAGCCGCAGCCCCGCCCCGCATACCCCTCAGCGCGACTTTTTGTAGATCTTCTTGGCCACCTCGAACATTTCCTGCGGGGCGTAGTCCGGCGCAAAGGCGGCGTAGGTGCCGACCATGTCGGAGATCTTGCCGCCCTCGGGGTGACCGTCCACAACCTCCAGCTCGCCAGGCGGGTCGCCGGGCAGGGCCACTTCGCCGTTGCCCCAGATGCCCGACATTTCCTGGTAGTCGTCCGGGCTGAAGCGGTACAGCCGGCGGTGGCTGCCTTCGTTCAGGTATTTCTGGCACTCGGGGATCTTGCTGAGGTTGATGTTCGGCGTGGGCAGCATCTTCTCCACCTCCACGCCCGTCAGCTTCTTCAGCGCCAGCGCATAGGCGTGCGCGTGCACCGAGCCGCGCACCAGCAGGTAGCCGCATACCTCGCGGCCGGTGGGTTCCGTCATCGTCTCGTACACCCGCAGCTTGTGGATGCGCGCGCCGCATTCCAGGTGGAAGTTGTGCAGGAGGTCGAACACCACGTTGCCCGTGGTAGTGACCATGTCCATGTTCCACGATGCGCCGTTGCTGTTGATCGGCATGGCACCGCCGCCATTGGCCAGGAACGAGCCGGCCAGCCGTATGTCCTGCATCGCCTCGAAGGGCGACTTGGAAAGATCGACGTGCTCGCGCGGGTCGCCGGGGCCGTTGTTCAGCATGGACACGCCGTTGGCCACCAATTCCACGTGGCCCAGCTCCTCGGCGGTGATGCTGGCCACGAGGCTGTAGAACGGCCGCAGGTTGCTCTTGTTGCGGAAGTTGAAGCTCTGGAACATGTAGTTGCCCAGGGTGGACATCTCGCCGTACTTGCCGCCCAGCAGCTCCTGCAGGGCGGCCGCGGCGTTGGGGTCGGCCTTTTTCGGCTCGGGCAGGGCAGCCTGCAGCTTGTCGATTCGCATGAACATGGGGAACGATCCTCAACTGGGCGTGCCGGTAGCGGCACACGCGGGCCTAACGCAGCCCGCGGCCCCCGTATCCCTCCAGCCTGCGCAACGTTCGCCGCACCTCAGGGAGCCGCGGCCGCACCCGCTCCGCGGGAGGCGAACAGGCCCACCCCCTCCATGCTCATCACCGGATCGCCGTCCTGGTTGACGAACACCCAGCGGCGGCGGACGGAGCCCATGGCGGGTTTGCTGCGGGAGCGCGTCACCTCCAGCGTCTCGCACTCCAGCGTCAGCCGGTCGCCGGGATAGACCGGCTTCAGCCAGCGGATGTTGTCGATCCCCGGCGAGCCGAGCGACTGCGCGGCGTGGGCCTGCATGTCGTCCACCATCAGCCGCATGGCATAGGCGCAGGTCTGCCAGCCGCTAATCGACAGCTTCTTGAAGAAGGGGTGGGCGGCGGCGGCCTCGTCGTCCAGGTGGAACGGCTGCGGGTCGTATTTACGGGCGAAATCCAGCGCCTCCTCGCGTGAGACGAGGATGGGGCCGAGCGTCGAGCGGTCGCCCGCCTGCATGTCTTCCAGGTAAAGCATGCGGGGCAGAGTGGCGCGCGCGGCCCGGCCTGGCAAGCCGGTGCCAACCCTCCCGGCCCGGCCGCCGGACCTGCACGGTGTTGTCCGAAATACAACATAACCATGTTTTAATGCCGGAACGTTGCAAAAAGTTCTATCCGCTATAAACGGAACGTTCCAGCTTATGCACGGTCCTGCAAAGGGGAGGCTTGCCGTGCTTACCATCAGCCTCGTGCAATACGATCTCGTCTCCAACGTGTTCTCCCTGGTGATCGCCGTCATGGGCGGCGCCACGCTGTTCTTCTTCCTGCAGCGCGCGGAGCTGGCACCGCGCTACCGGGTGGTCGCCACCCTGGCCGGCATCGTCACGCTCACGGCCACCTACAACTACGCGCGGCTGCTGGGGAGCTGGGCCGCGGCCTTTTCGCCCTCGCATGGCGCGCTCACGGCCACGCTGTACCGGTTCAACGAGACTTACCGCTATGCCGACTGGCTGCTGACGGTGCCGCTGCTGCTGATCATGCTGGTGCTGGTGATCGACCTGCCGCGCCGCCAGGCCCAGATACGCTGCTTCGTCCTGGGCTTGCAGGCGGCCGAGATGATACTGCTCGGCTACCCCGGCCAGATCTCGACGGACGCCACGACGCGCTGGGCCTGGTGGGGGGCAGCCATGGTTCCCTTTGCCATCATCATCTACCAGCTCTACGTGACGCTCGCGAAATCCGTGCGCGCCCAGCCGGAGGAGGCACGCCACCTGATCGTGGCAGCGCGCTTCCTAACCGTAATGATCTGGTGCACCTACCCGGTCATCTACCTGCTTCCCATGTTCGGCTACACGGGTGCTGCCAGCGTCGTGCTGACGCAGGTCGGCTACGCGGCGGCCGATGTTGCGGCCAAGGCCGTCTATGGCGTGATGATCTACCTGATCGCCGCCCGCAAATCCGTGCCCGCCGTCCATGCCGTGGCTAGTGCGCCGGTGGCCGAACGCCCCCGCGTGGCGGCCTGAACGCCGCGTCGCGACGAGGCCGTGCGGATGACGGCGATCGCGGCCAGGCCGGATGCCGAGATCGTCGTCATCGGCGGCGGCTGCGCGGGGCTGTCGATCGGTGCGCTGCTCGCGGGGGGCGCCGGCTGCCGCACCGTCATCGTCGAGCCGCGAACGGAATACACCCACGACCGCACCTGGTCGGGCTGGAGCCTGCGCCCGCACGCGTTTGAACGCTGCGTGGGCCAGCAGTGGCGCCGCTGGCGGCTGCAGACGGGCGGCCGGCGCGTGGAATGCGGCGACGGCCAGGCGAGCTACCAGACGATCCAGGCCGACGTCTTCTATGCCCACGCGCTCGACCGCATCGCCCGGTCGCCGAACGTCAGCCTGGTCCAGGGGGTCGCCGCGCGCGCCACGGGCGCCGACGGTGAGCGGGCCTGGGTGGAAACCTCCGCCGGCCTGCTACGCGCGCCCCTGGTGATCGACACGCGTCCACCGGCGCCCCAGCCGGGCGCGGGCCTGCTGCAAAGCTTCTTCGGCTGCACGGTGGAGACCGAACGGCCGTGTTTCGACCCGGACACAGTGGAGCTGATGGATTTCGACCCGCCCTCCGCCGCTTGCGTCAGCTTCCTGTATGGCCTGCCGTTCTCGCCCACGCGCGCCCTGCTGGAGCTGACGCGGCTGGCCCCCGGCTGCGCCGCCGTGCCGAGCCAAGACGAGCTGACGGAACGGTTGCGGCACCGGCTCCGCTGCGCCTTCACCGTGCGGCGGACGGAGACCGGCGTGCTGGCAATGAACCCGGCAGCGCCCGCAGCGCCGGCGCATCCGCGCCTGCTCACCCTGGGCACGCTGGCCGGCGCCGGGCGGGCGGCCACCGGCTACGCGTTTGCCGCGATCCAGCAACAGGCCGAAGC
>CAXUGD010000272.1:0-4910 GCA_964250355.1 uncultured Acetobacteraceae bacterium | reverse complement strand
GGACAAGCCCGGCCGCGACGGTCCTTACCAGATCGGATCGGACTCACCTAGGCCGTTCCGGCAACACGGAGCATTCCCCTACAACGGTAGCGCCACCAGGTTGTGCGTGACGTAGATCTCGCAGCGCTTCACGTCGTAGCTGTCCAGCGGGATCAGCGCGCCGTTCATGCACAGGCGGTGGATGCGGTAGCCGTGCAGTGCTGCGAAGAACTGGCGCATCGTCACGTGGCGGGCGATGTTGGCGGGGATGAACTCGAACTGGATGGCGCACAAGGCGCGAGCGGCCAGGGCAGCGCGCGCGCCGTGCAGCACGGCCAGGTCGAAGCCTTCCGTGTCGATCTTCAGCAGTCGCACCTGCGCTATGCCGCGCTCGGCCATGAACGCATCGATGGTGGTTGCCACCACGTCGTGCGCCACGGTCTCGGCGCTGAACAGCCGCACCGCGTCTTCGTCGAGGCTCGCCTGGGTGGAGCCGTCGGCGGCCGCGAAATCGTATAGCGTCAGCGTGCCGGGCCGGTCGGAGACGGCCTGGTTAACCGGCGTTGCGTGCGCGTCGCCGGCCAAGCGGCGCTGGAGTGCGGCAAAGGTCCGCGGATGCGGCTCGAACGCGTAGATGCGCGCCTGTGGCGCCACCTGCCGCAGGAAGGCGGTGTAGGTGCCGTTATTGGCCCCCACGTCCAGCAGCACGCCGCCGGGATGTCTCGCCAGGTAGCGCCGGGCAAAACGTTCCTCGCCCACCGTAAGCCCGTGGCGGCCGCGAAAGTTGATGGCGATGCCGTTGCACCGCAATGCGAAGTCGTAGGCGGCGCGCGCGAACCATTGCAGGCTGGGCCGGTTCAGTAGCAGGAACACCGGGAACGAAACGGCGACCACCAAGCGTTTGGCCAAGCTGTCATGCCAGGGCCTAGTGGTCGGCGGTGGCGCGGCGATCACCGGTCCATCCTCGCAACAGTCACATTGCTTGGCCAAAGCCGACGTTGTCCCAAGCCTCGCCAGTGCCGTGGACTGCGCGTGGAACACCCGGGATCGGCGCACGAACGGCCAATTCTTCGGCGAGCATGCGGCGTGTAACCGATAGAAGTGCCACGATCAGATACAGACCCTCGAAATAAGCAAAGCTGAGTGCTGCGCCGGACACCATATAGACGACCAGGGATAGGCGCAGCATGCTGGCCAAACCGCCCATCCACGCCAAATCTGCATGCTCGCGGACACGCCTGCGTATCTGGCCACAGCACCGAAAGGCAAGGTACAGCATCGCCGCGAAAAGTATCAGACCGGAGAACCCCAGATCACCCAGCACCTCGAAGTAGATACTGTGGGCCGCCATGCCGCGCGCCTGCATCGCTGCGCTCGGCACAAAGTCCAGCCTGGCCAAGTCCTGCCCGTAGCGCTGCCAGACGTCGGTGTCCTGGATTGCGTGAAAGCCGCCGCCGGTAAACGGCCGGTCCAGCGCCAGGAGCGTGCTAACCTTCCAGGCAGTTACACGCTCCATGAATGATCCATCTTGGCCGGCATTGCCGATGCTGTGGATGCGGTCGTACCAGGTATCAGGCGCGGCAAACATCAGGACAACGCCACCAACCCCCACCAGCATTAAATTGCGCAGCTTATTGCGGTTCAGCGCGATCAGGCCAAGCGCGAAGGTGACAAGCCCGACAAAGCCACCACGTGAGTAGGTGCCGATAATCGAGACGATGCACAACACGAGCGCACCAATAAAGCCGGCCCGAGCGATCGGATTGCTCGACGTCTGGTTAAGATAAAGCAGCATCGGCAGGCACATCAGCATGGCCGTGGCGAAGCTGTTGTTGTCACCCATCGTCGTCACGCCGAGGACGTGATGTCCCCCGCCGCTGACCAGCACCTTCAAGCCCTCATCGGCGCCGTTGAAGGCCAATCCGATCACCATGGCCGTGACCAAGGCCTGGAGCCGCCGCCGCGTGGTCAGCACGGAGGTCAGCACAAAGCACAGAACAGCGATCTTCCCAACTTTGCTGAACAGGTCCCAGTTCAGTGGCAGCGGCGTGATTGCAACGCTTGCCGAGACAAGACCGACCAGCACGAAGCCAAGCATCGTCAGCATCATGCCGTCGATGTAAGGGCGCCGCCCCTCGCGCCGCAGCAACAACGCGGCGACCGTCAGCACCGCCACGATCTTGCTCAACGGCAAGGTCGTCATGAAACCGTAGAGATACTCGTCAGGCGAGCAGAATGACAGCCAAGCCCACACCATCGCGCCGACATGCGGGTAACGCAGGATCAGCGGCAGGTAGGCCGTAAAAAAAGCCGCAAAAACCAGGTCCCGCATCGCTGTAGGCTAGTCCTTGGGTGACGCGAATGTCGGCGGGCGCCTGCGATGGTCGCATTCGGCGCCCGGCCGCATATCGAACAACCCGCGGCCGCTCAAAACCTTGCCGGGTGGGTCGACGCGTGCCGACCAAAGGAGGAGAAGCAGCATGATCACTAAGTTTATGACGAAAAGTGCTGCTTCCAAACCCGATTCCTTGTCCCTACGTCGTCTTATTTGCAGCGGCGAGCCGGAAGTCACTCACAGTTCATCGCCTACTGATCCACATACCCGATCGCGTTTGTCTGACGGGCTACTCCCGATAGTTGATGAACGTAAGATGGAGCGCCAAGGATAGACTTGTAACTCGGGTAGGTCATTGAGATGGTGTTGTCGTCGCTGTAAACGGGCGTCGAAAGGCCGTAGTCGGATGTGAGGTCGCTTATTGTGGAGTTTACCCAAACGTCGCCGCGAAAATCCATCACAGCGTTTCCAGTCGGGCAGAAAGCAACAAAGTTGTTCGTCAGAACCTCGTAGGCATAGCCCGGCCAGCCAGTGCTGCCCGGAACGACTGGCGGGTACAGGAATGCCATTGGAAAGATCGGGTGGCTTCCGTCGTAAGTCAGCGCGCCGGCAATGAACGTATTGTTCTGCACCGTCACAGATTGAGGCCGGTTATCAGACGTGCCCTCCAACAGCCAAGCGAATGAGATACCATTCGATGCCGAACCGGATACAGTCTTGAAGAAGACGTTGTCTTTCACCGTGGTCCGGCCGCCATTTGGAATGTCAACGTTGTAGATTTCGGCCTGAGTGTAGTTACCACCCTGCGGTAGCCCACCTTGAAAGTAGTTAGCCTGGAGAACATTCTGCTGCGCGCGCGACTTGAAGTCGTGCCCATAGTAGGAGTCATGACTCCAGCTGTGTTGCAAGATGACCTTGAAGTTCGGATCGGTGAAGCTCGGACCGATATAGACGTTGTGATCAGGTCCGTTGGAGCCTCCATTGAACGAGAACTCATCGTCGTTCAAGGTAAGTGTGCCGGTATACTGCCCAGCCCCGAACAATCCGTTTGAGTCTGCAACCTCGAACCCTGAGATGAGTGTATCGGCAATGGTCAGATTGCTTCCGCCAGACTCATACGCGCCTGCTTTGCCGACCCCTGCTCCAGGCTGAGCGACCACGTTGATGTTCTGCCAAGTGACGCCGTCGCTCACGTCGAAGTAGACCGGTGCTTGGGAAAGCGTGTTGTTGCTGGCGTTTGTGTTGAGCAGGATGACAGGTTTCTGGTTTTTTGTGATCTGGCCAAGTATTGTGACGTTGTTGGGCGGTGTGGGCGATTTCCCGCATTGAATGCCGCTACGCTATCGTACGCAGGCCCGATCCATGGTTGTTCATAGTCTCCGGAATAGACGGCTGTGTGGACCAGAAAGATGTCACCCGGCGCGAACAGGCGGAAGTTGCGTACTCGCTCGAACGCTCCGCAACCCGAGGCCGCGGAGGCAGCCACGCCCGGTGTGGTGTAGAACAGTCCGTTCGCGTCTGGCTGCAGTTGGCATCCGGGCGCGTTAGGGAATGTCGTATAGGTTGCGACTACCGTACCGCCGGACACCTGCCCGCCCTTCACCGTGCCGCCGCGGATTTGGTCGATCTGAGGCGTTCCATTGTCGCCGATATCGGCTGCTTTTTGATGATGCTGAGCGGCGGCACACTAGGAAAAGCAGTCTGGCTCGAACAGATGGCCGGTTGTTGTGACTGACTAGCAGGTGTGGTGTAGTACCCTGAGCCGAGCGGCGATGGCGATGATTGTGCCCATCCAGCGATCGGCGACGCAACAAGCCCAAGCAGCAGAAAATGACGGTACATGGTCAAGTTTCCTCCAGAAGCGTTGTCACAACATGACTTTGGCGTACACTTGGATCGAATGGTCGATGTACGGCAGCTGCGAAGATAACCTGTGGACACTTGCAAGCTGGGAAGGACGTGTCGTCGGTATTAGGTTCTGGTCTCAGCGCCTGCACCAATCAGTCTGCGACGACCGTATCGTAAAGTGTACGAAGCGACAAGCGTTATCGAATGGCTGGAACGACGCTGGAGACTGTGAGCTCGGGAAGCCGCTATGAGAAGTGCGTCACCCCCACAAGCTCGATGTGGGCGCCGCCCATCAGGGTGAGCCAGGTGGAGCCGCCGGTGACGACCTGGGCGGCGATCACAGGGTGGGCCAGGCCGGGCGTGCCGAGCGTGTCCTGCGCCGTCCAGTTCTGAATCACCAGCGTGCCCTGCCCGTCGCCCGGCACCAGGAAACTGTCGGCCGCACCGCCCGCCACCGTGATGCTGCCCGCACCCAGGGTGACCGTGTCTGCACCCGCGCCCAGGTTCAGCAGCGCCTGGCCGGCGCCGCCCACGAACACGTCGTTGCCCGCGCCGCCGTTCAGCGTGACGTTGCCGCTGCCGGCCACCACGTCCAGGCCCTGGCTGCCCGTGCTGTTGGCCAGCAGGCTGCCAGACCCGCCCAAAATGCTGTCGCCCGCCGTGCCGCAGGCGGCGCTCGTGACGGTGACCGAGCCGCTGCCGGCCACCAGCCCCACCCCGCCCGCGGCAAAGGCGGACAGGCCGGGAT
>CAXUGD010000271.1:534-4911 GCA_964250355.1 uncultured Acetobacteraceae bacterium | reverse complement strand
TCCTGTTGTCCGCACCCTCTATCCTGATCGGCCTGTTCATCTACCAGGTCGCCGTGGTGCGCCTGGGCGGCTTCTCGGGTTGGGCGGGGGCGGCCGCCCTGGCCATCCTGGTGATCCCCATCGTGGTGCGCACCACGGAGGACATGCTGCGGCTGATCCCGGTCAGCCTTCGCGAGGCCGCCATCGCGCTGGGCGCGCCGCGGTGGCGCACCACCGTGTTCATCTGCTACCGCGCAGCACTCGACGGGCTGCTGACGGGCGTGCTGCTGGCGGTGGCGCGGGTGGCGGGCGAGACGGCGCCGCTGCTGTTCACCTCGCTCGGCAACTCGGGGTTTTCCGGGCTGGGCACCCCCATGTCCAGCCTGCCGCTCACCATCTACCAGTATGCCGGCTCGGCGTTCGAGGACTGGGTGCAACTGGCCTGGACGGGCGCCCTGCTGATCGCGCTGGGCGTGCTGGCCATCAACATCGCCGCCCGCCTTTTGATACGCCGGCGCTGACATGACCGAAGGATCGCCGACCATGGAGCAGGCCACCACCCAGGGCAGCGTCTTGGCCGCCACCCAAAGCAGTGTGGTGGCCACCCAAAGCAGCGTCGTGGCCGCGGGCGGCCGTCCGTCCGGCCACCCGGTGCCGGCGCCGGACGGCCCGGTGAAACTGTCCATCCGCGGGCTCGACTTCTTCTACGGCAGCAACCGCGCGCTCAAGGCGATCGACCTGGACCTGCCGGACCGCCGGGTGACCGGCATGATAGGGCCGTCGGGCTGCGGCAAGTCCACCCTGCTGCGCGTGCTGAACCGGATGTACGACCTCTATCCCGGCCAGCGCGCGGCGGGCGAGGTGCTGATGGACGGGACCAACATCCTGTCCCCCGCGATCGACCTCAACGCGCTGCGCAGCCGGATCGGCATGGTGTTCCAGAAGCCCACGCCGTTCCCCATGAGCATCTACGAAAACATCGCCTTCGGGGTGAAGCTGCATGAGCGGCTGAACCGGGCCGAGATGGATGCGCGCGTCGAATGGTCGCTGTCGCGGGCGGCGTTGTGGGGCGAGGTGCGCGACCGGCTGCAGTCGCCGGCGGCGGGCCTGTCGGGCGGGCAGCAGCAGCGGCTGTGTATCGCGCGCACCATCGCCACCCGGCCGGAGATCATCCTGCTGGACGAGCCGACCAGCGCGCTCGACCCGATCAGCACGCTGAAGATTGAGGAGCTGATCGACGAGCTGAAGCGCGACTTCACCATCGCCATCGTCACCCACAACATGCAGCAGGCGGCCCGCTGTGCGGACCAGGTGGCGTTCTTCTACCTGGGCGAGCTGGTCGAGGTGGGGCAGGCCGGCCAGATCTTCACCGCCCCGCGCCAGAAGCGCACGCAGGAATACGTCACCGGCCGTTTCGGCTGAACCAGGGGAACGCGCCACCATGCCCGATGCCGCACGCCACATCGTCAAGAGCTACGAGCAGGAGCTGAAGCGGCTGCGCGACCTGCTGGTGGAGATGGGCGGCCTGGTGGAAGCCCAGCTGGCCACGGCGACCGTGGCCGTGGTGGAGCAGGATACGGAGGCCGCCGCCCGCACGGTGGAGCAGGACCCGGCCGTGGATGCGCTGGAGCGCGAGGTGGAGAGCTTCGTGATCCGCCTGCTGGCGCTGCGCCAGCCGGTGGCGCAGGACCTGCGCCAGATCGTGGCCGCGCTGAAGATGACCAGCGATTTCGAGCGCATCGGCGACTACGCGGCCAACGTGGCCAAGCGCAGCATCGTGCTCAGCCAGTTCAACGTGCCGTTCAAGCTGACCGGCCTGGCCCACATGGCGCGGCTGGTGCAGGAGAGCCTGAAGCTGACGGTGGATGCGGTGGGCGACGAGGACGCCGACAAGGCGGTGCAGGTCTGGCGGTCGGACCAGGCGGTGGACGACATCTACACGGCCATCTTCCGCGAGCTGGTCACCTACATGATGGAGGACCCGCGGCAGATCACGCCCTGCACGCACCTGCTGTTCATCGCGAAGAACCTGGAGCGCATCGGCGACCATGCCACCAACATCGCCGAGACCGTGCATTTCGCGGCCACCGGCGAGGCGCTGCCCGACAAGCGGCCCAAGGGCGAGAACACGAACTACGCGGTGGTGAAGCCGCGCGAGAAGCACGCCGACGGCAGCCCCGGCTTGGACGCCTGAGCATGTCGGACACGGCAAACCTGGCCAAGCCGCTGGTCCTGGTGGTGGAGGACGAGGCGGCGCTGGCCACCATGCTGCGCTACAACCTGGAAAAACAGGGTTTCAGGGTCGATGAGGCGGGCGACGGGCAGGAAGCGCTGACCCGCATCGCCGAGGCGCCGCCCGACCTGGTGTTGCTGGACTGGATGCTGCCCGTGCTGTCCGGCATCGAAGTGTGCCGCCAGATCCGCCGCCGCCCCAACACGCGCGACCTGCCGGTTATTATGGTCACCGCGCGGACGGAGGACGGGGATGCGGTGCGCGGGCTGAACACCGGGGCGGACGACTACATTACCAAGCCGTTCAACATGGATGCGCTGCTGGCCCGCATGCGTGCGCTGCTGCGCCGGTCGAACGCGGTGCCCGCCAAGGGCCGGCTGGTGTTCCACGACATCGCCATGGACCTGGCGGCCCACCGGGTGCAGCGCGGCAGCCGCGCGGTTCACCTGGGGCCGACCGAGTTCCGCCTGCTCGAGTTCCTGATGCAGCACCCCCGCCGCGTGTTCTCGCGTGAGGAGCTGCTGGACGCGGTGTGGGGGCCGGACATCCACGTGGAGCCGCGCACGGTCGATGTGCACATCCGCCGGCTGCGCAAGTCGATCAACGGTGCGGACGAGCTGGACGTTGTGCGCACCGTGCGCGCGGCGGGGTACGCGCTGGATACGGAACCGGTCTGATCCTGCGGCATCACTTTCCCGCCAGGTAGCCGCCGCGTGCCGGTTGCCGCTAAGACGGGGCAACCAGGGAGCCTGCCGCCATGAGCACGACCACAGCCACCTACCAGGCGCAGGACCGCAACCTGGCGCTCGAGCTGGTGCGGATTACCGAGGCTGCGGCGCTGGCCGCCTCGCGCTGGATGGGGCGGGGCAACAAGATCGAGGCCGACGGGGCAGCGACGGAGGCGATGCGGCGCGCCTTCGACACCATGCAGATCGACGGCACGGTGGTGATCGGCGAGGGCGAGATGGACGAGGCGCCGATGCTCTACATCGGCGAAAAGGTGGGGGCCGGCGGCCCGGCGATGGACATCGCCGTCGATCCGCTGGAGGGTACCACGCTTACGGCCAAGGGCGGGCCCAACGCGCTGACGGTGATCGCGCTGGCCGAAAGCGGCAATTTCCTGCACGCGCCCGATTGCTACATGAATAAGATCGCGGTGGGCGGCGGCCTGCCGCCGGAACTGGTGCATCTCGACGCCTCCGTCGAGGAGAACCTTCGCAACCTGGCACGGGCTAAGAAGCGGGACGTGTCCGACCTGGTGCTGTGCACGCTGGACCGCGACCGCCACGCCGAGATCATCGCCCGCTCGCGCGAGTTGGGCGCGCGCATCATGCTGCTGCCCGACGGCGACGTGGCCGGGGTGATCGCGGCCGCCCTGCCGGACAGCGACGTGGACATCTTCTGGGGCATCGGCGGGGCGCCGGAGGGTGTGATCGCGGCGGCGGCCCTGCGCTGCTCGGGCGGGCAGATGCAGGGGCGGCTGATGTTCGAGGACGACGCCCAAATCGAGCGGTCGCGCGGCATGGGCATCACCGATCCCAAGCGGGTTTACCGGATCGAGGAGATGGCCAAGGGAGACGTGATGTTTGCCGGCACCGGAGTGACCTCCGGCGCCATGCTGCGGGGCGTGCGCCGCTTCGGCCACGGGGCGACTACCCATTCGATCGTGATGCGCAGCAAGAGCGGCACGGTGCGCTACATCGAGGCGCACCATAACTTCGACACCAAGACGTGGACGCAGTGGTGAGGTAGGGCCGCCTGTGCCGGCTCGCAGCAACGGTGAGGTTTTGCGGCCAAGCTGTTGATCTGGCATGGTGGGCACATGTTCGACTCGGTGCTCACCGGCGGCCCCGTCCTGTCCGTCGCCAACAGCCTGAACGGCCGTTCCTGGGTGTGGCGCACCGGCTGCGACCGCACCGCCTTCGCCATTGCCGAACGGCTGGAGGTGCCGGAGATCGTGGGCCGTATCCTCGCGGCGCGCGACGTGACGGTGGAGGGTGCGGCCGATTTCCTGGCGCCCACCCTGCGCGCGCTGCTGCCCGACCCCGCGGTGATGGTCGATATGGAGGCGGCGGCCGACCGCCTGGCCCCCGCCCCGCGCGGGCGGGGGCCGGGGGGGGGGGTGGGGGGGGCCGGCGGGGGCGGCGCCGGGGGCGCGGGGCGGG
>CAXUGD010000271.1:0-524 GCA_964250355.1 uncultured Acetobacteraceae bacterium | reverse complement strand
GATTGGGAGGCGGCGGCCGCCCGCCTGGCCCGCGCCGTGCGGGGGCGGGAGACGGTGGCGGTGTTCGGCGACTACGACGTGGACGGCGCGTGCAGCGCTGCGATCCTGACGCTGTTCCTGCGCCATTTCGGCTGCCCGGTGCTGCCCTACGTGCCCGACCGGCTGGCCGAGGGCTACGGCCCGAACGGTCCGGCGCTGCTTCGCCTGGCGGAGCAGGGGGCCACGCTGGTGGTGTGCGTGGATTGCGGCACCGCAGCCCACGCGCCGTTGGCCGTGCTGGCCGGCGGTGCGGACGTGGTGGTGCTGGACCACCACAAGGCGGAGGGGCCGCCCCCGGCGGTGCACGCCACCGTAAACCCCAACCGGCTGGATTGCGGCTCCGGCCTTAGCCACCTCTGCGCGGCCGGTGTCGCGTTCATGACGGCGGTGGCCACCCTGCGCGTGCTGCGCCGCCAGGGGGCGCTGGGTGGGGAGGGCGAGCCGGCCCTGATGGGCATGCTCGACCTAGTGGCGCTGGCCACCGT
>CAXUGD010000270.1:0-4920 GCA_964250355.1 uncultured Acetobacteraceae bacterium | reverse complement strand
GTTTTGGACGCCGATCACCCCGCTCGGAGGGTCAATTTTCCACGCTGTTCCACAGTGTAGAGCCCGCAATAGGTCTGTACGCATCTCTGGGTCGCTGCCCCGCCCAGATAGCCCGCGCTCTCGACCAGCAGCGTCCGTGCTCCCGCTTGCGCCGCACCTACCGCAGCTCCGACCCCCGCCGCTCCACCGCCGATTACGATGACGTCGTAGCTGTTCCGGTCTGCGATCGCTGCAGGGTCGCCGTTCGTCGCCACTCCGACCTCGCTGAGTTGATGATCGATCACTACACAACAGGCCGGAGGCGCGCCAGAGGGTCGGCCGTAGCCGATGGCCAGGAGTTCTCGACGACCGTCGGCCGTAGGGAGCTGCCGCAAGGTCCGGCCGCTCCGCCAGCGGTCACGAGTAGAGCTTCAGGAACTGCTTGACCCCGTGCCTCACCCATTGGTTGACCTCGGCCTCGTTGACTGTCGCGCGACAGCCGAATTGCATCTCCACTCGCCAGAAGCCCAACCACAGCCCAAGCAGATCATTGGCCGCCAATTCTGGGTCGCTCTGGCAGAGTTGACCGCGCTCTTGGCCAGCGCGGATGATGGTCTCGACGACGGCGCGCGCCTGACCCGGCCCAGCCTCGAAGAAGCGGGTGCCGTGCTCGGGAAACGTCCGCGCGGCTTGGATCACCAGCCGCTCTACCGCCAAGGTCTCCGCGTCCGCGATGAAGCGTAGCAGGACGGTTCCGAACTCGGTCAGCCGTTCTTCGACCGGCCGCTCGGGCAACTCATGCACTTGACCGCCGCCCAGGAAGCGCTCCGACTCTTGCCTGATCACGGCTGCAAGCAGTTCGCCTCGATCGGCGAAGTTGCTGTAGAGCGTTGCGCGCGAGACCCCCGCACGGGCGATCACCAGATCCATGGTGACCGCGTCGCTCCCTCGCTCGAGGAACAGCGCGCGGGCGGCGGCGAGCAGCGCCGTGCGTTTGCCTGGATCGCGGGGCCGGCCCGGCGACCGCTTGGCTGGTGTTTCCTCCATGGTGCGTGAGATAGTGGGCGGGCGTGCTTGGCGCGAGATGGTCGTGGAGCGAGCGACCGGTGATTGGCTCCAAGGTCCTTGGCCATGCGACGGACCCGCGGGTCTTCCCCCCGTTCGGTGGTCGAGCCGGACCTCGTATGGGTGTTTCCTGTCAAGCGGTCATGCGTGCTCTCCTGGCATGACCTGATCCGTGGTTCGAGCCCGTCATCCATCATGCGGCAGCACTGCCGGCGCCGGCTTCGGCGCGGCGCCGGCCGGTCTCAGGCCATCGGTGACGAACCGCCACGGTGCCACCAGCAGCTTGCGCGCAAGTGCGGTGATGGCGATCCGCTTGACCCAGCCCGCCCGTCGCGAACGCGCTCGCGATACCAGGTGCTCAGGGCACTGTCCGGCTGGTTGCGCAGGCACAGCCAGGTCAGTTGCCCCATGGCTCGGCGCACGGGTGTGTTGCCGGTTTTGGAGATGCCCTGCTCGCGGTCGATGCCGCCGCTTTGCCACGGACTGGGGACCAGCCCGGCGTAGGAGGCCACTTCGCGCCGGCTGCGGAAGTCGCGATGAGTGGGACCGGGGGCGGATACCTGGAGGGATTCCTTGCAGGCCGACCTAATCGCGCGAGGAACGCCCAGGAGCATCGGCAGAGGCTTGCTGAGGCCTCGATGACGTACTCCGGAAGCGGCTGCGATAGGCCTTGGGGCTCAACCCGACGACCTGCTGGAACCGGGTACGAAAGGTGACCGACGCCTCGAACCCCGCGGCCAGCGCGACCTCGTCCACGGATCGGCACGTCGTTTCGAGCAGCTCCTGTGCCCGGCGTATGCGGGCCGTGAGCAACCATTGCAGCGGCGTCGTGCCGGTCTGATCGCGAAAGCGGCGGGCAAAGGTGCGCGGGCTGGTCGCAACACGAGCTGCCAGGGTCGACACGTCGAGCTGCCGGTTCAGGTTCGCCAGCATCCAGTCGAGAAGCGGCGCCAGGCTGTCGATCGAACGCGGAAGCTCATATCGAATGAATTGCGCCTGCCCGCCATCCCGGTGCAGCGGCGCTACCGCAAGGCGTGCCGCGTCCGCGCCGGCGGCATACCCGTTATCGCGCGCAACCAGATGCAGGCACATGTCCATTCCCGCCATCGCGCCGGCGGAGGTGATGATCCGGCCCTCGTCGACAAACAGCACGTCGGGATCGAGATCGACCTTCGGAAAGCGCTTTCTGAATTCACCCGCGGCGATCCAGTGCGTCGTCGCTCGGCGTCCGTCGAGCAGGCCAGCCGCCGCAAGCACGAAGGCGCCCGTGCAGATCGAGGCGATCCGTGCCCCATTGGCCCAAGCCGTGCCGATCGCGGCCAGCACTTCGCCCGAAACGTTTTTGGAGGGATCGTTCGTGCCGACCACGACAACCGTGTCTGCGGCGGCAAGCTCATCGAGCCGAAAGGGCACGTCGATGCTGAAAGAGCGGGCCTGCACCCGGGGGCGCTCTCCGCAAACCCGCACACGGTACACCGGCGCCCCTTGCCGCATGACGTGGGAGAACACCTCGCAGGCGATCCCGAGATCGACCGATACGAAATCGTCGAGCGCCAGGATGGCCAAGTTATGCACGTCGCCTCCGATCAAAGTCGCGTCGCCAAAGCAGCCATGCCGCTGACTCTACCGGATGGTCCGAATTGGCAGCAAGTTAGCGAACTTTGTCCTTTCCGCCACTCACCGCGCAGCGATCGAGGTCGCACCTCTCACGTCAGACAGAAACAGATCCGTGACCGACCACGCCGCCACGCTGGAGCTTCGGCCGACGGCGCCCAAGGTCGGGATGTTGCTCCGCCCCGGGTCCGCTTCGATGGCGGGCCAAGAATTCAGACGCCGCTGCGGCGCCCGCGACTTCAGTGCAGGAGCCGACTTCCCCCGATCCGCAACACGCAACCTGCAGGAACTCCGGTGAAGATCCAGTCGAATGGCATTAACATCCATGTCGAAGAGCATGGGAGCGGCAGTCTGGCGCTCGTCTTCCTCCATTACTGGGGCGGCTCGACCCGCACCTGGAAGTACGTGACCGAGGCACTGTCGGAGTTCTACCGCACAATCGCGACCGATCACCGCGGTTGGGGCGAGTCCGACGCACCGGAGCATGGATATGCCCTAGTCGATCTCGCCGACGACGCCGCCGGCGTGATCCGCGCCCTCGAACTCCGGTCGTATGTGCTCGTCGGCCACTCGATGGGCGGCAAGATCGCCCAGCTCCTCGCGTCCCGCCGTCCAGAAGGCCTAGTCGGACTGGTTCTCGTCGATTCTGCGCCCCCCTCGCCCATGCGGCTGCCCGAAGGAGCGCGGGAGAAGATGATGAACGCCTACGCAAGCCGTCAGAGCGTCGAGGCCACGGTCGACGAAGTTCTGACGGCGAAGCCGCTGGAACCCGAGGATCGTGACCAGGTCATCGCCGACAGTCTGCGCGGCGCCGAGGTAGCCAAGAAGGCGTGGCCGGCCTCGACCAGCCAGGAGGACATTACCGAAGAGGTGGCTGCGATCGCCGTGCCGACACTCGTCATCGCTGGCGAGCTGGACCGGGTCGATACCCTGGAGACGGTGAAGACGGAGCTGTTGCCACGGATCCCGAACGCCACGCTCCACGTGCTTCCGGGAACCGGGCACCTGTCGCCTTTAGAGTCTCCGGCCGAAGTCTTTCGGGCTATCGATAAGTTTGTCATGGATCTGGTCTGACGCTTCCGCACCAATTTCTGGGCGTGCACGAGACGCCAAGTCGATGCCTGACCTTTCTTTATCGTGAGATGCGGAGACGACGCGCTTGGGCTGATAAGATGTTCTGCGGGCGAAAGTCGCCACTGGCTCGGCGAACGATAACGTCGCGCCATTCACGGCAGCTAGCCGGCGATCCTTGAGCCACGAGCGGCGATGCTGCCTTTCTTCGTAACCAACGCCCTTTCCGAACGCTCGTAGGCGATCGTCAGTCGCCAGCGATAGCCAGTTATGCCTCGTCCAGCATCAGAGGCCTCGGCCAACCGGACCGGGGCATTCGCCGAACTCACCGCGTGAGGTGCCACCCCGCGTGCCAGAAGGCAGGATCAGCATCTTCCCGCAACCCGAGCGGTGAAAGAGAGTGCACCACGCTGTCGGCTGGACGTTCGCCGCTGCCTTGGGCGAAGAGGATTTCCGCGTTGCCGCTACTGTCCGCCTTTAACGCAAAGTCAGCGCTCGTCAGCGCCCCCGTGAAATACAGCGTGTCCACCTTCGTCCCGCCTTCGAACAGCGCCAGCTTGCCGTCGTGATATTGCAGCGATGTGGCCTGCAATCCCTGCAAGTCGATCACGTCGCCCGCGCCGAACCCGGTGAACGTGCTGGAAACGTCCTGAGACGAACCGAGAAACAGCGTCTCGCCCGCGCCGCCGGTGGCCAGAACGACAGTGCTGATGTTGACGGTGCCATCCAGTGTCAGCTTCGCGCCTGACCCGACGTCCAGCGCAGCCGTGCCGGTGATCGAGCCGACCAGCGTCCACGTCGCGTTAGCGCTCTCGTTGACTGTCGTGAACCCGGTAATTTGAGTGCCAAGGCCGGACAACGTGCCCGCTCCATGGCCGGCCAGCACCAGCGTGTCCGCGGCCGCTGCATCGGCCGCGACAGCGCCCACGAAGCTGGCGCCAGGATCGACGACCAGCGTGCTTGCTGCCGCGCCGAACCGGATTGCGTCGCCCGCCATGCCGTCGCCCGACGCGCCGTGTCCGCCCGCGCCGCCGGAGATCAGGCCTGAAGTGGTCAGCGTACCGCCATCCAGGTAAACGCCGGTGCCGCCGGTGCCGCCGGTGCCGTTCTGCGATGTGTCGCCACCTGCTCCGCCCGTGATCGTGCCGCCGTTGGTGACGCTGGCGCCGCCGGTGACGTCCACACCCGTCC
>CAXUGD010000269.1:0-4931 GCA_964250355.1 uncultured Acetobacteraceae bacterium | reverse complement strand
TCCCTACCGACTTCCCTGTGGTAGACTGCAGCGGCGTCCACCACGGCAACCCAAGCGGCCGTGGCTTCCCTAACGACTTCCCTGTGGTAGGCTCTGAACGCCGGCGGCATGAAGCTGGCGCAGGCCGTGGCTTCCCTACCGACTTCCCTGTGGTAGGCTCTGCGGACCGTGAGATGTTGAATTGCTATGACTTTTGACTGCTTGCCCCAGTCAAAAGTCATAGTAGTACCATCTGGTTGGCAGCTAGGCGTTCGGATTTTGGAGCTTCCCCTAACAGTATGCGCATGCGGCTGAACTGGCGATCGGTCACCTGCATCGCGCGCATGCTGCCCGAGCTGGGCAGATTTTTCACGACTCGCCTGACGTGCTTGTCCGCCGCATCCTCTGCCCGGCATATCCGGGCGTAAACGGAGTATTGCAGCATCAGGTAGCCGTCGTCCTTTAGGAAATTACGAAAGCGCGTCGCATCGCGGCGTTGCGGTTTTGTGCCGACCGGAAGGTCGAAGAAGACCAAAAGCCACACGAACCTGGCCTCCTCTGCCCTCATGCCACAAAACGAAATACCGGAAGTTCAAGTAGGCCGTGGGAGGCCTGCTCCATTGCGCGCACCAAGCTGCCGCCAGCGCGTTCCGCGGCGACGAGAAGAGTCATCTCCTCGATACCGATCCTGGCGTTTTCAAGCGGTAGAGTTGCCAGATATCGCCGGTGTCCGACGGTCAGGTCGCCGGATGTCGCCGTACCGGACTTACTCAGGTTCCAGACGGCCAGGTCAACAAACGGCCGAAACGGCTCGAGCATATCGTCGGCCAGATTGTAGGCGTTGGATTTGCTAGCGTGGCCGACACCGAAGGCGGGCAGCAGGCCGGCAGCGACTAGGCCCCGGGCTACAACCGCGCGGACGACGGCATAGCCGTAGTTCAGCATTGCGTTGCGCAGATCGGCGTCGTTGCCGCGTGTAAAAGCGGGCAGCAACGCTTGCCAGTAGGCGCGCGCGGCGCGGGCCTCCAGATTATCCGGGTCGCCGCTGCGAACGCGGGCAGCCATCGCTTCCAGAGCCGTTCCATCGCCACCGCATCGCCGCAACGCTGCCGCCTGGTTGCGTATCTTTGCCTTGACCAAAGTCTGCCAAAGCCGCTTGCGAAGCGGTGCCGAAATGCCGACTTGCACTGCGGCGACCCAAGCCTGACGATGATGGCGGTGGAACGGTAGCGCCAGGCCGTTCGGCGTATGGGCGGCATCACAGAAAACCATAGCGATACCGGCCTGCATGCAGGCGGAGACGAGCGCGGCGGTCAGCGTGGCCCTTGGCGTGTCCAACACGATCCAGCCCAAATCCTCCAGCGGCATGCGGACGTCGCCGTCGTCCTGCGAGACGACGACCTGACTGTCAGCGAAGGATAACCGGGCCGGTTGCGTCAGGTGCAGGCCGCGCCACGCCACCCTGGCACCTATTTACGCCATGTCCGTACTTCTCGTGGAACCGGGAACTTTCTGCCGAGGCGATCGACGCTGTACTTAAGAAATGACGATAGCGTTTTCGTGCCAACGCGTTCCGGCTCGCTCTGTTGGCTAATCTGATTAACCAGTTTAATCGCAGCAACGCTCCGATCCAACCCTTTGAAGTAGCCAAGAATAGGCCGTGCGCCTGGTCTTTGGACCTCTACTACACTATTGTTGTAAAGACTAAACAAAAAGGTGAATTCATCTACTAACGTCCACTTATCTTCATCGTCTTCGGCGGCGACAACTGCACGGCTTGGTGGCTGCTTCTGGCGCGGATCTGCTATTTGATGCGGGTAGATTGGAACGAGATGGAAACGCGACGCCTTCAGTTCGCGATCTTCCCGAAACACGTCAACGCGTGCCATGTCTTTTCGGCCAGCTGTGCCGCCGCGTACAAATACTGCGGGTTTTGCGTCGGCTCGCAGACGAACCTTTCTTATAATGTCATCCTTTGGCGTCCGACCGAGATTCTGTAACGGGTCTTTTGGTTTCGGAGAACGGGGTAAAGCATCTGCCGGTTTGCCCGCTTCGATCCACTTACGCAGAACGGCAACCGTCGCCGCGTTTCGATCGTTCCCGTCTTTAACACGGGTCAGGTCCTTTAGCGTCAGTTCTTCGATCAATTTGCGCTCATAAACGATGGTCTTGCCGTCTTGTTCGCGCACTTGGCGGATGGTGGCCGCATGTGCCTCACCGCGCGCGCGGCGCCGCTCCGGCCTGGCTACGAACACCTTGTCAAGCTTGGCTTGCGCCTGTTCGCGGAAGCCCGGCCATGGCGGGGGTACGCCGGCAAAGGGTCGGCGCTGGCCTGCCGACTCCTCGTCCTGCACGCGTCTCGTCATGCGCTGCAACAGGGACTCGCTGCACGCCGCCACGATCATCGCATCCAGCGCGTGGTGCCTGTCATCCGGGAGACGCCTTCCGTCCGGCCCCTTCTTGCGGCCCTCCAGACCCCAAACTTGGCGCAGCTTGGAGGTCAGCGCGCCGGGCCGGGCGAAGACGTGACGCTTGGCGGTGTCGCCCTCGGTCTGCCGCTCATCCTGCGGGTACCAGCGTGCCAGGATTTCGAGCAGCACGCGGCAGGCATAGCGCGTGTCGTTCAGGTTGCGGGTGCGGAACCGCGACTCCACTTCGGCCGCGTTGCGGCGCAGATAGAAGCCGCCCTTCTTGCCGCCGCGCATCTCCTTGCAGCTTTCGACGCGGGCGGAGAACTCGGCCCAGCGCCGTGGATCCTTACCTAGCCACTCAAACGGTGTGCGGTTATGTTTGTCCTGGTTGGCCCGCGCGCAGACGAGCGCCTTGTTGCGGAAGGAGTCGTCGCCGAAGCGGCTCCAGGGGAGGATGTGGTCAACCTGGTAAGTGTTGTCGTTTGCAAAAACGCCTGGAAGGGGGATGTGGTCGCCGGTGTAGAGGCAGATGCCGCCCTGCTCCTTCCATAGTTCATAGCGTAATAGGTCTTCGCCGCTGGGCTCTCGGGCAGGAAAGCGCTCGGTCAGTTCCCCCTTGATACGCTCCTTGGTGCGGGTGCGCTTGTCCAGCCCGGCTGTAATCTTGTCGCGTTCCTCAGAACCTTTGCCGACGTCACGGGCGAGTTCGACGTGGATGCGATCTGGCAGGCCAGTCGGGCCGAACAGGTGCTTGTGTTCATGTATGACGGTGTGAACTTGCTTAAGCATTTGGGCCAGCGCCTTACGCGCAACTGGATTGGCTATGTCCTCGATGGCGGATTGTGCCTGGGTGGCGTGGTTGTAGCCGGCCTCCGCGAACGCCTCGTCCACAGCCAGACCGCGCCGCAATCCGACGTTGACGGCGCGAACCGTCTTTGCAGCGATGTGGGCGGCCCCCTTGAAGCCTGAGAAACGACCCTCCCGGGCGGCTTGCAGGAGCAGGTCCGCGCACAACGGCTCCATACCCGTCTCGTGCAGGCCGGATTCGATGCTCGCCAAATCCTCGCGGAACGTCAGTATCTCGGCTGCGCGATCGAGCCTGTGCGGGCCGGCGTTGAAAGTACGCCAGCCAGCCTCGCCGAGCACGCGGCGTAGCGCGCAGGTTCCCTCGGCGGCACCACCGGTCCGGGCGGCGATGTCGCGGCCTTCGTCGGCTGGCGACACGCCCTCGAAGCGGACGCCGACGGCGAGGTCTAGGCGCAGGCGCAGCTGCTTGAACGTCAGCTTTGACTGCTCGCCAAAACCCTCGATCGCAAGACTGATCTGTTCGGGCGTGAGCTTCTCCTCCCCGCCGCGCGTGAGCAGGCGGAGGTTACGCAGGCGACTCAGAAGGCGAAACAGTTCGAAAGACGGTGCGCGTTTGGCCGTGCGGCGTTCGGCCGGCTCGTGTGTGCAGAACCCAACTTTGCCGTCGCTGTCGGACAGTGGCAGTTGGTTGAACGCAAGGGGCGTGAACGCATCTTCCAGCTGTTGCTTGGCAAAGGTGCTGCCGAAGCGGCGCTGGGCGGTGAAAATGCGAACGGCTTCGTGTTGCAGGTCGCTTCTCTGCACGGTTCGCGCGTAGTCACCCCTGTTGCGTTTGCGTTTTATCCATTCAGGATCGGACGTTGCGAGTTGCGCCACCGTGCGGCCTTCTAGGCGCTCGGTTGTTGCGGCGACTGCCCGGAGCATGCTCGAGGTGTCGGACGGTGCGTTGGTGCCGCGATCCCGCTTGGAGTTGGAGCGGAAGCCTCGGTGGCGGGCGATGTGCCCCAATGCGACTGCAAGCTCGTGACCAGTGAGGAGGCGGGTCAGTGCTGCAACGCGCAGGTCCCACGGATCGCAACCCGGCTGCCAGCGCAGTGCGTCCGACCCGGCTTCGGCCAGCAATCCGTGCTCGTGGAACAGCTTGCGGAGGCCGTCCATTCTTTGCCTACGGCGGCGTATCACCCGCCGTTGCCCGCGATGTTGCCTGCGGATGGCGTTCGTGGGCGTTCGTTCTTTAGGCGTTTCGGGCGCGTCGAAACACCAACTGCCGGCGGCCACGATGTGCCGTTCGGCCTCGTTTAGCAGTGCCCAACCTACTGACGCAATCCCGCCGTCGATACCCAGGACGTAAGTCAACGTCGCATACCTCGTTCATTTCGACGGCAAGGAGGTTGACTCGGAAGTGCGGGACTGCCAACATATTTGTGGGAAGTTGGTAGGGAAGTCACGGCAAGGTGGCTTCTTTCGAGTAGTCACCGTCGGATTACCCCTCGGATGGGAGAAATCTCGTCCGAGGGGGATTCTGTGTTTTCGTGATGTCATCGTCTCGTTCTGCCATCCCGCTCTAAAGAAGCGATAGACGAGTGGACTTTCTTTACTTCGATAACGCTCGTTACGAGGCGTATCGGGCGGAGCCGGGCGGGTGTTTTGGGCCGGTTACCTATGAGGTGGTCCTGACTGCGCCGTTTGAACGGGGGCGGGATTAGGCTGGTGGGAGACGGGGTTGTCTCATGC
>CAXUGD010000268.1:0-4933 GCA_964250355.1 uncultured Acetobacteraceae bacterium | reverse complement strand
CGCCAGGGCGGGCCACGTCGCCGATCGCCTCGGTCGGCACCCCGGCACCCGCCGATCCGGCGCCGGTGCGTGCCATCCTGTCGCGCTACGCCGGCGTGCTCCGCGACGCGGACGGGTTGCAGGCCGCCATGGCCCAGCTGCTGCCGCTGGCCGGCACCAGCGAACCGGCTGCCTTGGCACTGATGATGACGACCGCGATGCTGCAGCGCGAGGAGAGCCGGGGCGGGCATAGCCGGACGGATTTCCCGCAGGCGGCGAGCCCGCAGCGGGCAACGGTCACGCTGGAGCAGGCCAGGAAAACGGCCAGAGGTGCCGTCCCCAGGGTTCCGCAGAAAGGCGGGGCCGCTTTGAAACCCTTGTCTTGAGTCCCCTGTTGCTGGAGCCGCTCGTCCGGGCGGCTCTCCTCGAAGACCTCGGACGGGCAGGGGACATCACGACCGACGCAGTCGTGCCCGCCAACGCGGTGGCCAAGGCGGCCCTCGTCGCCCGCAAGCCGGGAACGGTCGCCGGCCTGCATTTGGCCGAGACCGCCTTTCGCCTGGTCGATCCCACCCTGCGCTTCGCTATCGAGGCGCCGGACGCGTCGGCCGTGGTTGCCGGCGAGACCATTGCCCGCATCGAAGGCCCGGCGCGGGGCATCCTGACCGCCGAGCGCGTGGCGCTGAACTTCCTGGGCCATCTCAGCGGCATCGCCTCGGCCACCGCGGGCATCGTGCGCGCCGTCGCCCATACGAGCGCGCGCGTCGCCTGCACGCGCAAGACCACGCCCGGCCTGCGTGCGGTGGAGAAATACGCGGTGCGCTGCGGGGGCGGGGTGAACCACCGCTTCGGCCTGGACGACGCGATCCTAATCAAGGACAACCACATCGCCATCGCCGGCGGCATCGCCCCGGCGCTGGTGCGTGCGCGCGCGCAGGCCGGCCATCTGGTCCGCATCGAGGTCGAGGTCGATACGCTGGCCCAGTTGGACGAGGTGCTCGGCATCGGGGCCGACGCCATCCTGCTGGACAACATGGCGCCCGACACCCTGCGCGAGGCGGTGCGCAGGGTGGCCGGCCGCGCGGTGACGGAAGCCTCGGGCGGGATCACACTGCACACGGCGCCGGCGGTGGCCGAGACGGGCGTCGATCTCCTGTCGGCCGGTTGGCTGACCCACAGCGCCGCCGTCCTGGACATCGGCCTGGACATGTGAACCACCTCCCCCGCGTGCGCCGGGTTGGTGGCAGGCAGCGGGCGGGACGCTACCGGGCAGGCCGGGTCTTATCCAGCATGAATTCGCCCACTGCTGGGTCGCCCGCCTTGTTGTCGCCGACCACGCTCAGCGCCGGGCGGCCTCGCAACTCGTTGTATAGGCGAATGAAGTCGTCGAGCCGCCTTGCTTCGGCAAGCGCTGCGTCACGACGGGAAAGGGCTTCGCGGAGTACGGTTTCTTCTTCCATGGGCGGAGCATGGCAGGATCGTTTTCGTTGCGCAATACTCATTTCATTTAGAAAACGACAAGACTGCGATTTTTGGAGCCTGCAAGGCGGGCTGACCGGGCAGCGCAATGCCGCTATGCTCGGCCCCGCATGATGCCCAACCTGCCCACGCTGCTCACGCTGTCGCGCATTGCGGCGATCCCGGTGCTGGTGGCCCTGGTGGCGTGGCGCCTGCCCGGCACGGACGTCGCTGCCTGTGCCGTGTTCGCGGCCGCCGGGATTACCGACTTCCTGGATGGCCGCATCGCCCGGCAACGGCAGATGCAGTCGGAGCTGGGCCGCATGTTGGACCCGATCGCCGACAAGCTGCTGGTCGGCGCCACGCTGATGGCGCTGGCCGGGCAGGGGCGCCTGCCCGATGGCGGCCTGTACCCCGCGATCGTGATCATGTGCCGCGAGATCCTGGTCAGCGGCTTGCGCGAGTACCTGGCCGGCCTTGCCGTGGGCCTGCCGGTGACGCGGCTGGCCAAGTGGAAGACCGGGTTGCAGATGGCGGCGCTGGGCACGCTGCTAGCCGGCGACAGCGGGGCGCGGGTGCTGCATCTGGGCTTCCTGCCGGTCGATCTGATCGGCACGGCCATGCTGTGGGCCGCAGCCCTGCTCACGCTGGTGACCGGGTGGGACTACCTGATGGCGGGGATCCGCCACGTGATGCCGTCCACCGCACGCCACCGCACGCCACCCCCGGAGTTCGGCGGCAAGGTGCAGCGCTGAAGCTGCTGGGCATCGTCGGCTGGTCGGGCAGCGGCAAGACGACGCTGCTGGTCCGGCTGATCCCGCTGCTGCGCCACGCGGGGCTGAGTGTATCGACCATCAAGCATGCCCATCATGGCCTGGAGCTGGACCGGCCCGGCAAGGACAGCTTCCGCCACCGCGAGGCGGGGGCTGCGGAGGTTCTGGTGGTGGGCGGCCAGCGCTGGGCACTGCTGAGCGAGGCGCCGGACGGCCCGCCCGCGCCGGAGGTGCTGGCCCGCCGGCTGGCACCAGTCGATCTCGTCCTGGTGGAAGGTTTCAAGGGCTACGATTTTGCAAAGCTGGAGGTGCACCGTCCATCCCTGGGCAAACCCGCCCTCTGGCCCGATGCAGCCGGCACACTGGCAGTGGCGACGGACGCGGCGCTGCTGGCGGCGTGCCCCTTTCCGTTGCTTCCACTCAACGACCCGGCGGCAATCGCACGCTGGGCCGCCGCTTTTGCCCGCGCGCCGGTCACGGACGCTTGAGTGGCGGGCGGGCAGCGGGCATGGTGCGGCCTGTTCATGCCTGGAGCCACCCCGTCCATGCGCCGCCGAGCCCCGCTCGCCAACCTTCTAGCGCTGTCCGGCCTGCTGTCGGGCTGCGCGGGTTCCGGCTTCTACAGCTACCTGGGCGACACGTTCACGCCGCCCTTCGGCGCCAACCCGAACATGGCGGCGGGCAATAGCGAGACCGATTCCAAGGTGCGTGCCCGCTACGTGCAGACGCCGGCGCCGATCCTATACGAGGCGGGCGACGTCTGGCCGGAGCCGCCAAAGGCGCCGCCCACGCTGAAGGACCTTCAGCGCCAGCAGAACCAGGACGTGGCGCGCGGCGCGGACGGTACCGGCACGCCCACCGGCGGCTACGCCCCGCTGCAGCCTCTGCCGCAGCTGCCCGGCTACGAGGTGCCCGAGCAGCAGGCGCGCCCGTTCACGCCCAACCCGAGTTTTCCGGCCGGCGTGGTGCCGCTTCCGGGCGGGCGTCCCGGCGTGATCACCGGGGGCGGGGGCGACGTGAAGTCGCTGAACGGCCCCACCGGCAACGGCAGCATCGTGGTGCCGAACGGCAACGGCACCAGCACCGTCATTGGCCCGAACGGCACCGTCAGCACCGTCCCCACGCCGGGCAAGTAAGCCCGGGGCTGCCCGCGCCTGCTACGGCGGCGTAGCGGCCCAGACGACGTGCCCGCCGGCCTCTGTCCCGCCGCCGCCGGGCTGGAAGCGGGCACCGCGCGGCAGTGCCGCGGCGCGTGCGACCAGCGACGGTGCGGCGTGATCGACGATTTCGGTCAGCCCCCTTGCCGCGAGGTCGGCGTGCAGCGTTGCCGTGTCGAAATAACTCAGGAACGGCTCGCCCGCCGCGGCAACGCGGGCGGCGAGCTGCTCGTGCAACTGGCGCCGGTCCGCGGACAGCGTTTCCGTGGGGTTGCCGTAGTCGAACACCACCTCGGCGCCCCCCGCCAGGCCGGCGACGTAGTCCAGCGTCCCCATGACCGCGTCCCGGCTGAGGTAGGGAACCACGCCGAGCCACATGAAGAAGGTGCGCTGGCCGGCGTCCAGGCCCGCTACCTCCAGACCCTCCGCCAGCGCGTCGCGCTCGAAATCGAGCGGCACAAAGGTGAGCGTCGCCGGGGTGGCGATTGCGCACTGCCGGAGGCGCCGTTGTTTCCAGGCTTGCGTCGCCGGGTGGTCAACCTCGAACATCCGCAGGCGGTCTGCGATCCCGTGGCGATAGGCGAAGGTGTCGAGGCCGGCGCCGAGCACGACGAGTTGGCGGACGCCGCGGGTCTCGACGCCGGCCTGCAGCGTATCCTCGGCGAACCGCGTCCGCGACGCGATGAACAGCCGCATGCCCCGTGCAGAAGGCTGCGTCTCCGCCTCGCGCGAGATCGCACCGGCGTCCGCGCCCAGGACTGCGACCGCGAGCGGGTCGGGGAAGATGCGCCCGCGGTCGAGCAACTGGTGGGCAGCCCGGTGCGAGGCTGCCGAGAACGCGGTCCGGCTCGGCTCCCGCCCGATCATGGCATCCCCGACAGGAATTGTGCGCGTAGGTCGTTCCGTTCCGCCTCGCTCAGCCCGGCTTCTGCCGGGTTGAAGAATCGCCGGTCGTCGGTGAACACCAGGTAGGCTTGCGCCTCGTTGCGCATCAGGTCCTCGTTGCCGGTGTCGTAGCCGGCGCGGGCCAGGAAGGCGCGCATCGCGGCGCGCTGCCGCGCCGTCATCGCTTCCTGCCAGAACCGGGCGGCGTAGGCGGCGTAGGCGGGATCGGTGAAGTAGCGGCCGTGCGAAACCTCGTGGTGCAGGATGGCCGCGCGCGCCGCGGCATCGACCGGCGGGTCGTCGGAAAGCGGGGGCACGCTGATCAGCGCGCCGGCGGCGTCCGCCTGCAGCAGGTGGTGCTGCGCCAGCAGGTCGTGGATCGCCACCTCCTCGGGCTGCAGGGCGATGCCGTCGTGATCGGCGAGCGTGAAGAACCGGCGCAGGTCGGCGGCGCGATAGTCGTGGCCGTAGTAGTAGGTGTCGAACGCCTCGTGGCCCACCAGCATCGCGGCGGCCAGGCCGGCATCGTCCAGCACCCGGTCGCGCGGGGTGCCCGCCTTTTCTACCAGTGCGCCCACGCGGTTGAGCGCCAGGGCCTGGCTGTGCAGGGAGGGGAACAGGATCACCAGCACCGCCGGTCGGCCCGCCAGGCGAAATACGTGCAGGACGCCGGGCGGTGCT
>CAXUGD010000267.1:0-4975 GCA_964250355.1 uncultured Acetobacteraceae bacterium | reverse complement strand
GGTCCTGAAAGAGGGCATGCGCGTCCTGGGCCACCACCCGCAGACCGGCGAGGACATCACCGTCAAGCGCGGCCCCTACGGCCTCTACGTCCAGCAGGGCGAACCCGACCCCGCCGACAAGAAGGCCAAGCCCCGCCGCACCTCGCTCCCCCGCGGCATGGACGGCGAGGCGATCACGCTCGAGGACGCGCTGGGCCTGCTCTCCCTGCCCCGCCTCGTGGGCCGCCATCCCGAAACCGGCCAGGACATGGAAGCCGGCCTCGGCCGCTTCGGCCCCTATATCAAGATGGGCAGCATTTTCGCGTCCCTCGACAAGGACGACGACATTCTCTCCATCGGCATCAACCGCGCCACCGACGTCATCGGCCGCAAACTCGCCAGCGTCCGCATCCTAGGCCAACACCCCAAGGACGGCGCCGACATCCAAATCCGACGCGGCCGCTTCGGCCCCTACGCCCAACACGGCCAGGTCGTCGCCAACCTCCCCCGCGGCGTCCTGATGGACGAGATCACCCTAGCCGAAGCGCTCCCGCTGCTCGCCGAAAAAGGCAAGGTGCTGGCACCGCGCGGGAAAAATGGGAAGAAGCTGCCCGCGAAAAAGGCCAAGCCGCAGCTGGCAGCCAAAGCCCCACCCATCACCGCCGCAAAAGCGCCAGCCAAACCCACACCGGCCAAAAAGAAACCGAAGCCCAAAGCCAAGCCAACCTCCAAACCAAAAGCCCCCATCGCCGCCCGCGCATAACGCACAGCCACGTGCCGGCCCTCACCATCCGTCATTGCGAGGCCGTTTGGCCGAAGCAATCCACCGTAACGCGCAGACTCAAATCACTGAGGCGAGCCGTCGCCGGTCTTGCGCTGGCTGGCAATCCCGGCAGCACGCCGCGGGCGGGGTATGCCAGCGATCAACCGATGTATGACAGCAGCTATCGACTTGTCCTGTAAATCCGGGTCTGCCGTGCGGTCTGCGACCAGTCGCTCCACCGTAATCTCTCGCTCCCGTTTTAGTTCAACCAAGCGCGACTCTAGTAACCGCGCCACAACGGGATCTCGGGGCACAAAAAGCCGTCGCCCGCGAGGTCCGACGGCTGCAATCGCAACCACTAGCTGCGCTTGCTCGCGTGAATAAGTTTTGACCAATTCGCCACCACGTCCGCTCGCAAAACGAACCCCCAAGGTCACAAGATCATTTATCACCAATGGCTCGCCCGAGGCGGGAATCAGCAGGCCATCTCCCTCCGGACTCATAAAAAAATGGGTAAAATCATGAAGCAGTGTGGGATGATATTCGTTGATCTCCGCCATGACATCAGCCACCACCTCGTCTGCGCCGATTGCCCCATGGCGTATGGACTTGGCCTTATTGTCGATGGCTTCCTCCTCCTTGGCCCGCACCGCCTCAAAATAATGCGCGAGGTGGTCGTGAAGCGCATCTACAAGCTGCTTGCGTTCACGGACGCTGCTCACGCCAAGCAGCTCTAGCACCGCGTCGTCAAGCTCTTGGCGGTCGGCCTGCGTCAGCTCGCTTTCATCACTAATTTGAGAGAGTTCATTATGGCGATCGCGGGCCTCAAAACTCTTGCGGCGCAGCCGGCGTGGAGAAAGCATGCCAAGTATCCGGCGTGTCGCAAGCTTCTCATGCGCCGCCTTGACCCGCGATAAGATTTTATTTGAAGCACCAGTGACGCTTGGAACCTGGAGCATGTTGGCATCAAGCACCATTGTACTCCAATTGCCTTCGACACCGACCGGGCGACCAAACATCAGCGTTGATAAAATAACCAGGCTTGAATTCATCACTGCAGCCTGCGCGACTTTATCAATGCTATCGCGATAGGCAATCGTGTATAGACGACAATTCACTGCAAATCCCGCGGGATTAGCTGGCGCCGCGAAGCGATACTGTCGCTCCTTGACCCACAAAGTGTCCGCTGCGATTACGTCAGGCGTTAAGTCGTACCAGTTGCGAGCCTGCCCACGAACGCGGCATGTCTCACCTTTGTGGAATCCGCAACTCTCTCCCCATCGAATGTAGCGGCCAACGTAAGTGTCATGGAGTACCGCTTGGTTCTCACCCACCATCAAGGCTAAGCTTCGGCAGTGACTTCGGTCGATTACATAAGCATCAATGTTCATAAGACTGTGAACAATTGGTGCTAGGTAGCGTGTCTCAATTGGGTGAACCTCCTTCACGCCCGTCATCGCTAGCGTCACTATGCCGTTCGCGACCTCGGCGCGTGGCACACCGTAATGTTTCTCGAACATGCCAGCTTCGGCGAACTCTGATAGTCCGTGAGCAGAGTGATCGCCAATGTAAAAGAAATCGTCACATCCTGACTTTATGCCGAACCGAATTTCGGCCAGTTCAGCAAGCGGCTTCCAGCGCGCACCACCGACTTTGAGTAATTCCTCCCACAAATCAGGCGCCCGCAACGGAATGCCCCACTTGCCCCCTGCATAAATAAGCTTATTCTTAGTGCGCTGTCCGAGGCGCATGCCGTCGTCACGGAGGTCGCCCTGGCATCGCACGCGCACGCGCCAGCCCTCGGTCACGGTGTCTGTTTTGCAGGAAAGAATGGCATCTCGCATTTCTTCCGCCGCTTGGAGGGCGCCCGCGTTGGTGTCGTCGCCTTGAAGCAACTCCGCCATCGGGCGCCGCACCTGAACGAAGCGGATTAGGTTGTCGTCGCGCGCCTTCGAATCGGCTTCGCGCTCGGCAATGGTGGCGGCAGTCTCAACCCGTGCGCCGACAAACCAAGGCTCGCCGCGGCTTTCAATAATCGCACGTATGCGAAAATGCTCGAGCAGCCAAGCCTGGAGCTGAAATCCGTATTCGGCGTCAAGCCATTGACTTGAGGCGAGAAAGCCAAGGGTTGCATCAGGCTTCATCAGCGAAAGCGCATGCCCCCAAAAATAAACATGAAGGTCAGATCGGCCACCTGCGAGAAGGCCGGAAGCCTTTGCCCGGGCAGAGTAACGCACCTTGGCGTCGGCAGGCACGTCTTCCTGCCGAACATAGGGCGGGTTGCCCACGATTGCGTCAAACAAGGGCACCGTGACCGACTCGGCACGTTTGCGGCCAGGAAGCAGCAGGAACTCCTCACCAAGCACAAGATCGAAGAAGTCGCCGCGCCGTACCCTTGGATAGTTCGCCTCCTCAACAAGGTCACGTGTGGCGAGGTTGATAGTGCTGAGATGCGCAGCAAAAGGCGATATGTCAGTGCCGTACACTCCCGCCAACAAGGCCTGATGTCCGAGACGAGGCGCCAGACGTCGCTTGCGCGCGTAAGCGCGCACTAGGAAAGTACCACCGCCGCAGCCAGGATCGAGCACGGTCGCCTCGCCATTTCGGATGGCGAAGGCATTGATGATGTCAACAACCTCGGGCCGTGTATAGAATTGACCGAACTTATGACGCTCGGCAGGATCGATTAGCCGCTCGAAGATCCGACCGATAACGTCGTAGTCGAGCCGGGACAAATCGAAGCGGCCGAGTTGAGCAGCAAATTGTCGCCAGTGCCTACTACACTATCGTCGTAAAATGGCAGCCGTGCTCCCGTGTCGGCGGCGATGGATCCGAAGACCGTTTCGTAATCGCCGGTAAGATCACGCGCGGTGTCGAAAAAGGCGCTAAGCTGGTCAATCACGCCCTCGCCCGTCGTGATCGCGTCCGCAATAGTCAGCACGGGTAGATTAGAGAATCGCTTACGAAGCGCATCGTAAAACACCAGTTTATTGGCGACAGCATAGCACGCAAAACGCGCCGCACGGCTCAGCAACTCTTGGCGATCGCCGACAAGCGGCCAGCCCTGCTCGTCGCGCATCCAACGATCTACAGCAGCCCGCATGCCTGCGTTGGTTTCCCTACGAACGAGAGCGCTTGTGGCGGCCAAGATCGGCCAAACCAAGAAACTCTCGAACTGCCGCACGAAAAACTCGTCTGGCGCACGCGCTGCTACCACGCTTTCGCCGCTGAATAGACGTATAAAGTCGTTGAAAAAACGTTCGATGCCGTCCCGTAGCTGGCGCTCAAGCCGGGGATTCTTATAGTCGTCAGGCTTACGCAGTTGCGTAAAACTGTAGGTTGTAGACTCAGCTGGCATACGCAGATCATTCGATCCCGCCGTCCGCCAGAGCACAAGCTCATTTAGGTTCCAAGTGAAAAACCATGGACTTTGAACGGCAGCCGCTTTGCGGCGAGCATCAAGCACTGTACTCTCGACAAACGGAGAGGCGCCATCAGCAGCCCAGGGCACCTTTACTTCTCCAGTAAGACAAATCCGCCCTCCTCGATCGATAATCGTCAGGTCGCGCCGTTTCAGGCTACCGCTTGCTCGCGTTTCCACCTTAACGGCGCTAAAAGGCGAATGACTTCCGTGAGCCTCGCGTAGTGCGTCCATCCAGGATTTCGCGTCGGCGACTATCGACCATTCGGTCTCGGTGAGATCTGTCATTCGTCCTTAAACCTGCACCTATTAGGACGCGCAATGGTGCTTCCTGGCCGGCAGTAATCTTAGGGCGGAAAAGAGGATCGCCTTCCGCACCTTTTTTCGATCGCCGGTGAACCTGCAACCTGCCTGCCGCCTGCGCACCCACCCTTCCGAATGCTCGGGCTTTTCAAGCACGCGTCGCGTGCCGGCCGGAGCGAAGGAATCGGCATCCAGTCAAACCAAGGTGCCTGATAAGGCAGCCACGCGTAGCCCGTACCGCGCCCTTGCGCGATGCGGGACGATCAACAAGTCGTAGGATCGGGTGCGCCTTCGCACCCGATCGATCCTCAGACCGACCACACCCGCAACATCGCACCCCCAAGTGGACACCATC
This sequence comes from uncultured Acetobacteraceae bacterium, assembly GCA_964250355.1. GTDB lineage: Bacteria > Pseudomonadota > Alphaproteobacteria > Acetobacterales > Acetobacteraceae > BOG-908. The sequence continues at coordinate 154 of CAXUGD010000267.1, read as the reverse complement.
GCACCGGCCAACACACAAAACTTGCCCAGAACCCCACCCTCATGGTCCTACTCCGCTCCCACACACAACCACCCGGCCCAACCCTGAACGCCATCGCCCCTATCCCCACCGACCGAGCCGCCCGCCAGGCACGCCGCCTCGCCCTGTGCCAGCG
>CAXUGD010000266.1:0-5002 GCA_964250355.1 uncultured Acetobacteraceae bacterium | reverse complement strand
GGTTCGGGCGCGGCAGGTCCGGACGCGGCGGGTGGGGGTGCTGCGTCACGCTGCGGCAGCCAGGCACGGGCGGCGTGTGCCCAAGCCGCCCAGTGCGCGGCGAACCAGGCGGCGGCCTGTGCCCGCTCGCGGTCGTCTGCCGCGGCACTCCATTCGCTCTGCCAGATAGCCACCCAATCCTGCGCCGGTGTGGCCGTGTCGGGCTGGGGCGGACCGTTCGGGCCCTCGGTCATGCGCCATCACCATCATCCTCGCAGGGGCGTATAGCCCGGCGCTGCACGGCGCGGAACAGGCCCGCACGCCTGGTTGGTGCGCTGCGGCATGACGTGTTAGCCTGCGCGATCATTCGCTTCGCTGCCCGGCCAGGAGAACGGCATGACACAGATCGAAGGGCCGCCGCCGGCCCACGACGACGCGCCCGCCAAGCCCCCCGTGGTGGTGAAGAAATACGCCAACCGCCGGTTGTACAACACGGAGAGCTCCAGCTATATCACGCTGGAGAACCTGGCCGACATGGTGCGGGTCGGCCGCGACTTCGTGGTTTACGACGCGCGCAGCAGCGAGGACATCACCCGCAGCGTGCTGACGCAGATCATTGTGGAGGAGGAGAGCAAGGGGCGCGCCCTGCTTCCCACCACCTTCCTGCGGCAGCTGATCGGCTTCTACGGCGACAGCCTGGGCGGCATCGTGCCGCGCTACCTGGAACACACCATGTCGGCCATTGCGCGCCAGCAGGAGCAGATGCGGGAGGCCATGCAGCACACCATGGGCAGCCTGCTGCCGCCCGGCCTGGACGAAATGCGCAAGCAGAACGTGGCCATGATGGAGCGGGCCATGAGCCTGTTCAGCCCGTTCTACCGCCCGGCGGAGGCCGAGGCTGCGCCCGCCCACATGCACGCTTCCCCCGTTGAACCGGACGCGGCGGCGCAAGATCAGATCCGGGCGTTGCAACGCGAGGTGGAGCAGTTGCGTAGTCAACTGGCGGCGCAAGAAAACGACGCCAAGGCCGATGCCGCACTGCCTACTTCCGTATCGCCGGGTTTGACCCGGCTGCGGCGCAAGCCGGAGGGTGGCGGGGAGTGAGTATTGTTGACCGTTACGACATCGAACATAGTCATGGATGCTTGCGGCGTATTGATGTAGGGTCTGCCTGACCCGCATAGCGGCCAGGGCGCCGTTTGGCCTTTTGGTCTGGCAGCCCTGAGCCGACTCGTAGAGTGGGCGGAGGATAAGTGCAGATGACCGGGACCGTTGACGCGGCAGAGGCCGGACCGAGCGAGCCGGAAGACAGCCAGGCAGCCGATTCCGGCACTGGTGCCACCGGCAAGCCGATACCGCGCGCCAACCTGGCCGACCGCCACGTGGGCATGCGCATCCGCGAGCGGCGGATCATGCTCGGCCTGTCACAGCAGCAGTTGGCGGTGATGATCGGTGTCACCTACCAGCAGGCGCATAAATACGAGCGCGGGCTGAACCGCATTTCCGCCGGCCGCCTGTTCGACATCGCCAGCGTGCTGAGCGTGCCGATATCCTGGTTCTTCGAGGGTATCCCGGCCGACGGCGTGATGGCTGAGATGAGCCCGCGCCAGCGGATGTGCCTGGAGCTGGCCCGCAACTTCGCCATGATCGACAACCAGAAGCACCAGGAGGCGCTGAGCCAGATGGCCCGCGCCCTTGCTCAGGCAGAGGCGGCAGGCAGTGCCTGACAGCAAAAGCCCGTCATGCGCACGTGGCGCATGACGGGCTTTGCAGCCAGCCTGTAGGGTTCAGCTACGCGCCCAGCGGTGGTCGTGCACCAGGCCGTCGTCGTGGTCGTGCCCGGCGTGCCCGCCCTTGTGGCTGCGCACCTCGTCACCGTGCTTGCCGCCCGGCGGCGTGTTGCGGGCCCACTGGTGGCTGTGCACCAGACCGTCGTCGAAGAAGTCGGTAGAGGGGGCAGCGTAGGTCATCGAGGTGCTCCGGCGCGTTGCGTTGAACGCATCTACGCATGGGACCGCCGATGTTTCACGCCCTTGCAGCTGGGCGGGGGTGAATGCTGTAAAGTCGTACACAGCCCGGCTTGTAAAGACTGAAAGCCTTGTAAAAGGATGCGAGTGGCGCCGGTCAGGGGTGCCCGCCGGGTTCGGGCGTCACGGGACCACCATGCCAGGCGAGTGCCGGCACCCGGGCCAGCGGTATCTCGCCCACCGACAGGGTGCTGTCATGCAACCGGAACGGAAGCCTGACCGCGTCGGCGCCGCCCGGGCCGGGCGCACGGCCCATCACCGCCAGCACGGCCTGGGCGGTCATCGCCACGCCGGGCGGGATCAGGCCGGCATGGGCGCCCGCATCCAGTGCTGGGTTAGCGCCCACGATGTCGGCCGTTCCCGCGCCGGAGAGTTGCAACCGGCCGTCCAGCCCCAGCGCGCCCCGAACCGTCACCGCCAGCGGACCCCAGCGCAACGCGGCGTCATCGACCAGCAGCCTACCGCCACCATCACGCCAGGCCGCGGCACGGGCTTGGCTGTTTGCGCCCTGCCGGTCGGGCAGCGCCGGCGAGGAGAGCGTCAGCGCAGCCCCGGCAGCGGCGACCGTAGCACCCAGCGGCCAGCGGCCGATATCGGGCAGCCCGATGCCGTTTGCCTGCAATTCGATGCGCAGGACCGGCACCGCCGGCCCGGCGGACCGGGGCAAGACGGCGAGCTGGCGGACCAGGAGCGACAGCCCGCCCAACTGAACGTCCTGCGGGTGGCGGGATCCGGCGACGCCGCCTTCTATGCCGGTGGCCAGCAGGCTCGCCTGCCGGTTGCGCCCCGTCATCGGCAGGCGGACGATGGCCTGGGCGGCCGTGAACCCGACATCCTGCAGGTTCGACAGCCGGACGAATTGCTGGCCCTCCGCGGCAATGCCCAGGGTCAGCGGATGGAAAAGCGACACCGATACTACGACGCGGTCGGCCGACCAGGTCAGGCCGCCCGGCACCAGGTGTTCTCCGCCCGCGATGCCGGCACGGTCGATCACCAGCGCCGCCGCCCAAGGCCAGCCGCCGGTGCTCCGCTCGCCGGCAATCACAGTCCAGCCCCCGGCCTGGGCCTCCTCGACCCAGCGCGTGGTTCGGGTGGCCAGGATCTGCGAGCCCGTCACCCATAGCAGCGTATCGGCCGAGAGTGCCCCAGCGGCCAGAGCCACCATTACGGTCAACCAACGACGCAACGGGTGCCCCAATCCGAACAGACCGGCATGATATTCATCCACACGGGCGGTATCTGTTCTGTAAGCTATTCTCTGGACAGTGCCGCTTCAGGCGGCAGCCAAGCTGGCATTCCGACGCATGTTGTTCAACATCAATCACTTAAGCCGCATCGCCCATGGAATGTTACCCTCCTTCTATCAGTTGTGCGGGACGTTGCCGGCCCAAAAACATCGTCTTCCGAAAGTGTTAACGGGTTTTCGCCCCTCCTGCACACGCCTCTCGCAGAGAGGCTTCCACAGAGTTATCCACAGACGCGAAGCCCGTATCCGCCATGGACCGCCAGTAATCCTCGATGGCCGCCAGCATGGTGTCGCGCCGGCAAGGCTGCGCGATCGGCGGGCCGATGGCGATGTGGATGGTGCCAGCCCGCTTGCCCAGGGCGGAGCGGGGCCAGCACCTGCCAGAATCGGTCGCCACGGGGAAGGTGGGCTGTGCCGTGCGGGCGGCGACAGCGGCCACACCCGGTTGCAGGGGCACCATCTCGCCATGAGGCACGCGCGTGCCCTCGGGGAAAATGACGATCTGGCGCTGCCGGGCGGCGGCCTGCGCGGTAGCGCCCAGCAGCGCGCGCATGGCGGTGGCACCGCCCGACCGATCGACTGGGATCATGCCCGCCGGCACCAGCAGGGGGCCGAATAACGGGATGCGGGTCAGTTCCTGCTTCATCACGTAGCAGGGCCGCTCCAGCACCGCCATCCAGACCAGCGTGTCGAACTCCGACTGGTGCTGGCCGGCGAGCAAGGCGGGGCCGTGCCGGGGAAGGCGCTCCAACCCGCTGAGCCGTACGTGGATGTTGCAGATGGGCGGCAGGCCGGCCAGCACGGTGCGCGCCCAATGCCGGGCCAAGGGCAGCGCCAGGTAGGGGGCGAACAGCCGGATCGGGATGCCCGCCAGGCAGAACAGGAGGGTGACGGCATAGAACCAGGCGGCAAAGGCAGCCGACCGTACCGTCTCGACGCCGCGCGCCATCACGTCTGCTGTCCCCGGTCGCCGAGCCGCGCCAGGCCCAGCTCGGCAGCCAGCCACTTGGTATATTCCTGCGCCAGCAGCCGCCAGGTGGACAGTCCGCTACCGCCGCGCAGCGCCGGCGGCAGCACCGGGACGGGGATCAGCCGCACGTCCGGCAGGCTGCGCTGCAGCTCGGTCAGCGCGCGCGGCATGTGGTAGCTGGCCGTCACGATCAGCAGCGAGTGCAGGCCGCGCTCGCTGGCCCAAAAGGCGGTCTCGTCCGCATTGCCGGCCGTGCTGGTGGCCGAGCGGCCGAGCGTGACGCGGCTGGCCAGGTTCTGCGGGTCGATGCCGGTCCCGCGCAACAGGCTGGGAAGCTCGGCCCCATGCCCCACCCCGGAGATCAGCAGCACGCGGCCGCGGCCCTGCTGCAACAGCCGCAACCCGGTGACGATGCGGTCGGCGCCGCCGGTCAGCACCACGATTCCGTCCGCCCGCGCCCGCCCGGCCTCGGCCTGGCCCACGCCGTGGACGAACCACACGAAGCCTGCAAGCCACAGGAAAGCCAGCAGGCTGCCCGCCGCCGCCGCAAGGCGTGACGCCGGCCGCCTCAGCAAGCCCGTACCCAGTCTGACATGCCCCGGCCACCCGCGGTTCCAGCGCGCTGTTGTGCCGTGCGGCGGGGCTGATTGCCAAGCGGGTGGCGCTTACGCAGGATGCCGCACCGATGCGCATCGTCTGTCCCTCCTGCAACGCGGCCTACGACGTGCCGGAGCCTGTGGTGGCGCAGCGCCGCACGCTGCGCTGCCTGCGCTGCACCAC
>CAXUGD010000265.1:0-5006 GCA_964250355.1 uncultured Acetobacteraceae bacterium | reverse complement strand
CACCGGCCGGCAGGGCGTCCAGCGCGTCCGGCAGGCCCGGGTCGTCCAGCGCGCGGCCGGCGATCGTAACCGACACCTGCGCCTGGTAGTAGCCGAAACTGTCGAGCGCCGTGTGCAGCCGGCCGGCATCGGCGCGCGCGCGGGCAACCAGGGCGAACGGGCCGGCCGGCGCGCGCGTGCGCAGGGCGACCAGTTGCGAGGTGCCGGACAAGGCAGCATCCAGCGCGCCCGTGCCGGTGGGCGAGATCCTGACCGTGTAGCCCACCGGATCGGCCGCCAGCGCCAGCGAGGGCAGCAGGGAGGCGACGACGCAGAGGATGCGGCGTGCCGCACGGGTAAAGGCCATGGGCGGTCGGTTACGGCATGACCGGCGGGCCGGCTAGGGGCTGCCATGCGGAGGCGCGTGTGTTTGCCGCCACACGCGCCCGCTGCAATGCAGCATGTCCGGGCCGCCGGTTGCGGCAGCGCGGCCCGGACCGCATTTTCAGCCTATGCCAGCCGTGCCCGCCTTGACCGTTATTTCCATCGAAGCCGCACCTGCGCGCGAGAACTTCCGTGCCACTGCCCTGATCATCGCCGCCGCCCTGTTCATGGAGCAGCTGGACGGCACCGTGCTGACCACGGCCCTGCCCAGCATGGCGCAGAGTTTCGGCACCGATCCGCTGCACATGAGCGTGGCCCTGACCTCCTACCTGCTCAGCCTCGCCGTGTTCATCCCGGCCAGCGGCCAGGCGGCCGACCGTTTCGGCTCAAGGACCGTGTTCCGCGCCGCGGTTGGCCTGTTCACGCTGGGCTCCGTTCTGTGCGGCCTGGCCACCTCGCTGCCCATGCTGGTCGCCAGCCGGGTGCTGCAAGGCGTGGGCGGGGCGATGATGATGCCGGTGGGACGCCTGGTGCTGCTGCGCACGGTGCCCAGGGCGGAGCTGGTGCGGGCAATGACGTGGGTGCTGGTGCCGGGGCTGGTCGGGCCGGTGATCGGGCCGCCACTGGGCGGGTTCTTCGTCACCTATTTCAGCTGGCGCTGGATCTTCTACATCAACGTGCCGATCGGCCTGCTGGGCTTCGTCCTGGCCGGCACCTACATTGCCGAGCTGCGCGAGGCGGCGCGTGCGCGCTTCGACTGGCTGGGGTTTACGCTCTCCGGCGCAAGCCTGGCCTGCCTGATGTTCGGCTTCGAGCTGGCCAGCCGCGGCGCTTCCTCCCTGCCGGTAACGCTTGGGCTGCTGGCGATGGGCTTTGCCTCCGGCCTGCTATACGTCCGCTATGCGCGCACGGCGGAAAACCCGATCCTCGACCTGCGGCTGATGCGCATGCCCAGCTTTTCCGTCTCCGTCTGGGCCGGTTCGTTCACCCGCATCACCGGCGGCGCGCTGCCGTTCCTGCTGCCGCTGATGATGCAGCTGGGATTCGGCTTCTCTGCCGTGCAGAGCGGGCTGATCACCTTTTCCAGCGCGGCCGGCGCTATGCTGATGAAGGCGGCCGGCCTGCGCATCCTGCATCGCTGGGGTTTTCGCCGCACGCTGATGTGGAACGGCCTGCTGTCCACGCTGCTGCTGATGAGCGCCGCGCTGTTCCGCCCCGGCTGGCCGGTCTGGGCGATCATGGGTGCCATGTTCACCGGCGGCTTTTTCCAGTCGTTGCAGTACACGGCCTACAACACGGTGGCCTACGCCGAGACGCCGCGCGAGCGGATGAGTGCGGCCACCAGCTTCTACACCACATTCCAGCAGCTGATGCTGAGTGCCGGCATCTGCATGGCGGCTGCGGTGCTGGCCGCCTCGATCGCCGTGCAGCACCACGCGCACGCGGAGCTGTCGGATTTCTCGGTGGCGTGGGTGGTGCTGGGGCTGATCACGCTGGTTGCCATGCCAATCTCGGCAAAATTGTCACGCACCGCCGGCGACGACATGTCGGGACGGCAATGAGCTTGCGGTGACCTCTGTGGGCGTCTAGTCCGTCACGGCTGCCGGTATTGTCCGGCTGCTTAGTATGAGTGCAGCATGTCGAAACGGGCGCTGTGGATGGGATCGATGCTCGCGGGTTTGCCGATATTGGCAGCGGCCCAGCCGGTTGCCGGGCCATATGTCAGTCTTTGCGGCGGTGTAAATCTCCAGCAAAACGAGATTGTAGCACCTGCGCCGTCACTCGGGTTCGACCAAAATGTCATCTACACCTTTCATTCAGGTTTTGCTGGCAAGGTGAGTGCCGGCTACGGGCTGGGCAATGGGCTGCGTGCTGAAGTTGAAGGTGATTATATTAGTAATGTAGTGCGTGGTGCGCAGGAGGACTTGCCGCTGGACAACCGGCCTCGTCGTGCGGGCGGGTTTGAGCGCAAGTACGGTGGTTTTGTTAACGTCCAAGGTGTCATGCACCTTGAGCCAAGACCGGTGCGTGTCACCGGCACGTAGGAGTAAATCTCATGGGACGCAAAAAGGTTAGGCGCAGCTTTTTCCAGTAACTATGGAACACCCAGTTTTAACACTACACTAAACTGGGTAGCAATCGGCTATGCGTATGGGCCACTCTACAGCTTTCGTTTCAGATAAATTGAACGTAGGCTCGGTAATGAAGCCTAAGGGGCATTCTCATTCAATCCTGACCCTCATGCTCGCCTGGACTTTAGCGTATCCAATAACTGGTTTCTTGGTAGCGCTACTTCGGGTGTTGCTCGCTGGCTTAGGAGCAGTTTCTAATATGGTCGACATGTTCGATGCCGTCAAAGTTGCTTGCTTTGCCGCCATTATCTATGCTTACCGAACAGTTGTAGGTGTCGGATATCCTGTGAGAGATGTAGACAGTAATATAACAGAGAACCTTTATCCGTATATTTCTGTCGTAGCCTTTGTGATCTTTTTTCTCTTCGCCTGGGTTGACAAAAAATCTCACTTACAGCGTAAGCGCTTACCGTGATGGAAAAATTGTAGGCTGACACGAAAGTAGGGACGTAAGCCGTGAGTGCCGAGCTGGGATTAAAGGAAGGTTTTCAGCCTAGAGTATGATGCCGACTTCGGCTTTCCAGTAAAACCTTACGTCGGTGTCGGCGCAGGAGGCATGGCGTTAGAGCACAAGGGTTTCAACCAGTCTGTTCAAGGCGTCGCTTTAGCGCCGTTTGTCGTGCCTGGCGCACCACCTGCCGGCTTTCATGACCAGACAGTCGGTGGGTTCGCCTACCAGGGGACTGCCTGCGTAGCTGTGCCATTGCCGTGGGTGCCCGGTCCGTAGTTCACCACCGAGTACCATTTCATCGGGCTGCTCGATCCCCTCCCAGCTTTTCAGCTCAATGTCCGTCGTGAGGAGGTCGTAGGCCCGCCAATATACTTTCCCGGCAATCCGCACCCGTTCTATTTGAACAGGCAAGGAGTTGCCTTCACCGGCAATCGCCATTTCGGGAACGACTTCAACCACGAGATCGTCCTGGGCTTCCGATACGCCCTGTTCCAGCCGCCCGCGCCGCTGCCGCCGCAGGCGCCGCCCCCACCGGTGGCCAGCCCTGCGCCGCCTGCCGCCCGCACCTACCTGGTGTTCTTCGATTGGGACCGCGCCGACCTGACAGCGCGTGCCCGCCAGATCGTGGCGCAGGCCGCACAATCCAGCCAGCGCGGCACCACGCAGTTGCAGGTGGATGGCTATACCGACCTGTCCGGCACGGCCGCTTACAACCAGCGGCTCTCCGTCCGCCGTGCCGCGGCCGTGAAGGCCGAGCTGGTGCGCGACGGCGTGCCGGCGGGCGAGATCGCCATCGCCGGCCACGGTGAAACAACCTGCTGGTGCCGACCGCGCCGGGCGGGCGCGAGCCGCAGAATCGCAGGGTCGAGATCCTGCTTCGGTAACGCGGGCGGCTACTCGCCCTTGCGATGGCCGCGCCCGTGCTGCTCCTGCGTCAAGGCGGCTTTCTGGGCCGCCGCTTCCTTCTCCGCCTTGCCGGCGGTGGCGCTCGAGGTGCCCGCCTCGCCGGTTCCCTCGGCGGCCGCACGCGAACGCGCCGGCATCGGCTCGCCCTTCGTGTGGGTCGGCTTGGGCGCCGGGCCGCCTTCGGGCACCGGCGGATGGCCGGCGCCGGCGCGCGCACTGCCGGCCTGCTGAACCTCGTCGGCCTTTTTTGCCTTGGCGGACCGGGCCGTGCTCGTGTCGTTGTCCGATTTCGTCTTCTCGTGGGCCATGGTGCCGCTCCTCCGTGCCACCCAGAAGCGCACTGTCCGCAAGGCGGTTGCAGGCATCGTGTCACTGCCGAGGCCGTAGGCTCCGCACCCGCTACAACCTCAGCCGTTTTGACGAGTAAGCGTACATCGGCCGCCAGACCAGGCGGTTGAAAGTCAGAACGAACCCGGCCATCACCACCATGCCCAGCAGCACGCGCGCGGTGTCGCCGCGAGTGGTGGCGTCCTGGATGTAGGCGCCCAGGCCGTGGGCGCGCAGCGTGGTGGTGCCCCAACTGGCCACCTCAGCCAGCAGCGAGGCGTTCCAGCAGCCGCCTGACGCGGTGATGGCCCCGGTCACGAAATACGGGAAGATGCCGGGCAGGATCACCCGGCGCCACCACAGCAGGCCGCCCACACGGAAGTTCTTCGCCGCCTCCTGCAGGTCGCCCGGATAGGCGGCGGCACCCGCGATCACGTTGAACGCAATGTACCATTGCGTGCCCAGTATGATTAGCGGGGTCAGCCAGATGTCCGGGTTCAGCGCGTGGCTGACGATGACCACGACGAAGATCGGGTAGAACAGGTTGGCGGGAAACGCGGCCAGGAACTGCGCAGCCCCGCCGAGCACGCGGGCCCAGCGCGGGTTCAGCCCGATGATCACGCCCAGCGGCACCCATACGAGCGTGGCGAGGCTCATCAGGATCACCACGCGCACCAGCGTGTAGGTGCCCAGCAGGAATGCCGTGCCCAGATCGGCCAGCACTAGGTGGCCCGCCACGCAAAAGGTGAAGATCCGCCACCCGGCCCAGGCCACCACCAGCCCCAGCGCGCCGGCCAGCACCGCGTCGGTCAGGCGCGAGGGCGCAC
>CAXUGD010000264.1:0-5011 GCA_964250355.1 uncultured Acetobacteraceae bacterium | reverse complement strand
GGCCCGCGCCGCCGCCCCCGGACCGTCCGGCGCGGTGCCGGAGGACGTGCTGCGCGCCACGCTGGATAACGGGCTGCGCGTGGTGATCGTGCCCGACCACCTGGCCCCCGTTGTCACCACTGAGATCAACTACCTGGCCGGCTCCAACGACGCGCCGGCCGGCTTCCCCGGCACCGCGCACGCGCTGGAGCACATGATGTTCCACGGGGCGGCCGGGCTGGACCGCGACCAGTTGAGCGAGCTGGGGTCGCTGCTGGGCGGCGACTACAACGCCGACACGACCGAGACGGTGACGCAGTATTTCTACACCGTGCCGGCCGCCAATCTGGGCGTGGCGCTGCGGGTGGAAGCGTTGCGGATGCGCGGGCTGACCCTGGACCAGGCCGATTGGGACAAGGAACGCGGCGCCATCGAGCAGGAGGTGAGCCGCGACCTGTCCAGCCCGATCTACACCTACCTGTCGCAGCTGCAGTCGATCCTGTTCGCCGGCACGCCGTACGAGAACGACGCGCTGGGCACCCGCCCCTCCTTCGACAAGACCGACGCCAAGCTGCTCCGCGGCTTCTACGACCGCTGGTATGCGCCCAACAACGCGATCCTGGTGGTGGCCGGCGACGTGCAGCCGCAGGCCGCACTCGACCAGGTGCGCGCTGCCTTCGGTGCCGTGCCGCGGCGCACGGTGCCGGCCCATGCGTCCTTCACCGCCAGCCCCGTGCTGCCCAAAGCCCTCTCGCTGCCCACGGACCTGCCGGTGGGCGTGGTCACGCTCGCCTACCGCATGCCCGGCCTGGCCTCCCCCGACTTCGCGGTGGCCGACATCCTGTCGGACGTGCTGGGCAGCGAGCGCGGTGCGCTGTACGGCATGGTGACGGCGGGCCACGCGCTGTTCTCGCAGTTCGCCTTCGAGCCGAAGGCCGATGTCGGCTACGCCCTCGCCGCCGCCGGCTTCCCGAAAGGCGAGGACCCCAAGCCAGCGCTAGACGAGATGCGCCGCATCCTGGCCGACATCGCCCGGAACGGCGTGCCGCCCGACCTGGTCGAGGCAGCACGGCGGCAGGAGGTCGCCCAGCTCGCCTTCAAGAACGACAGCATCACCGGGCTGGCCGAAAGCTGGTCGCGCGCGCTAGCCTTCCAGGGGGCCAGTTCGCCGGACGACATCGCCCATGCCTACCAGGCCGTGACGGTGGCGGACGTGAACCGGCTGGCCCGCACGCTGCTCGATCCGGACCATGCAGTGACCGCCACGCTGACCCCGCAGGACTCGGGCAAGCCGGTGACGGGCAAGGGCTTCGGCGGCGCAGAGTCGTTTGGCGGCGCCCCTAGCAAGCCGGTGGTGCTGCCGCAATGGGCAACCGACGCGCTGGCGGCGCTGCACGTGCCAGACTTGGGGGCGGTGCCGGAGGCGAGCGTGCTGCCGAACGGCTTGCGGCTGATCGTGCTGCCCGAGCATGTGGGCCGCACCGTCAGCGTGTTCGGCCAGGTGCGCCAGGTGACCGAGATGGAGGAGCCGCCCGGCCGCGACGGCGTGGCTGAGCTGGTGAGCAAGCTGTTCGACTACGGTACGGACAAGCACGACCGCATTGCGTTCCAGAAGGCGCTGGACGATATCGCCGCCCAGGAGCAGGCGGGTTCGCGCTTCTCGCTGAAGGTGCTGACGCCCGAGTTCGAGCACGGCATGGCGCTGCTGGCGGAGAACGAGCTGCACCCGGCCTTTCCGCCGGCCGACTTCGCCATCGTGCGCCGGCAGGCCGCCCAGAGCTTGGCGGGGCTGCTGCACTCGCCCGACTACCTGTTCAAGCGCGCCGTGCTGGATTCGGTGGTGCCGGCCGGCGACCCCGCGCTGCGCCAGCCCAGCGTGCAGTCGATGGGGGCGCTGACGCTGGACGACGTGCGCGCCTATTACGCCCGCGCCTACCGGCCGGATCTGACCACCGTCGTGGTTGCCGGCGACGTGACGCCGGAGGGGGCGCGCCGCGTGGTGGAAGCCGATTTCGGCGCCTGGCACGCCGCCGCACCCGCACCCGCCATCGACCTGCCCGCCATCGGCCCGAACAAGCCCACGGCCGCGCACGTGCCCGATGCCAGCAACCTGCAGGACACGGTGGCGCTTGCGCAATCCGTGCAGCTGATGGTGAGCGACCCCGGGCGTTATCCGCTGATGGTGGGCAACACCGTGCTGGGCAGCGGCTTTTCGTCGCGCCTGTACCGCGACCTGCGGGTGAAGACCGGCTACGTCTATAGCGTGGAAAGCCAGCTGGAATGGACACGCACGCGCTGCGACTACAGCGTGCAGTTCGGCGCCGACCCCGACAAGGTGGGCCGCGCCCGCGCGCTGGTGGCCCAAGACATCAAGGACCTGCAGACGAACCTGGTGAGCGAAGCGGAGCTGGTACGCGCCAAGGCACAGATGCTGCGCCGCTTGCCGATGCAGCGCGCCAGCGTGGATGCGCTGGGCGCGCTGTACTTGCGGCTGATCGACATCGGGCTGCCGCTGGACACGCCCCAGACGGCGGCCCAGCACTACTACGACGCGACGGCGGAGCAGGTGCGGGCGGCGTTCGTGAAGTATCTCCGGCCGGACGGGCTGACGCAGGTGGTGAAGGGGCCGGAGGTTACGCAGTAAGGCAAGTCCAGGGGCTCTGCCCCCGGACCCCGCTGGGGCTACGCGGCCCCAGACCCCGATCCGAGGCGCTTATGATAATGGATGATCGCTTGTTTCTAGGCTTTGATCCCGGAGGCAAAGGAAAGTTCGGCGTTGCCTCGTTGGTGAACGCTACCGTCCGCACAACCACCGTGAACAGTGTTGCTGAAGCGATCGCATGGGCAAAATCCGTGAGCGGGTACTCTCATCCATTAGCTGCAGGAATCGACACGCTGCTGCACTGGAGCGATGGTTCAAGCGGCTGGAGGCCAGCGGATCGCTGGTTGATTAAAACATATCCGGCAACCAAGAAAAGCGTAGTAAGTCCGAACGGGTTGTTTGGGGCAATGGCCGTTGGTGGAATGAGTTTGGCCATTCGCTTACGCCACCATTGGCCCGAAATTGCCCTGAATGAAACGCATCCTAAGGTGGTTATTCCAGCGATGGGGGGACTACGATATAAGGATGGGGACTTATCCGATGCTATCGACTGGTTCTGCCAGCAAAGTCGTTTGGAAATGAGGAAATCTATCAACGGGCATGAGTTCGATGCCGTGTTGTCAGCCTGGGTAACGCGGCGCGGAACAGACCAGCAATGGGACGACATCGTCGGGGACGATGCATCGCTTCTCCGTCCGGCAGGAGACGTTACGTATCTCTGGCCGCCCGCGACGTTCTCGGAAGAGAACTCCGGCGACACGTCAAAGAATGTCGTTGGTTCGATGTGATCGCTTGCCGTCGTTCATCTTAGGCGCTGATTGGACACAGGATGGATGACGACTTCCGGCAGGCGGCGCTCGACTACCATCGCCTTCCGCGCCCCGGAAAGATCGCGATCGAGCCCACCAAGCGGATGGCGACGCAGCGCGACCTGGCGCTGGCCTACTCGCCGGGCGTGGCGGCCGCGAGCCAGGCCGTCGCGGCCGATCCAAGTGCGGCGCGCGAGTACACCGCACGCGCCAACCTGGTCGCCGTGATCTCCAACGGCACCGCCGTGCTGGGCCTGGGCAATATCGGCCCGCTGGCCAGCAAGCCGGTGATGGAGGGCAAGGCGGCGCTGTTCAAGAAGTTCGCCGGGATCGACGTGTTCGACATCGAGGTGGACGCAGCGGACCCCGAGCTGTTCATCAGCGTGGTGGCCGCACTCGAACCCACCTTCGGCGCGGTCAACCTGGAGGACATCAAGGCGCCGGAATGCTTCGTGATCGAGCAGCGCCTGCGCGAGCGGATGCGCATCCCGGTCTTTCACGACGACCAGCACGGCACGGCCATCACCGTTGCCGCCGCCGTGCGCAACGCGCTGGTGCTGCAGGACAAGCGACTGGCCGACGTGCGGCTGGTGACCTCGGGCGCCGGTGCGGCCGCACTCGCCTGCGTCGATCTGCTGGTGGCCATGGGATTGCGCGCGGACTGCGTGACGCTGACCGACATACGCGGCGTGGTGTATGCCGGGCGCGACGCGGACATGGCGCCGAACATGGCGCGCTACGCCCGGCAGACCGACGCGCGATCGCTGGCCGAGGTGATCGAGGGTGCCGACATCTTCATGGGCCTGTCCGCCTCGCGCGTGTTCCGGCCGGAATGGCTGCCGCTGCTGGCGCCGCGCCCGATCATGCTGGCGCTGGCCAACCCGGAGCCGGAGATCCTGCCCGAGCTGGTGCGCGCCGCGCGGCCGGACGCGATCGTGGCGAGCGGCCGCAGCGACTATCCGAACCAGGTCAACAACGTTCTGTGCTTCCCCTTCATCTTCCGCGGCGCGCTGGACGTGGGCGCCACCACCATCAACGAGGCGATGAAGCTGGCCGCCGTGGAATCCATCGCGGAGCTGGCGCGCATGGAGGCCAGCGAGGTGGTGGCGCGCGCCTATGGCGGCGAGGCACCGGTGTTCGGGCCCGAGTACATCATCCCGAAACCTTTCGATCCGCGGCTGATCCTGCAGGTGGCGCCGGCGGTGGCGCGCGCCGCCATGGACAGCGGCGTGGCGCAACACCCCATTGCCGATTTCGATGCCTACCGCGGCGAATTGGAACGTTTCGTGTTCCGCTCCGGCCAGCTGATGCGGCCGGTGTTCGAAGCTGCGCGCAAGCAGACCGCGCGCGTGCTCTACACGGAGGGCGAGGATGAGCGCGTGCTGCGCGCCGTGCAGACGGTGGTGGATGACGGCCTGGCCCAGCCGGTGCTGCTGGGCCGGCGTGACGAGATCGCGCGGCGGGTGCGCGAGATGGGGTTGCGCATGCGGCTGGACGGCCAGGTCCAGGTGCTGGACCCGGCGCGCGACACCACCGTGTTCGACTCGCTGGTCGCCCCGTACCAGACGCTGGTGGCGCGCCGGGGCGTCAGGGTCAGCCTGTCGTGCAACACGGACACCTC